>CAIPXZ010000618.1 GCA_903869075.1 uncultured Myxococcales bacterium | reverse complement strand
ACGCTGAAATCGCTGGTGGAATTCCGCGCAACCTGTACCGCAATCCCGGCATCCCGTTTGTGTGGGCGGGCAGCGAGGCGGTGCTGGACTTGACGCCGGAGCAGGCAGCTGGGCTCAGCGCGCCGGGCAGTTAACGACGCACCCGGCTGCGGCGCGCCCGCCAGAGCACCCAAACGCACGCAGCGGCGAACAGCGCGGCGCCGGGCGGAACGCTGTAGGTGGCGGTCGTGATGCGACAGCCGCAGCCGTCGGGCGCGGATTGCGGCAGGCTGCTGGCGTCGCCGCCGCTGCCATAGCCGTCGGCGGTGACGTCGCCGGCGTTGCAAGCTGTCACGCTGAACGGCGTGCCGTCACAGATGTGCAGCGTCATGTCCACCGCGGCGGAATGCTGCGCGCCATCATGGACTTCCACGTGGACAACGTAGTCGCCGGCGGGCAGCGCTTTGCCGCCATCTTGCGTCGCCCACGCCAGCTGGAGGTGCACATCGGGCTGGGCGGCGTTGGCTTTTTGCTGCCAGACCGGCGCGGTTCCGCCCGCCGCCGTCACCGTCACGCGCCAGTCATGCACCGCCGTCTTGTCATGCAAGTCCGCGACAATCTGCACCGTTTGCCCAGCCGCGACCGCCGCCGGTTGCAGCAGCTGGCCGTCGATCCACGGCGGTGACAGGTCGACGATCGTCACGCCGTCGGACAACGTCGTCGGCGCGAACGCCTGGTCCGCATACGCCTGCACGGCGACGACGTAGTGCTCGTTCAGGTGCATCGTCAGCCCCGTCAGCGTCGCCTCGGTCACCGCGCCAAAAGACTGCGGCGCCAGCACGGTGCCGCCATTTTGGTCCAGCACGGAGACGGCGTAGCCCAGCGCGCCGGCGTCCGCCGCCCAGTTCACGTGCAGCGTGCGGGTATCCTCCTGCGCGTCGATGTCCGAGGCGTCGTCCAGCGCCGGACCGTTGCCGGCGTTTTCGCGCACCCACGCCACCGCCGGCAGGTTCGAGTGGTCAAACGCGTACAGCGAGCCGTCCGAGTACATCGCCAGCATTTCCAGCTGGCCATCGCCATCGACGTCGGCGACGATCGGGTCGCCAAACGCGCCGCCCCAGCCCAGCGCCCAGTCCACAGCGCCGGTCAGCGCGTTGACGCAGTAGAGGTAGCCCTCCGTGGTGCGAAACAGCAGCGACGGGTGGCCGGCGCCCGTCAAATCGGCAGCGGCCAGCAAGCCAACGGTGGCGAAACCGGTCGCGGCGGCATCGGCGACCGTCACTTGCTTGCCGGCGACGTAGCCGTACGCCCAGACCGGGACGCCCGCCTTCGCCGTCACGACCTGAATCGTCGGCTGCGCCAAGCTGGCGTGCGCCGCCAGCGGCTCCGCGCCCGCGAGCACCAGCGCACCCGGGGCGTGATAGGCTCCCGGCACCGCGAATTTCCACAGCGTCTTGAAGTCCACGGTCTTTTCCGCCGTCAAGCCTTCGCCGGAACCGGCGATGATCTGCTCGACAACGCCGTCGCCGTCCAAGTCCGTCAGCATGGGCACGCCGTAGCTGGGCGACTTGTTTGTGTCGCTGGCCACGATCGCGCCAGTGCTGGCGTCGCAGCCATAGCGGGAGTTGTAGTCGGAGCTGAGGATGCGTCGCGGCGTGCTTGTCACATCGACGCTGAACGCCGTGTAGCCGACCTGGCACTTGGCGTCAGGCGGCCAAAGCTCCGTGCCGGTCTTGCCGGAAATGGCCGTCACCAATTGATTTTGGCCGGCGGCGCCGAGTAGGTCCCACTCGCACACGAGATCGTCGGCGCCGTCGCCGTTCACGTCGGCGATGACAAACGGGTCACCTTCCGTGCCGCCCCACGCCCACGGGCCGTTCGGGTGTACGTAGCTCCACAGCGTGGCGACCGGACCGCTCAGCGGCCACGCGGTGAGCGACACGACCTGCTTGGCCGTCGTGCCGCGGACGACGATCTCGCGCTGGCCGTCGCCGTTCACGTCGGCAAAGCTGCCGCGCGCGTCGACGAAAGGCTCCGCCGGCTGCCCCGCGTCCGCCACGGTCAGCTGCACCGTCGGCGGCGTCATCGGCCCCGCAGCGTCGGTCGTGAGCAACTGTACCTTGCCATTGTGCGCGACAAGAATGCGCCCGAGATTGTCGCTGTCCTGCACCGGCGCTACCGTCACGTAAGCGTTGACGAGGCCGCCGTAGCGCAGGTCCGCCAGCCCGTCATTGTTGGCGTCATTGGCCAGCTTGTTGGTGGAGGCAGCGGCGCCGGCGAGCGTCTCGGCGATCAGGAATGGCACGCGACCGTCGGCGTGGCCGATGACCAGGGTATTCGGCTGGCCGCCCGCCATCGCCGCGACGCCGAGGATTTGCGTGTTCGCCATCGGCTCCTTGCCGGCCGACGAGGTCTGCCCCGCTGCGGTGATCCGCACGTCCTCGACGCCATCGGGAACACCATCGCCCGCTAAATCGCGCAAAATCAGCAGGTCTCCGGTGTTGGCCGGCGCCGCGCCCCACGGCTGCAGGACCGGCACCGCGTCGGCATGGACGATGAATTCGCCATGGCCCGGCCGCTGCCAGTTGGCCTGCGAGACGATGCCGTTGCCGACGCTGGCAAACTGCACAAAACCGCCCTTGCGCGTCCACTGCCACAGCGTCAGCGCCCCGGCGTTCGCCGCCGCCGCCGCGTCCGCCTGCTGGACGATTAGCGTCGCCGTCGCCCCCGCCGCGATGCGCACCACGCCGCGCAGCACCGGCCCGCCGACGCCGTTGCCGGGCATCTGCGCCGCGCTGACGGTGTGGAGCACGGCGCCGGTCGCTGCATCGCGCGCCTCCAGTTGCCACGCGCCTTTGTCGAACTTGCTGGCGAGCACCTCCGCCACGCCGTCGTTGTCCAGATCGGCGATTGCGCCCGGCAGCGTGTCGTAGCGCTGCGTCGTCGCCTCGGGCATCAAATCCGACCACAGCAGCTGCAGCGCACCATTTTGCAGTTGTAGCGCCGCCACGCCGTGCCAGAGATAGGTGAGCGCCGCGACGTCGGCAGCGAACAGCACGATTGGCGGCTTTGTCGGATCCGGCTGGATCGCGGTGCACGCCAATGGCGGTTGACCAATCGTGTTGAAAAGCGATGACTTACCGAGCAGCTGGCCGGTCTTGCCGGAAAAGGCGTAGAAATGTTGGTAGCCGGGCAGCAGCAGATCCGGCGCGCCGTCGCCGTCGATATCGACAACGCACTGGCCAGCCACCGAAGAGGTTTCGTCCGCCGATGCCAGCTGCGCAGTTGTCGCAATGACCTTCTGCGCCGGGTAGAAACCGATGATCTGCGTCGTCGGCTGCGGGATCGCGCCGCCCTGACCAGCACTGACGGCGACGTCCAGCACGCCGTCGGCGTCAAAATCCGCCAGCGCCAGAAAGCCGAGACTGGGCGTTTGCGGTGCCGACGACCACAGCACGGCGCCATCGCTCGAGCGCACCACGTGCGCGCGGTTGAGCGCGCCGACGGCGATGTCGAGGATGCCGTCGCCGTCGACATCGCCAATCGCCGCCAAGTTCATCGCCGCCAGCTGCGGCGAGGACCACAGCACATTGCCGCTCGCCGCGCGCGCCGTCACCCTGCCGCCTTCGATGGAGACAACGTCATCGGCGCCATCCAGGTCCACGTCCACAAGGCGCGCCGCGACCGCGTTGCCGCCGAGCGGCAGCCGCCACTTGACCGCCGGCGCATTGAGCGCGCCTTTGCCGGGCGAATAGTTCGTATGCGCCGCGTCATGGCGAAATTGCGGCCAATAATTGTCCAGCGGCGCCGCCAACGCCACCTGGCTCGCCAAGACGCCGACCACAAACAGCCCCAACCGCTTGACATCCATCGACCGATTCATGCGGACCTCCCCCGGCAACTGTTCCAACACACGACGCTTCCCCGCGTCCTGTGCTGGATCTGGGTTGCGATCCGGCCGCGGCGGGTTCTCTTGTGGTCGTGGTTTCTTCACACCTCAACACAACTGCAACTCAAGCCTGCGCGTCTGGTCGGCGCGCGTCAATCCGCCGTCGGGCCCAGCCCCAAAAAGCCAGCGGGGAGAACCGCTTGGCCGCGATCCTCCCCGCCGACGCACGTGGCACCCACCACCGCGCGTGCCGCCGTTTTCCTGCCAGCCATCACGTGCCCGGCGCTTGCTCCGTCCGCGTGAACTTGCGCTTTTCCAGCTGCGTCGCCAGCGCCTTGCGCACCGCGAGGTCAAAAGTATTGCGATCTTTGAGCGCATGCTTGGCGCGCTCACTCATCTCAAACGCCCGGCGCTTTTGCTCCAGCTCCGCCACTTCTTTTTGCAGCTGCGCGCGCTCCGCCGCCTTGTGCGCCACGAACGCATCGCGCTGCTCCGGCGGCAGCTGCGCCATCTCCGGCGGCAGGTCTTCGGGCTTGGCATCGCGGAAACTGGCGCCGTTTTGCACTTGCGCGTCCACCGCGTCCCAATCGGCATTGGCGTACATTTTGCCAGACGCCTTGACCGACGCCCGGCCCAGCGCCGCGCTCACGCCCGCGCTCTTGGCGTTGCTGTCCTGCGCCGCCTGGCGGGCTTTCTTGGCCGCGCCGCCCTTGCCGTAGCTGACGTAGGTCTGGCTCAGCTTATCGCTTTTGTTGACGATTTCGTCATCGAACGGCGTCGCCACATGCAGCTGCGCGACGTTCGGGTCGATGCTCAGGTACGCGCCGCCGCCCAGCCGCGCGCCGTCCTGCCAGCCGGTCTGCGCGCCTTCGAGGAACGTGCCGCAGTGAATTGTGTTGACAGCGACGTGGCGCGCGGCGGCCTTGGCCACGGATTTGTGAAAGTCCATCGGCCCTTGCGTGAATGGCTCGTTGCCGGCGATGAAGATCGCGCGGAAATCGTCCGGATCGTTGGACCACGCCAGCTCGCCGATGGCGCGATCGATGACCTGACCGCAATATTCCTCGCCGCCATTTGTCGTCAGGCCAAAAAGCGCCTCGCTAATCACGTCCAGATCGGTCGTGAACGGGCTGATTTGGCGGATGAAGCCGGTGCTCGCCGGCAGCGACTGCTTGCCGTATTCGTACAGCGCGACCTGCACAAGCGGCGCCTGGCCGTGTTTTTGGTACGTGCCGATCTCCTGGACGATGCGCCACAGCTCGGCCTTGGCCTGGGCGATCAGCCCGTCCATCGAGTTGCTCGTGTCCAGCAAAATGGCGATCTGCACGACCGGCCGGTGCGACGGCAGCAGCGCCGGGTTCAGCGCCTGTTCCGGCTCCCGCGGGTGCGCCAGCGCCGGGACGGCGCTCAAAGTGAGCAAAGCAAACAATGTGGTCAGGTTCTTGCGGTTCATGGGCACCTCCCGACGACCGGTGGGTGTGGCCGTCTGAACCGTGTGACGCGCAGCCGCAACAAACGATCTGACTGGCTCAATGAGGCCAGATCGCCTACAATCCCCCGCCGCCCGCGCTTCGGGCTGGAACTTCGCGTCGCCATGGCCTTTTCGATCCACCAACGCCCGGCCATGCTGCTCCGCCTCCAGTCGGATATCTTCGACATGGTCGTCGTCGGTGGCGGCATCACCGGCGCCGGCGTGGCGCGCGATGCGGCGTTGCGCGGCCTGAAAGTGGCGCTGATCGAGCGCGGTGACTTCGCGATTGGCACAAGCTCGCGCTCGTCCAAGCTGATCCACGGCGGCGTGCGCTACCTGGAGATGGGCGACGTCAGCCTCGTCTTCGAGGCGGTGCGCGAGCGGCAGCGGCTGATGCGTCTGGCGCCGCACCTGGCGCGGCCGCAGTCGTTTCTGCTCCCGGTCTACGAGGATCGCAAGAAACACAGTGTTTTCATTCTGGATGTGGGCCTGACGCTGTACGACCTGCTGGCGTCGTTTTCCGGCGTCATGCACCACCGCGCGCGGCGCACCAAGCCGATGAAGCGGATGGAGCCGCTGCTGAAGGCCGCAGGACTGGACGGTGGCGTGCGGTTCTGGGACGCGATGACCGATGACGGCCGGCTGGTGATGGCGAATCTGCGCGGCGCGGTGCAAGCCGGCGCGGTGCCGCTGTCGCGGGTGTCGTTCGTCGAGCCAGTGTGGAAGAACAATCGCTTGCTTTCCGTACGGTTACGCGATGAAGTGACCGGCCACACGTTCCTCGTCGCGACGCAGACGGTGGTGTCAGCGACCGGGCCGTGGACCGATGAGCTGCACGCGAAGTGGCGACACGCGCCGGTGACGCAGACGCTGCGACCGTCCAAAGGCGTGCACATCGTTGTGCCGCGCGATCGCCTGCCGCTGAGCCAGGCGGTGATGATGACGGCCGCCGATGGCCGCGTGGTCTTCGCCCTGCCCTGGCCGCACGCCACCGTGCTCGGCACCACGGACACGCTGTACAACGGCGACATCCGCGAGCCGGAGGCCACTTTTGCCGATGCGCAGTACCTGCTGGACACGGCCAACGCGCATTTTGACCCGCCGGGCGCGCCGTTGGCGCTCGCCGACGTCGTGAGCTCGTGGGCAGGAATCCGGCCGCTTGTCGCCAACGAGTCGGCGTCGAGCTACAAAACCTCGCGCGAGCACATCGTCTCGACCGATCCGCGCGGGCTTGTGACGATCGCCGGTGGCAAGCTGACGACCTACCGCGTGATGGCGGAACAGACCGTTGACGCCGCGCTGAAGCTGCTGCCGGCGCAAAAAGTCGCGGAGCTCAAGCCCAGCCCGACGGCGACGTTGCCGCTGCCGGGCGCCGACAAGCTCGTGGGCGTGATCCGGCCGCTGGAGACGCTGTCACGCAAACTTCAGAGCCAGCAAGGACTTTCCGAGGACGTCGCCTGGCACCTGACGCGCGCCTATGGCAGCGATGCCGAGGACGTGCTGGCGACTTGCGACGCCGAGCCCGAGGGCCGCACGCCGATTTTTGCCGACCTGCCGTACCTGTGGGGCGAGCTGGCGTGGCTGACGCGCGAAGAAATGGTGATGACGCTCGCGGACTTGTGCGTGCGGCGGACGCAGCTTTACTATCTGGCTGGAGAGCGCATCCTGACGGTGGCGCCAGCGTTGGCGGCCCGGCTGGCAGCGTGGACGGACGCTCCGGCGGCGCGCCAGCAGGAATGGATCGCTGAATTGACGGCCTTTGTTGCCGCCCGGCGCATCCGCGCTGAAGTCCCACCGGCCGTTGGGGAGGCAGAGCCCGCCCATGTCGCATGACCCGCGCAAGCCGCCGATCGACACCCAGGCGCAGCACGCGCTGCCTGACCTGCGCGCGGTGGTGGAGGTCGTGGAAGGCGCGTCCCGGCTGGTGCTGGAACTGCTGCGCGACCCGATTCGCGACTGGGCCAAGGGCGACGCGTCGCCGGTGACGAGCATCGACATCGCCGTCGATCGCTTCCTGTTCAAGCAGCTGCGGCCGCTGTTTCCCGCCGCCGGCTGGCTGAGCGAAGAGACCGCCGACAACATGGAGCGCTTGAATTACCGCTACTTGTGGGTCGTCGACCCGATCGACGGCACCCGCGCGCTGATCGCCGGCCAGCCGGAATTCTGCGTCAGCGTCGGCCTTGTCGAGACCGGCGTCGGGCCATTGCTGGGCATCATCGCCAACCCGTCGACCGGCGAGCTGTTCTACGGCGTCAAAGGCCGCGGCGCGTTCGATCGCGAGGGCGCGCGCCTGCGCGTCAAGCGCGAGTGGCACCCGGAGACGGCGAAAGTGCTCGTTTCGCGGAGCGATCTCGGTCGCGGGCTGTGGAAAGGCCTGCACGACGAGCAGCACCTGCAGCCGCTGGGCAGCCTGGCGTACAAAATGGCGCTCGTGGCCCAAGGTCGGTTTGACGGCCACGCGACGCCAATGCCGCGCTCCGAGTGGGACGCGGCGGCGGGCATGCTGCTGCTGGAAGAGGCGGGCGGCATCGCCACGGACGCGCACGGCCGGACGCTGCGCTTCAACCAGCGAAAACCGCTTTACGATGGCGTCGTTGTGGCGTCGCCGCTGGCGCATCCGCAGATGCTGCATTGGGTGCGCGAATCGGCGCGCATCTGGCTGGCCCGGCAAACGGAGTGACGCGTGCGTGAGCTTGCCCACCGCTGCCGGCTGCCCGGCCTGTTGTTCGCGACGGCGTTGGCGCTGCTGCCTGGCTGCGATCGGCCGTGCCGCGAGCTGGCGGACACGCTGTGCAGCCAGCCCGAAACCGATGAAGCGACCTGCGATGCCTGGCGCGAGCGCACTGGCCGCGTGGCGACGCAGACCTGCGAGCTGGCGTTGCGCACCTGGAAGCGGGATCGCACGCGATGACCGAGCCGCTGCCACCGCCACAGGATCGCCAGCCGCCCGTCGGCCTGCCGCGCGAGCGTTTGCAGCTGCCGGGTCCGCGGGCGATCTGGTGGATCCTCGCTGGCCTCGGGATGCTGCTGCCGGTTGTGGCGCACGTCGCGGGCGATCTGGAAGCGGAGACCGCGCAAACCGATTCGCTGACCTCGGAGCTGCGCGGCCGCACGTTCATCTGGCGGCTGATGACGAACACCCAGCCGCCGGCGGCAACGGGCAAGCCGGCGGCGGCGGATCCGACGCTGAAGAAAGTTCAGCAAGCCGAGGATCAGGACTGGCACGAGCTGCTGGAACGCGCCCGCGCGATTGACGCCGCCAAGCACGCCAAGCCGACGGACGCGCGGGAGCAGCTGCTCGTGCACGCCCTGGCGGTGGAGCACCCGGAGCGCGCGGTGGCGCTGGCCAAGGAAATCACGGTGCTCGGCGCCGACGTCCGCGCGCTGCTTGTCGGCTTGCCGGACGTGCCGACCGCGACGGTGATGGCCAAGCCGGCGGCGCTGGCACAGCTGCGGACGCCGGGTTTTGGCCGCGGCTGGAGCACGTACCAGCGCGACCGCGCCCGGCAGCTGGCGTATGAGCGGCTGGACGATCTGGAGGCAGCGCGGGCGCTGAACAAGTCCCTGCGCGAACGCGACAACCGCGTGGTGCCGGCGTGGTCGAGCGGCGCGCTGCTGCTGCTCATCGGCCTTTTCATCGGCGGCGCCTTCTGGTTTGGCGCCTTCATCCGCACTTTTGCCGGGCCGCCGGGCGCGCATGCCGCCCGCGCGTGGGTGCGCTCGCGCTATCCCGGGCTGCCGCGCGACCTGCCGTACCTGACCGATCCGCTGATTCCGTGGCTGGGTTTTGGCGGCTGGCTGACCGGCTATCTCGCGGCCGATCTGGCGCTGGCAGCGCTCGCCGGGCAGCGGTCCATGTCCGGGCTGGGCGTGCTGTTCCAGGCCGGCGTCGGCGCGATGACGGCGATCGGCGTGGTGCAGCTGTTTGCCCGCCATCCGCCGGGGCTGCCGCACGCGGCGCGGCTGGGACTGCAGCACGATTCCCCGCACGAGGCGCCGCAAATCAGCCTCGCGCAGGCGCTGCTGGGCGCGCTGCGGGTGCTGGCGATGCTGCTGCCGGTGATGGCGGCAACTGTGCTGATTCTGGCGGTTTTTGGCGTGACGACGGCCGAGCATCCGGTCTCCGGCCTGGTGCTGGGCGACCTGGATCCGCTGCAGCTGGCGGCGATTGGAATCGCCGTGACGTTCGTCGCGCCGCTGGGTGAAGAGCTGATTTTCCGTGGCTTTTTCTACCGCGCGCTGCGCATGCGCCTGGGCGTGTGGCCGGCGTTGGCGATCACCTCGCTGGCGTTCTCGCTGCTGCATCCGTCGCTGGGGCCGTACTTCATGCTCAGCGCCGCGTTTTGCCTGGCTTTTGAGTGGACCGGCGCGCTCTGGACGTCGATCCTGCTGCACGGCTTGTGGAACGGCTTGTCGTTCGCGGTGCTTGTCGGCGTCGCGCTGTCGTAGCCGTCATCGCGGTGTGGCAGTCTGGTAACACGCCTTGACGCCGCGCTGTGACGACGGCGACACTCCGCGCCGGCAGATTCCAGGCCGCTTGGTGACAAGGACGATGAGCGAACGCAAGAAAGTGGTGCTGGCCTACTCGGGCGGCTTGGACACGTCGGTGATGTTGCACTGGCTCAAGTACGACCAGGGCTACGACGTTGTCTGCATGACGGCGGACGTCGGTCAGGGCGAGGAGCTGGACGGCTTGCACGACAAGGCGCTGAAGTCGGGCGCCATTGGCCTGCATGTGCTGGATTTGCGTGAGACTTTTGTCCGCGACTATGTGTTTCCGGCGATCCAGGCCAACGCTGTGTACGAGGGCTACTACCTGCTGGGCACGTCGCTGGCGCGGCCGCCGATCGCCAAAGCGCTCGTGGAAGTGGCTGTTGCCGAAGGCGCTTTCGCGATTTCGCACGGCGCCACCGGCAAGGGCAACGACCAGGTCCGCTTTGAGCTGGGTGCCTACGCGCTCAAGCCGGACATCCAGGTCATCGCGCCGTGGCGGACGTGGCCGTACCGTTCGCGCTCGGACCTGATTGAATACTGCCGGGTGCACAACATCCCGATCACTGCGACCGCCGAGAAGCCGTACTCCACTGACCGGAATTTGCTGCACATTTCATTCGAGGGCGGCATCCTGGAGGATCCGTGGGCGGCGCCGCCGGAGGACATGTACAAGCTGACGGTCAACCCGCGCAACGCGCCGGATGAGCCAGAAGACGTTGAAATTACCTACGAAGATGGCATTCCAGTGGCGGTCAACGGCGTGACGCTCGGCCCGGTGGCGCTGCTGGAAGCGGTGAACGCGTTGGGCGGCAAGCACGGCATCGGTCGCGTCGATATCGTTGAGAATCGCTATGTTGGCATCAAGTCGCGCGGCGTGTACGAGACGCCCGGCGGCACGCTGCTGCTGCACGGCCACCGCGCCGTCGAGTCGCTGGTGCTGGATCGCGAGGTCATGAGCCTGCGCGACGGCCTGGTGCCGCAGTTTACCCGCATGATTTACAACGGCTATTGGTTCAGCCCGGAGATGACGCAGCTGCTCGGCTTCATGCGCAACCTGCAAAAGGGCGTGACCGGCGTGGCGCGGCTGCAGCTGTTCAAGGGCAACGTTGTCGTGACCGGCCGCCGCGCGCGCAATTCCCTTTACAATCCTGAGTATTCGACGTTCGAGGCTGACCGCGTCTACAACCAGGCGGACGCCGACGGCTTCATCAAGCTCAACGCGCTGCGCCTGAAGTTGTCGACCTACCGCGACCGCGCGATGCTCGCCGATCCGACGCCGGATGTGGCCGAAAACATTGGTGAAATGCGGCGGGAATTCATCGAGTGATGAGCGACCTGACCGCAACGGACGCCTGAAGCCGCGAGGCTGCAGCAGCCAGCACGGAGCCCCGAGATGAACGCGCGTATCAAGATCTTCGCCGGTTCCAGCCACCCACAGCTCGCGCAGTCGATTTGCGAACACCTGGACGTGCCGCTGTCGCGGTCAGAGACCATCAAATTCAGCAATGAAAATCTGATGGTGCGCATCCAGGAGAACGTCCGCGAGTGCGACGTGTTCTACATCCAGACCTCGGCGCCGCCGGTCAATGAGGCGATCATCGAGACGCTGATCGCGATTGACGCGCTCAAGTCGGCGTCGGCGGCGCGGGTGACGGCGGTGCTGCCGTACCTGTTCTACGCCCGCAGCGACAAGAAGGATCAGCCGCGCATCTCGATTACGGCGCGGCTGATGGCCGATCTGCTGCAGACCGCCGGGGCCGATCGGGTGCTGACGATGGACCTGCACTCCCCGCAAATTCAAGGCTTTTTCCGGATTCCGGTCGACCAACTCGTCGCCTCGCCGATCCTCTGCGAGCACCTGATCGCGGGCGACTTGAAGGACACCGTGCTCGTCGCCGGCGACGTCGGCGAGGCCAAGGAACTCGGGCGGTTCGCCAACGTGCTGCACCTGCCCGTCGCTGTCGTCGACAAGCGCCGTTACGGCAACGACGACCACGCTGTGGCGACCAACCTGATCGGCGACGTGGACGGCATGCACGCCATCATCGTCGATGACGAAATCGCCACCGGCGGCACGATCATCGAGGCCGCCAACTTCCTGATGGCCCGCGGCGCCAAGAGCGTGCGCGTCTGCGCGACCCACGGCGTGCTCTCCGGCCCGGCGATTGATCGCATCAACAACAGCAAGATCCTCAGCGTCATCGTCACCGACACGATCCCGATCCGCGAGAAGAAATCCAGCAAGTTGGAAGTGTTGTCGGTGGCGCCGTTGTTCGCCAAGGCGATCCGCCGCATCCACGACGGCGACTCGGTCAGCGATCTGTTCTGATCCGCTGCAACATCTCTGAACTTCAACCTTTTTTACACGACCCACCTGTTGAATTGGCTTGACCGCCACGGCGGCGAGCCTTAGCTTGGCAACATGCGGAGTCGCGAACGCCTCCACGACTTTCTGCGGACCACCTTCGCCCTCCTGATGGCGGCGCTGCTGACTTTTGCCCTGATGCTGGGTCTGGCGGAGCTGACAAGCGGCGCGCCGGACGGCAAGACAAGCGCCGCAATGCAGGCCAAGTTGGCGAACAGCAAGGCAAGTCGCCAAAAAGGCGCTGCAGCCAAGAACGCGCCCAAGCAGCGCGTGCACATCGCGATGGCGGCGCCGCCGGTGGCCAAAGAGGACAAGCCCAAGGAGAAGCCGCCGGAGGACAAGCTCAACGGCCAAATCGTCGAGACGGCCAAGCCGCTGGTGGAACAGGCGCCGCAAAATGCCAAGTATCTCGGCAAGTACGACGTCACGACGGCGCATGAGCAAAAGAGCAAGGGCCAAAAGACCGTCGGCGCGAGTTCCGGGCGGCTGGCGCTGAACGATCCGTCGGCGCTGCAGAGCCCGCAGTCATCGAGCCACGATCCGACGCAAATTCCGCAACATGCCCACAAGCCGGTGGCGGGCAGCACTGGCGCGACGGGGCAGGAAGCGCTGCGCCCGGCGCCGGTGATTGCGCCCGGCGTGCGACCGGAGACGGAGATCGGCGAGGCGAAGGCGCGGCCGAGCTCGCCGGTGATTGTCGGCGCCAATGACGGGCTGCTGTTGCCGTCGACGTCGGCGCGCAACGTGCTGCACAACATCCAGGCGCTGTCCGGCAGCCCGGGTGGCAACGACTACCTGCCCGACGTGGATGACGAGGGCGACACCAACGTCCTGAATACACGCAAGTTTCGCTACTGGGACTTCTTCCAGCGCGTCAAGGACAAGATCGCCCGCGAGTGGGAGCCGAACGAGGTCTGGCGCCAGCACGACCCGACCGGGCAAAAATACGGCGTCAAGGACCGCTACACCGTGCTGCGCGTGACGCTGGACCGCGATGGCGCCGTCAAGAACGTGCGCGTGGCGCGGCAATCCGGCTTGGGCTTTCTGGACGACGAAGCGTCGCGGGCGTTCCAAGCCGCCAGCCCATTTCCCAATCCGCCCAAGGGTTTGCAGAACGCCGAAGGTGAGATCGACCTGCCGTTCGGCTTCATGTTCGAGCTGTCAAACCGCCAGTTCACCTTCCGGCCGCCGCGGATGTAGCTTGACGGCCCGCCGCGACCGCCCTTTCCTGTCCTGACGCCGGTTTCGCAGCACATGCGTCCGCCGCTGAGGACCATGGCCCGGATCATCCGTTTTTTCAAGCAGTTTGCGGCGCTGGCACTGACCTTGCTGCTGGCGGTGCCGTCGCCCGCGCTGACGCCGCTGCCGGAGTACGCCGCGGCGGCGCAGGCGACGCAGCAGCTGCGGCTGGACGTGGAGCTGCACGACGTCGACGAGGCGCGGCGGCGGCCGCTGGAAAAGGTCACCCGCCAAGCGCTGGCGGCGGTGCAGACCGACCTGCAGACGCAGCTGGTGGGTGAGCTGCACGTCGATTTCGTAGGCAGTCCAGGGACTTTCGCGGATGTGATGACCGCGCACGGCGCTTTTGGCTGGCCGGAGTCGTGGATCTCTGGGCTGGCGCTGCTGGACCAGGACCGCATCATCGTGCAGGTGAACGGCCCCGGCGCGCTGCTGACCGGCGAGACGGTGCGGCATGAGCTGGCGCACGTGGCGATCCACGCGCTGACGGCTGGCAAGGCGAGCCTGCCGCGCTGGTACCACGAAGGCGTGGCGACGTGGCTGGCGGGCGAGGACGTCACCGCGCGGCTGCAGGAGGGCCTGCCGGAGCTGGACGCGCACGGCACGCTGGCGCAGCTGGATCGCCGCTTCAGCGACAGCCACAAGACGGTGCAGACGGCGTACGCGACGGCAGCGAGCTTTGTGCGGTTCGCGCTCAAGCGCGGCGGCGGCGCGCGGGCGCTGCTGGACCTGCACGCGCGGATGCGCGCGGGGCTGGAATTTGGCCCGGCGTTCACCGCGACGTTTGGCATGGCCCCCGAGGCGCTGTACCAGCTGTACGGCGCGCTGACCAAGACCGCGGATCCCGGCTGGCTGACGCTGCTGGGGGAGAACAACCTGTGGCCGTTTGCCTCGGTGCTGGCGGCGCTGGGCCTGCTGTGGCGGGTGTGGCGGCGGCCGAAACTGGTGGCCGAAGTTGGGCCGCTCGATCTGGAAGCCATTGCCACAGCGGGGGAAATGGCGGTGCGTCCGTGGCGCCGCCCGGAGTTTCGCATGCCGCAGCCGCCAGCCGAGCCCGCGCCGGAGCCGGCCGAGGCGCCGCCGGAGGGGCCTCAGGAAATCGTTGACACGCTCGCGGACACGGACCTATAAGCCGCGCACCGCGTCTGATTCGCGCTCTTTTTGCCATGTCCGCCAACGTCGTTCGCCTTCAGCCGCATCTGCTCCGCGCCGCGCACCTGCGTGTGCTGGTGGCTGCCGTGGATCAGGCGCAGATGGCGTTTGACGACGCGGAAGTGCTCGTTGCGGCGGGGCGTTTTTTCCTGCGCGAGCCGTTCGCCTCGGCGGACGCGCTGCAGCTGTGGCTGGACGAACACGACGCGCACGCCCAGTTCCTGCCGTGGCTGCTGTGGGACGCCGAGACCGATACCGGCGCGCAGGCGCAACATCCGCTCGCCAAACGGCTGCGGCGGCAGTTCCGTTCGGGGCCGGAAAAGACTGTGCTGAAGGCGCTTTGCGCGACGCGGCCGGATGTCTACGCGGTGTCCGCCGTCGACGGCAAGACAACGACGATGGAGCGGCTGCGCGATCGCGCGGAGGTCGTCGTCCACGAGCCGGTGCTGCGCTCGATGGCCGCCGTCGGCGAAGTGTTCGTGGCGCGCGTTGTCGAGGTCGGCGGGCTGCATCTGTTGGACGCCGTACACGCGAGCCTGCCGGCGATGTGTCGCCCGGCGATGCTGCGCGTGGCCAAACGCTTGGATTCGTTGCCAAATGAACGGCGCTTGCCGGTGCTGCTGGCGGCCGCGAGCCGCAGCCTGAACCGCGTGCGGCCGACGCCAGCGCGTTTTGCTGGCCCCGCCGGGCGGATGCGCTGGACGATGGTCTTTGCCGTCGACGACACCGTGCGGGTCCAGGAAGCGCTGCGCCGCGCGCTGCTGGACGGCAAGGTGGCGCGACTTTCTGCCAATCGTTTTGCGGTGTTGGACCCGATGCTCGGGCCGATCGGCGCGACCCTGCGGCTGGCGGGCTCACGCTTTTTCGCGGCGACGAGCGCCCCGGGTGGCATGGCGCGCCTGCGCAGCGGTCTACCGCCGCTCATCGGCCTGCAGCCGCAGGCGACGCTGGTGCGCGATCTGGAGCCGCTTTTCGACGCGCGCCGCCGCAACGAGTGGAGTTCGAGCGAGCTGCAGTCCGTGGCACGCGAGTGGATGGGCGAGTGCCTGACGGCGTTTCAGGACACCGCGCAGCCGTGGCTGGACGGCGCGACGCCGCGTGAAGCCGTGCGCACTGCCGACGGGCGAATTCGCGTCAAGGCCTGGCTGAGCCACGTTGAAATCGTTGGTGAAGTCGCTGGCCCTGGCTACAATACCGCGGTGCAGCGGCTGTGGCGCGAGCTGGCCGACGCCTAGCGCTCAGCTGCCGGTCGGCTCAAAAGCCTTGCAAAACGCCGGTTCGGCTTTGGCGTCGAGGATCTCGATCGGCTCGGCGCACAGCGTCTCAACGGTCCAGCCGAGCGTGCAGCTTGTCTTGGCGGGCCAAAAGTAGACGCAGTCGCGGCAGGTAAATTCAAGGCGAAAGTCCTCGACATCTTGACGGAATTGCGCATTCAGCCCGGCGATCGTCTCGCCCGCGTGCACGAGCTGCGGCTGGAACACCGGGCGATTGCCCAAGCCACGGCTCATGGCGTCTGCCCCGCTGGCGTCGTCGGCAAGGTCACCGCCAGCAGCTTGGCGACCTGCTGCACGAGCGCGACCTCATCGGGCGACGCCGCCTCGCGCCACGCCTGTGCGCACAGCGCCACGGCGCCCGTCGGGTGCCCCGCCAGCGCCCGCAGCAGCGCCGCGCGCGGCCCTGTCACCGTCGGATCGAGCGCGGCGAGCCCCGCCGACCACTGCCCGGCGATCTGCGCCTTCAGCAGCGCCAGCGCCAGCCGCGCCTGGGCATCGTGGGCCATCAGCGCCAAATCGGCAACGAAGACGACGGCTTCCTGCGGTTGCTTGGCCCGCACACACGCGTCGACCGCCAGCGCGCGCATCGCCTGCGACGGCACGAACGACTCCTGGATGATCTGCAGCGTCGGCTTGGGACCGGCGACGTGGGTCTGCAGGAAGTGCGACACGCCCTCGACGTCGCCGCCGCCCTTGCGCGTCGGCTGGTAGAACAGCGGCGCCGCCTTGTGGATCAGGTCCACGCGCAGCTTGGCGATCTGGCTGCACGCCTGCGGATAACGCTTGCGATCCAAGAGCTTGGCGATCGGCAGCAGCTCCGGACCCAGGCTCTCGTGGCGGACGCGCAGCGGTTGCAGCCGCGCCAGCAGTTCCACGTCCAGCGTCGCGGGCGTCTGGCCCTGCGCCAGCGACGCCGACAGCAGCGCCACGAACATAATCCCTATTTTCGCGAACTTACGCATCAGCAATTCCTGCCGCCGGCCGCCTTGACAGCCCGCGGCGTTATCCTATCGTGCGCACGCTTTGCGGGAAAGGAGAGTTGCATGACGGCGGCGGCGATGATTCAAGTGCGGGACCTTGTCAAGACCTACGGCGACAAGCAGGCGCTCAGCGGCGTGAGCTTCGAGGCGCGGGCGGGTGAAATTCTCGGGCTGCTGGGCCCCAATGGCGCCGGCAAGTCGACGACGATGAAGATCCTGACGACCTACCTCTCGGCGACCAGCGGCAGCGTGACAGTCGACGGCATCGACGCGGCGAGCGACCCGCTGGCGGTGCGGGCGATGCTGGGCTATCTGCCTGAATCGACGCCGCTTTACTCCGACATGGTGGTCTACGACTACCTGCTGTGGTGCGGCGAAATGCGTGGGCTGCCGCGCGCCGATGTGGTCAAGCGCATGGCGGAGGTCGCGCACGTCGTCGGCTTGGACAAGGTGCTTGGGCAGGTCATCGGCACGCTGTCCAAGGGCTACAAGCAGCGCGTCGGCTTGGCGCAGGCGATGCTGCACAACCCGAAGATCCTGATCCTCGACGAGCCGACGTCGGGGCTGGATCCCAACCAGATCATCGAGATCCGCAACCTGATCCGCGCGCTTGGGCAGAACCACACGCTGATCCTGTCCAGCCATAACCTCACGGAAGTCCGGCAGATTTGCGACCGCGTTGTGATCATTCACCAGGGCGCGGTCGTCGCCGACGGCACGCTGGACGAGCTGGAGGGTCGCGTGGCCAGCCGCCATCACCTGATCGTCGGCGTGGCGACGACGGCGCAGCACGACGCGGCGGCGCTGAATGCCCTCTTGGCCGGCACGCCGGGCGCCAAGGCGGTGACTTTT
>CAIPXZ010000617.1 GCA_903869075.1 uncultured Myxococcales bacterium | reverse complement strand
GGGACGTCACGGAAACCGATCGGCTGCGGGCGGTTTTGGCTGTTGACGACCGCGCAAGCGGGAGTAGCCTTGCGATGGAGGGAGCCGATGCGAGAAAACGCTTGGATCAGCGTTCTGATTTGCGTACTTGCGTGCGGATCTCCAGCCGTGACGCTGCCAGTGACGGGCGCGGACGCGTCGGCGGACGGCGTCTCGGCGTCGGTCGCCAAGAAATACGACATCTTGTGGGTCATCGATCACTCGGCTTCGATGGCGCAGCATCAGCACGCGCTGACCGACGCAATTCCGCAGTTTGTGAAGCAGATTCAGGCAGCTGGAACGCTGGACGTGCAGAGCGCGGTGGTGACGGTGCAGCAGATTGCCGATTCGCCGAGTGCGGTGGGCGCCACAGTGAAGCAGATCGGCGCGTTTCGCCATGAGCCAGTCCTCAACTTGCCGCCGACTGCCGTGGAGCAGTTTGTGGCGCCGTGCTACGTCGATGGTCCGAGCGGCGGGACGACGCCGAGCGAACAGTGCAAAGTCGGCTTTGACTTCACGTTTCAGGCGGGTACCAACTACCAGCTGCCGGCGACGTCGCTGGTGCACGACGGCAACGTGACGCTACATTTTGCCAGCTTGGTCGCGGCGTCCGACATGTCGCCGACCAATGAATGGCGCTGCAATCAGGTCGGAAACGCCGGTCTTGTAACGAACCTGAACGGCTCCGTCAACGGCGGCTGTTGGCGCCACTGCGCGACCGACAAGGAGTGCCAGGACGTCTTTGGCGACCCGGCGTTCATCTGCTATACGCCCGGCGGCGCCAACGGCGACCCGGCCACCGCGGGCTGCACGCTCCCGCCACAGACCGCAAATTGCCCATCGCCCGACAAATTGCCGCCGATTTTGCCGAACAACCAGTTGGACCTGTTGCGCTGCACTGCCGCCGTCGGCGTGTCGAGCTCGCCGCAGTCCGGCTTTGAAGGCGGCTTCCGCTCGGCGTGGTCGGCGCTGGATCCCCAAGGGCCGAACTGCGCAGACGCCAATCACTGTCAAAATACCCAGTTTATTCGGGCGGATGCGACGCTCGTGCTGATTTTCCTGAGCGACAGCGACGACTGCTCGGTGGTCGCCGACAAGTCCTTGGACGACCCGAACGCGCTCGATGCCTGGCTCCCGAAGGAAGATTGGCAAGTGTGTCAGCTGCTGGGCGACGCCGCGGGCGGCAATGTGGCGCTCAATGAAGCGCGGTGTCGGTACCTCCAGGCCAAGGACGCTACGCCGACGACCTTTCCCTGTCCGGGCGACTGCGCTGCGGGCGATGCGCCGTGCGAGCAGACCGCTGCGGCGAACGTTGCCAAGAATGCGCTGGTCGACGCCCGGTTCGCCACCGTGGAGGACTACCGCCTGAAATTCCAAACGCTCAAGGCGGATCCGCAGCAGCTGATTGTCGCGGCGATCTCAGGCGATTCGCCGATCGTCAGCTACGCCAACGGCGCGCAGCCCGCCGAGACCGCGCAAGTGCACGTCGACCGCGTGATGTTCGAGCAGGCGGCGATGAAGGACAACTGGGCGAAGGCGTCGCCGTACATCTGCCGGTCGCCGACCGCGCCGTCGCAATACGGCTCCCGCTACCTCCAACTCGCCGCCGCGCTCGGCGCCAACGGCTGGGCGGGCAACCTGTGCGACGACCTCGGCGTCACGCTCGGCAAGTTCGCGACGTTCTTGGCTACTCGGCCGTGACGACCGCTGGTGCCGCCTGGATCGCGTCAAAGTGCTTGGGTTTCTTGGCAAATCGCCCCAGCGCCAGGTAGACGACCGGCGTCGTGTACAGCGTCAGCAGCTGCGACGCCAGCAGGCCACCGACGATCGTGATGCCCAGCGGCCGCCGCAGCTCCGAGCCCACGCCGCTGCCAAAAGCCAGCGGCAGCGCGCCCAGCAACGCCGCCATCGTCGTCATCAAGATCGGCCGAAAGCGCAGCAGGCACGCCTCCTCAATCGCCGCCAGCGGTGACATGCCATCGCGTTCGCGCTCGATCGCAAAATCAATCAGCAAAATCGCGTTCTTCTTGACGATGCCGATCAGCAGCAGCAAGCCGATCAGCCCGATGATGCTCAGGTCCAGCTTGAAATACAGCAGCGCGGCGATGGCGCCGATGCCCGCCGACGGCAGCGTCGACAGGATCGTCACCGGGTGGATGTAGCTCTCGTACAGCATCCCCAGCACGATGTAGACGATGATGAGCGCCACAAGGATCAGCAGCGGCTCGCTCTCCAGCGACGCCGTGAACGCCTGCGCGGTGCCCTGGAAGTCGGCGTGGATGCCCGGCGGCAGGTGCATGTCGTTCTCGGCGGTGTGGATCAGCTGGATCGCCTGGCCCAGCGACACGCCCGGCGCGAGGTTGAACGAAATCGTCACCGACGGAAACTGGCCATTGTGGTTGACCGCCAGCGGCGACGCCGACGAGCCGAACTTCGCCAGCGCCCGCAGCGGCACCTGCGCGCCCGACGCCGCGCTCACGTACACGTGGTCCAGCGCGTCCGGGCTCTGCCGCAGCGCCGGCGGCACTTCCATCACCACGCGGTACTGGTTGCGCTGCGTGTACATCGTCGCGACCTGGCGCTGGCCAAAGGCGTCGTACAGCGCGTTGTCGATGTCCGACGGCGTCACCCCCAGCCGCGACGCCGTGTCGCGGTCGATCTTGACGTCCAGCTGCAGCCCGGCGTCCTGCTGGTCGCTCGTCACGTCTTTCAGCTGCTTCATCTTTTGCATGCTCTCCAGCATGCGCGGCACCCACAGCCGCAGCTCATCCAAGTCCGCGTCCTGAATCGTGTATTGGTACTGCGTCCGCGCCATGCGGCCGCCGACGCGCACATCCTGCGCCGCTTGCATGAAGTTCTGGAGCCCGGGAATTTTGCCGGTCTTGGGCCGCAGCTTGTTCACAACGTCGTCCGCCGACAGCTTGCGCGGCGGCATCGGCTTCAACATGAGGAAAGCCGATCCGACATTGCTCGTCCCCGCCGCCGGTCCCGCGCCGATGAAAGCGACCATGTGCTCGATGTCCGGATCGCCGACCAGCGCCTTGTTCAGCGCTTCCTGCCGCTGCTTCATCGACGGAAACGACGCGTCCTGCGCCGCCTGCACCGTCGCGGTAATCAGCCCGGTATCCTGCTGTGGAAACAAGCCCTTGGGCACCTGCGTGAAGAGCCAGACGTTGATGCCGACCGTCACAAGCGTCGCCAGCAGCGTCGAGATGCGGTGGCGCAGCACAAAGCGCAGACCGATGGCGTAGAGCCAGAGCAGGCCGTCAAAACCGCGCTCGGCGAGCCGCGACAGCCACGCACCCAGCCGCCCAAACCAGCCGGGATCGACGACCACGCGCGGCGGCTCCAGCATCCGCGCGCACATCATCGGTGTCAGCGTCAGCGAGATCAGCCCTGACATCGCCACGGCGACGCTGAGCGTCACGGCAAACTCGCGGAACAGCCGGCCGACGATGCCGCCCATCAGCAAAATCGGAATGAAAACAGCGAGCAGGGACGCGGTGATCGAGACGATCGTGAAGCCGATCTCCTTGGCGCCGCGCAGCGATGCCTCCAGCGGCGACAGCCCGCGCTCGATGCCGCGGGCGATGTTCTCGGTCACGACAATCGCGTCGTCGACGACGAAGCCGGTGGAAATTGTCAGCGCCATCAGCGACAGGTTGTCGACGCTGTAGTCCAGCAAGTACATGATGCCAAAGGTGGAAAGCAGCGAGAGCGGCACGGCGATGGACGGAATCAACGTCGCCCGCCACGAGCGCAGGAACACGAAGACGACGCCGATGACGAGGAACACGCTGAGCACCAGCGTGCGGCCGACGTCATTGACCGATTCCCGAATAGTTTGCGTACGATCCAGCGCGAGCTGCATGTGGATCGCCGGCGAAATCGACGTCGCCAGCTGCGGCAGCATCTCCTTGATGCGGTCGCTCGTCGCCAGGATGTTGGCGCCGGGCTGCTTGCGAATCACCAGCAAAACCGCACGCTTGCCATCGACCCAGGCGGCGGCGCGATCGTTCTCGACGTCGTCAAACACCCGCGCGATGTGGTCCAGCCGCGCGCCGCCCGGACCGTCCGAGGCGATGATCAGCGGCTGAAACGCGCGGGCGCCGAACAGCTGGTCGTTGGCGCCGACGGTCGGCGCCTGCAAGTCGCCGACAATGTTGCCTTTTGGCACGTCGGTCGTCGCTCCCGCCAGCGTCGCGCGCACGTCCTCCGCGCCCAGCTGCATGCCCGCGAGCTGCGCCTGATCCAGCTGCACGCGCACCGCCGGCTGCTGGCCGCCGCCGACGAACACTTGGCCAACACCCGGGATCTGCGCCACTTTCTGCGCCAGAATGTTGTTCGCTGCGTCAAAAACCTCCGCCAGCGGCACCGTGTCCGACGTCAGCGCGACGATGAGGATCGGCGTGTCGCCCGGGTTCACTTTTTGGTAGCTCGGCCGCGACGGCATGTTCGGCGGCAGCTCGCCGCCCGCCGCAGCGATCGCCGCTTGCACATCGCGCGCCGCCGCATCGACGTTGCGATCGAGGTCAAACTGCAGCGTAATCGAGGTGTTGCCCAGCGCGCTTGTCGACGTCATCTCCGTCACGCCGGCGATGCGGCCAAAGCGCCGCTCCAGCGGCGTCGCCACCGACGACGCCATCGTCTCCGGACTCGCGCCGGGCAGCGACGCGCGCACCTGAATCGTCGGAAAATCGACGCGCGGCAGCGGCGCCACCGGCAGCTTGGTCAGCGCCAGTCCGCCCGCCAGCATCAGCGCCGCGGCCAGCAGCGTGGTCGCGACCGGGCGGCGGATGAACGGCGCGGAGATGTTCACGGCGCCGCCTCAAAAATCGGCGTCGTTTTGCTGACATGCGGCGCGGGCGGCGTCGGC
>CAIPXZ010000616.1 GCA_903869075.1 uncultured Myxococcales bacterium | reverse complement strand
TCCCAATGCGGATTTTCTCCTTTACCGGTCGTCGGCGTCGCGTCGACTCGGCCGGTTGAGCCCGTTTCGCTGGGAAACGCGCGCGCGGCGGTCTTGTTGAAAAGATCTTCCCGTGGGGGGATGACGACGCCACCTGCACGCCCGGTCAGGCGAATTCCGCGGTGTGTGCCATGGACGCACCCGGTACCGCCGCGTTCGGCTGCGGGACCGGCGGGCCGTGGAAGGTCGCGACCATAGGGCAGAAAAACGGCTACGGCTTGTGGGCATGGGTTCCGCTGCGCAGGTTCTGGACCGTGAGACTCCGGCGTGGCGTTGCGCCGCCGTGACTGCGCAATGGTCGTGGGCGCCCATTCGCCTGGATGATGCCGCCGCGCTGGCGCGTGCGCGAACGCCCAAGGTGGCTGCACTTACCGGCGCTTGGGCGATCGGCTAGGATGCAGATTCCGCTGTGCTCGCAGCGCATTCCTCGTCACTCTCCGCCGAACCCGCCGAGGCCGCCTTGACCGCACGCACCGCCTTTTGCCTGCTTTTTCTCGCCGCAGGTTGCGCCAATCACGCCGCAGCTGAAGCGGGCGCCGTCGTCGAGATCGCTGACGTCGTGGACGACGCTGCGCCGTTGGCCGACGTTGCGGTGCCCGCGCCCGATGCCCCCGACGATGCGGCGACGGCAGGCGATCTGGCCGCGGATGTCGGCCACGATGCCGCTGCACCCGACCTTGCCGAAGATGCGCTGGCGGTCGTTGACGCCGCCGATGCCCAGGATGCTGGCCTGGCTGAGGACGCCGTTGCGGACGCCAACACCGACGCAGCGACGCTGGACACCGCCGATGTCGCCAACGATGGCGCAGATGCCCTGGACGGCGCCGTGGACGCGGCCGCCGAAGTGGACGCGGCGCCGCCAGTCGATGCCACTGTTCCGGACGTTTTGCCGGCTGACGACGCGCCAGCGCCGCCCGAGGACATCCAAGCGAGCGATGAAGTGGCGCAGCTGGCCGACAGCGCGCCAGTCGACGAGATCGCGCAGCCAGACGACATTGCGCAGCCAGACGACATCGCGCAGCCGGACGACATTGCGCAGCCGGACGACATTGCGCAGCTTGAGGACGTGGCGACTGCCGATGCCGCCGATGCCGGGCCGCCGCCGTGTGTGCCGGACGTCGTGGCGGCGCCCGCTTGGCCGACCGAGACGGTCGCCGCGTGGTCGGGACAAATGCAGTGGGGCCAAACGCATCTGGTCAACGTGCCAGAGACGCGCCACGCGCCAATCGTGCTGGAAGGTCGTGATACGCTTGTGCTTTTCACGCCGGATGTGGCGGTGACTGGCGCCGTGCAAGTCGCGGCTTTTGCCGGCGAACAGCTCATCGGCGTGCTGCCGATGGCGCCGCCGAGCCAGCCGCCGCTGGCGCTGGAGCAAGGTCTGACCGCGACGCCGCTGGCGCCCTACAGCACTGCCGCGTACAGCGCGTGGCTGCCCGCGGCGTGGCTGCACCCGGGTCTGGAACTGCGTTTTGGCACCGTCGTCAACGGCCAGCACCTCGTGTACGCGCACCCGCTGACGGACTTGGGCGCGCCGCACGCGTTCACGCTCACGCGCACGAAGCTCGTGCTGTTTGGCGAGCCGGGTTTTGCGACGGACACGCTGGCGGCGGACAAGCTGCTGCACGACTACTTTGCGGCGGTGCCGGTGGCGCAGCTGCGGCTCGTCGATACGCTGCCGTGGCGGCTGGACGCGGTCGTCGTGCACACGGCGCAAGGCCCGACGCTCGTGCAGTCTGAAGCCGAGCGGCTGGCGGTGACGACGGACCCGGATCACTGGACCATCCTCAAAAATCAGGCGTCGCTGCGGCTGAATTTGGCCAATATCGGCCTTGGCCTGGCGCTGACGGACGATGGCGCCGGCGACAGCTCGCCCTACGCATTTGGCACGTCCGTCGTGATGGGCTGGTTTCGCGATCCGACCGGCGCTTACATCGACCTGGACGACGCGCCGTATGCGGCCGGCTGGACCGGTTGGGTGTCGATCTGGCACGACGAGTGTGGCAACGGCTTTATCCACGAGAATGGCCACGCGCTGACGCTCGAACACTTTACGACCGGCACGGCGGCAAAATGGGGCATCGCCGCGGAGTATCCGGACGACGGCGTCAACCTGGCAACGCACCCGTGGGGCGTGGACAGCGAGCGGCGGCTGCTGCGAACGTGGTACCGCGTCGACGCGAATGGCCCGGTGCCGGACCCGACGGCTGGCTGGGCGGGCAAGCACGATCCGATGAACGGCGGCGAGGCGGCGAACGCCATCACCTGTTTTCCGCAGTACACGGGCTATTCCGCGCAAAAGATCCAGAACTGGCTGATGGCGTCGCCGACATTGCTGAACCAGAACGGTGTGCCGGGCGTGTACCGGTGGCAGGGCGCGCAGGCGAAATACGTCGCTGAGCCGCCGGCTGCGGGCGCGCAGGCGCCGGTGCTTGTGGGCGTGCCGGTCGCGACGCTGGTGGGGACGTTAGCCAAGAATCCGGGCGCAAGCCAGATCTATCCGCCGCTGTGGTCGCCGTCGGGCAACGTGTTCGCGCCGCCGTCGGCGAGCCAGTTCGCCGGGTCGGCATGGCGTCTGGTTGTCCACTACGGCGACGGCACGACGGACACGCTGCCGATCGCCCACGGCGCGGTGACCGACAACAGCCTCGGCTTGTTTTCGGTGAACCTGGACGCGGCCCGCGCGCCGCTCTACGCCGAACTTTTTGCCGTGGACCTCGTCGGCACGCCGACGCTTGTCTTCACGCGCGCGCTGGGCGCGCCCGAGGCGGCTTTTACGCCCGTGCTGCACGTCGACGGCGCGTCCCACGGCAACGCGCCGATGACGCCGGAGGCGACCTGCGAGCCCGGCGTGAACTGCGATCCGGCGACCGCGCGCAACACCTGGCAGAGCGCGACGCCGCTGACGTTTCTGGATCCTTTCGGGCAAATTCCGCCGTTCCAGCCCTGCGCGAGCGCGCCGGGCGTGACCGTCCTGAGCGTGCCGGTGCTGGGGCCGAACGGTCCGACGCAGGTCATCGTCCACGGGCAAAAACGCATGACGGCGCTGGGCCAGCAGGTCACCGTGCCGCTGAACGACCCGACGCCGTGGCTGAGCGCGGACGACGTGACCCAGACGTTGGAACTGTGGATTCCCTATGCTGAAAATGCGACATTGCCGCCCGGAATCTACCTCTCGGACGCGGTGACGCTGACGGTGCAGGCCGATGGCAAGCCGATCGATTCGGCGACCTTTCGCGTGCGCCTGGAGGTGCTGGCACGGACGGACATCGACGTGTCGCTGACGCCGTGGGATTCGCCGGCGGAGGTGACGCCGGCGTCGTCCATGTACTTTGTCGTGCGCGATCCGCAGGTTGGTCCAACCCAAGGCGTGTGGTGGGACGATGGCGTCGCCGGCTTTCCGCAGCTGAAAGTGCCCGTTATCGATACCCAAACGGGCCAGGCGGCGACGCTGGTGCTTGAAGGCTCGCAGACGTCCTGCGGCACGACGTGGGACATGGATGCGGGGCGATCGGCGGACGCGTGCACGCATACGCTGCGGCTGAGCGCTTCGTCCACGCTGAATTCCGGGCTGCTCGCGGGCCACGTCTACCAGACCCGCGCGTCGCAGCCGCTGGTCATCGACGCCAAGCGCTGGCATCAACCGAACGCCAACAGCATCGTCGCGACTTTTTCTTTGAACGTGCGCTACGCCTTGCCGCCCATCGTAGACGTCGACCTGACCGCGCTGCCCTTTGACGCGACGCCGCTGCAAACGCCCGCTTCCTCGCTGTATTTTCTCACCCGCGACCCGAACATCGGGCCGACCCAAGCGGTGTGGTGGGACGACGGCGTCGCGGGCTATCCGCAGCTGAAAGTGCCGATGCTGGACGTGGCGGACGGCTCGAGCGCGGTGCTGGAGCTGGATGGCGCGCAGACTTCCTGCGGCAGCACATGGGACATGAACGCGGGGCGGACCGCCGATAATTGCACGCATATTTTGCATCTGACGGTGAGCGCGACGCAGCCGGCAAAGCTGCCGGCCGGGCACGCGTATGTGTCCAAGGACATCCTGTTCATCGACGGCTTTCGCTGGCACAAGCCCAATGCCGGCCAGTTGGTCGGGACGCACGCGCTGCGGATTCACTGGACGGCTGGGCCTTGATCGCGCCAGCGGTGTCTGACTACCTCAAAACAACCCAATTCTGAGCCAGGCCGGTGCCGCGGACGCGTCGTGCGCTGGAGCTGAACGGTCCGGCGCGGCGCGGCGAAGTGTCCCGGCAGGTCAGTAGCCAACGGGTCCCGCAGTGACAATCGACCGATTTTGGGTGTATTGCCTTGTTGCAAATTCCCAACCATCGTGCGTCACTGCCACGGAACAGCAAGTTGCTGGATGCAGTCTAGACTTTTTGAGCAACTGCGGAGTCTCGCGCGCTGATGCGCCAGCCGGGTTCAGTGGTGGCTAGCGCCTTCCGTATTCCGATGGCATCAACCAGGTTTCGAGTGCGCAGGTTCTCCATCGCGTTGCGGTCGCCGGTAATTCGGCTCAGGACGCAGACTCGTCGAACGCTGTGGCGCACGCCAGCAAATCTTTCGGAGGATCCGTGAATTCACCGCGTACTGTCCTTGTCTTCGCCTTCCTCGCGTGCAGCGTCAGCGGCTGCGGCACCAAAGCCGCGGGCGATGGCAGCGTCGCGGACGTCACCGGCAGCGACACGGACGTGCAGATCGGCGCGGACGTCACCGGCAGCGACACGGACGTGCAGATCGGCGCCGACGTCACCGGCAGCGACACGGACGTGCAGATCGGCGCCGACGTCACCGGCAGCGACACGGACAGCTTCGACGGTCTGGCCGGCGACACAGCCGCCGTCGACGCCAACGACAGCACAGGCCAGGACGGTGTCGACGTGCCCGCAAGCTGCACCGAAGACAAGGACTGCGCGTTGCCGACGCCGTGCGTGATCGGTAAATGCGTAATTGGATCATGCAGTTATGCGCCAAGCACTGTTGCCTGCGATGACGGCAACGCCTGCACAACCGGCGACGCCTGCGCCGGCGGCAAGTGCGCGCCGGGCAGTACGCTGAGCTGTGACGACAAGGACCCATGCACTGTCGACAGTTGTGGCCTGGCCAGCGGTTGCACGCACACGGCCTCGACCGGCGATTGCAGCGACGGCGACGCGTGCACGACGGGAGACACATGCGTTGGCGGCTTGTGCGTCGGCGCGACGGTCGATTGCGACGACGGCAACACTTGCACCGCGGATAGTTGCGACACAACGAGCGGCTGCCAACATGTCGCGCTTGCCGGGGATTGCAGCGACGGCAACGCCTGCACCAGCGGTGACACGTGCACGCTCGGCCAGTGTGTCCCCGGCGCGGCGGTCAGCTGCGACGACGGCAACGTGTGCACAACGGACGCCTGCGACCTGCAAAACGGCTGCACCTACACCGACGCCGACGCGCTGCCGTGTGACGATGGCCAGAAGTGCTCGACCAACGACGCGTGTCTGCACGGCAAGTGCCAAGGCATTGTCCCGAATTGCGCCGACGACAACTTCTGCACCGACGACACATGCACTGACCAAATGGGCTGCGTGCACCTCCCCAGCGCCGCGACGTGCGACGACGGCAACCCGTGCACGGTGAGCGACGTCTGCGCCAACGGCACATGCAACCCCGGTCTGGCACTCGACTGCGATGATGGATTGACCTGCACGGACGACTTCTGCGACGCGCCCACCGGCTGCGGCCACAAAAACCGCACTGGCGCGTGCAACGACGGCGACGCGTGCACCTCGGGCGACAGCTGCGAGGTCGGTCTCTGCACAGGCGCGACTGCCGATTGCGCCGACAGCAACCCCTGCACGGTGGACAGCTGCGACAAGAATGCCGGCTGCAGCCACGTCGCGGTCAGCGTCGCGACGACCTGCGATGACAACAACGCCTGCACGTTGAACGATCTGTGCGCTGGCACCGCCTGCAAAGGGACCGCGCAAGTCTGCAACGACGGCGATCCGTGCAGCGCCGACGGCTGCGATCCCGCCAGCGGCTGTTTCGCCAAGCCCGGCAACGACGGCGCACCCTGCGATGACGGCATCCCATGCACCGCTCAGGATACCTGCGCCAACGGCAACTGCACCGGCACGGCCATCACCTGCGACGACGGCAACGCCTGTACGAATGACAGCTGCGCGGGTGGCGTGTGCTTGAACGTGGCAAACACGGCGACCTGTGATGACGGGATCGCCTGCACATCGGACTCGTGTAACGCGGCCACTGGCGGGTGTGTCCATAGCGCGGTCGACAGCGCCTGCGACGACAACACGACCTGTACGACGGACACCTGCAACGCCACGACGGGCTGCCTCCATGTTTCCGATGGCACGACTTGCAATGATGGCAACGCCTGCACCAACGACGTCTGCACCGGCGGCGCCAGCGCCACGGGTTGCACGCACAGCAACGTCGGGCCAGGCACGACTTGCGACGACGGCGATGCGTGTACCACCGGAGACAGCTGCAACTCGGGCACATGCGCGGGCGCGGGGCCGATTTGCGGCGATGGCGCGTGTACGTGCGGGGAGACGGCTGTGTCGTGTGCGGCGGACTGCGTAAGCGCGCCCGCGGGCATGGCGCTGATCTCGGCAGGGACGTTTTGGATGGGCTGCAACGCCACCAAGGACACGAATTGCAACAGCAGCGAGACTCCGCAGCACAAGGTGACGTTGTCGGCGTACTTCATGGACCTGACGGAGACGACTGTCGCGCAGTACAAGGCCTGCGTGGATGCTGGTGTCTGCACTGTGCCGAGCGCGCAGTCGCCGTTGAACCACGCGACCTATCCGGGGTTTCCGAACAACCCAGTGAATTACCTCACTTGGGCGCAATCGCAGCAGTACTGCCAGTGGCGCGGCACGGGCTTCGACCTGCCGACGGAAGCGCAGTGGGAAATGGCGGCGCGCGGCAGCTGCGAGATGAACGGCAGCACGGCGGGCGATCCGACTTGTGCAGCGGCGATGCGGACGTACCCGTGGGGCGAGGCCGTGCCGACGTGCAGCTACGCGGTGATGTCGAACGGCACGTACGGCTGCGGAACCAACGCGACGTGGGCGGTGGGCTCAATTCCTGCCGGCGACAGCCCGTATGGCTTGCACGACATGGCCGGCAATGTCTGGGAATGGAACCGCGACTGGTTCACCTTGAGCTACTACGGCAGTTCGCCAGCGACGAATCCGTACTACGGCGTGAGCGGCACCGAGCGGATCCTTCGCGGCGGCGGTGCAAACTACTTCGCTGTCAGCCTGCGTGCGGGCATTCGCAACCTCGACGCTCCGGCCGCCGCCTACGACGGCATCGGCCTGCGCTGCTCCCGGCCCCTCGACCTCTGCGCCACCGTCTCCTGCCCCGACCTCCCGTGCGCCACCCAGGCCTGCAACCCCGCGACGGGGCAGTGCGTCGCGACCGCGAAGCCCAACGCGACGATCTGCGGAAATGACTCGTGTACGTGCGGGGAGACGGCTGTTTCGTGTGCGGCGGACTGCGCGAGCACGCCCGCGGGCATGGTGCAGATCCCGGCGGGGCGTTTTGGATGGGCTGCAACCCGGTCATGGATGCCGCTTGTGAGCCAAACGAGTTCCCTCAGCACAAGGTGGCGTTGTCCGCGTACCACATGGACGCGACGGAGACGACTGTGCGCCAGGACAAACCGTGGCCGAGGGCGTTTGTGTCGCACCGGCGTATGCGCGCACGGATTGGTCTCCAAACGAGCGTACTTGGGGCATGACGCACGCGACTTGGTCGGTAGGTCCGAAGCTCGACTTGGACAGTCCATCTGGATTGCACGGCATGGCCGGCAACGTTCGCCAGTGCCGCCAAGACACAAAGCCGCGGCGTTTTCGGCCCTTCGAACGCACGATGCCGGTACCGGCGTCGAGACCCGGGGACGCCGCGGTTGACGCGCGACAGGATACGCACCGTCTGGACGGACAGATTGGGGCAGTACTTCGCACTGGGGACACCCATTCACGGCGATGGTGTCACCGTCGCCCCATACGCGCATGAGGCTCTCCCCCACGCCGTCGGTGAAGCCTGGAGGCGCGCACGGTTGGGACACGGCCCGGCCAACCGTACCGGCCGTTCCGACGCGTCGATAGCAGCGTCCGTCGGTCCGGCCCGCTGAACTGGCCGACCTCGCCGGGTGCGTCGCCAGCGCTGGACCGTCCGTCGCGGCGCCGGTGCCCCAGCAGGAGCGACTGATCGCGCGTGTTCGGGGCGCAAAAGGGTCGGGCGCGTAGCTGTCCACCCGCGGCGGCGAAGTGTGGCCACGCCGCTCGGTTCCGCCCCAGGCAGCGCCTCGGCGGTGTTGACCATTGGGTCCGGCGCAGCGCTTGCCGCGACACCCGCGCTAACGCACGCAGCGGACCTTGCCGGCGGTCGCGTCCGCATGCATCACGTTGGCGCCACTGGTGAAGTCGACGGCAAAAGTGGCACAGCCGCTGCATTTGGGCGTGTCCGACCACGTCGGCACGTCGCCGACCGTCGTCGCCGGGAAGGTCACGCTGTCGATGGCCGGCGCGGACTTGCGCGAGTCGACGAGCGAGGTGAGTTCGCGGATGTCCGGGAGGCGCCAGCCGCCGCCGTCCGTGGTGAGCGCGCCACAGTAAGCGCTCGCGTCGGCCTGCGTCGAGAACGTGCCGGGGGATTCGCTCTGGGTCCACGTGCGCTGCGTGACGGTGTCGCTGACGGTGCCTGCGCTGGCGTTCACCGTAAAGCGCTTGGG
>CAIPXZ010000615.1 GCA_903869075.1 uncultured Myxococcales bacterium | reverse complement strand
GGCGATTCCTCCAACGTTTGCATCCCGTATGGCGCTTCCGGCAGCTTCTGCGGCGCGAGCTGTGACGAGATCCTGCAGGACTGCCCGAAGGGCTACAGCTGCGACGTCGTGCTCAACCCGACGACCGGTGCCAAGACCCACCAGTGCCAGCATCAGGGCATCTGCGATTGCTCGCAAGCCGCTGAAAACCTTGGCTTGACTACGACCTGCTACATCAAGAACGACTACGGCAAGTGCAGCGGCGTCCGCGCGTGCGGCGTCGGCGGCTTAGCGGAGTGCACGGCGGCGGTGCCGGCGCAGGAGATCTGCAACAACATCGACGACGACTGCAACGGCTACACGGATGACTTCAATGCCACATCCAAGTGCCCGATTACAAACGAGTTTGGCACCTGCACTGGCATCATCAAGCAGTGCGTCAACGGCGTGGCGATCTGCGAAGGCCAGACGCCAACGACCGAGCAGTGCAACGGCAAGGACGACAACTGCGACGGTCAGACCGACGAAGGCTTGTGCGAAGACGGCGACCCGTGCACCAAGGACACCTGCAACACCGACGGCTCCTGCCAGCACGTGCAGTTGGGTGGCATGGCGTGCGACGACGGCTCGATCTGCACGCAGATCGACAAGTGCATCAGCGGCACCTGCGTCGGCGGCAACAACATGAATTGCGACGACAATGACCCGTGCACGACGGACAGCTGCGACCCGTTTGTCGGCTGCCAGCACAACGTGGCCTCGGACGCGGCGTGCGCCAGCGACGGCGACGACTGCACGCTGGACACCTGCAAGAGCGGCAAGTGCGAGCACATCAAGACCGACAGCTTGCCCTGCCAGGACGACGGCGAGCAGTGCACCACGGACATCTGCACCGCCGGCGTCTGCACGCATGTGCCGTCGACCGCCGCGTGCGATGACGGCAACTCGTGCACCGTCGGCGACCAGTGCTCCGGCGGCAAGTGCCTGAGCGGCAAGACGCCCAGCTGCGATGACGGCAACCCGTGCACGACGGACACCTGCGATCCCAACACGGTCGACGGGTGCCAGCACACAAACAACGACTTCGCGGCGTGCACGTCGACGTCGACGGAGTGCCCCATTGGCCAGTGCGCCGGCGGCCAGTGCTTCCCGCAGCCGAACAAGACCTGCTCCACGACCGTGAAGCTGGATCTGTGCCAGGACCAGCAGATCGCGGGCGTGTGCACGTCCGCGGGCAAGTGTGTCCCCACGCAAAAATCGCAGCCATTTGCCTGCGGTACGACGCAATGCAAGAGCATCTGCGTTACCTGCGTCCTTCCTGTGTGTCTGGATTTCCTGCTGAGCCCCTAACCGGGCCAGCGACCTGCCGCGCCATTGATCCCCTCTGGCGCCGCAGACAACTCAAGCTTGCGGCCCGGCTGCGCGCCGATGTCGCTTCCGCACGTCAGAAGTTTATTCCCGAGAACTTGCCCGGTTGTGGCAGGCTCTGTTAAGGTAAGCGGTACGTCTGTGCCTTTTGTGGGCGCAGCGTCAACTGCGGGCCGTCTGGTACGAAGCTGTCGATGTATCCCCGGGGGGAGGAACCTATGCGTAAATCCACACTGATTTCGAGTGTTTGTCGTCCGTCTCACGGCGAGGCAACGGCGTCTTACACTTCTTCCCGGATGCCGGTTTGGCTGACGATGCTCGCGCTGGTACTGGCGCTGGGCGCGTGCGGAACCAAGGCAACGACCGACGACGCGATCTCGACGGATCAGGACACGACCGACCAGGAAGTCGGCGTGACCGATGACGCCTCAGACGCGGACGCTTCGCCCGACACGAAGACCAACGATATCACGGACAAGACCGACACGGCCCCCGACGGCGACGCGACTACCGCCGCGTGTACCGTGGCCGCCGACTGCCAAAAGGCGCTGGGTGACCCCGACCTGTGCCACGACTGGCAGTGCATCGGCGGCGTGTGCGACGGCAAGAACCTCCCGTCCAAGGCCGGCAAGGCCTGCGAAGACGGCCAGGCGTGCTCGATTGGCGACACCTGCGACGGCGCGGGCACCTGCAAGCCCGGCACCGGCCCGAACTACCAGAAAGACCCGACCAGCGGCCAGATCAACACCTGCCTTGTCTGCAAGTGCAGCAACAATCCGGACGGCACCTGCGCCGTCGTGACCACCGACACCGGCGCCACCTGCGACGACAACAACGCCTGCTCCAAGGGCGATTCCTGCCAGGCCGGCGGCAAGTGCGTGGGCGCGGTTGAGCCGTGCGCCGACGCCACCACCACCTGCTACACCAACGTCTGCGACGCCAAGACCGGCGCCTGCCAGCCGCAAGCCAAGGCCGGCAACGACGGCGCGGGCTGCGATGACGGCGACGCCTGCACCCAGGGCGAGACCTGCACCGGCGCCACGTGCGCCGCTGGCTCCACCGTGGCGTGCGACGACAAGAATCCGTGCACCACGGACCTCTGCGACAAGAAGCTGGGCTGCCAGTTCTCGCCGCTGAACATCCCGACCGGCACCACGGTGGCCTGCGACGACCTGAACCCGTGCACCGAGAACGACAAGTGCGCGATTACCGGCAAGTGTCTCGGCACCGACGTGACAAAGGGCCTGCAGCTGCTGCCGTGCCAGGTCGCCTTGTGCGACAAGACCACCGGCAACCTGACCTACAGCGGCGCGCCGGACACCACCGCCTGCGACGATGGCGACCCGTGCACCAAGCAGGACAGCTGCACAAGCCAGCAGTGCAAAGGCACCACGCTCGTGTGCAATGACGGCAACCCGTGCACCGATGACGCGTGCGACCCGAAGAAGTGCTCGCCCGGCACGGGCAGCGCGGTGATTTGCGGCCAGTGCGTCGCGCCGCAGAAGGCCGACGGCCAGAGCTGCGATGACGGCAACAAGTGCACGAGCGGCGACACCTGCACCCAGGGCGCCTGCAGCGGCCTGCCGACCGACTGCAACGACAACAACGCGTGCACCAACGACTCGTGCCTGCCGGGTTCGGGCTGCTTGCACACGCCGGTCACCACCGCGTCCTTCTGCGACGACGGCGACAACTGCACGACGGTCGACAAGTGCGTCGGCACCACCTGCAAAGGCTCGCCGAAGGACTGCACCGACACCGATCCGTGCACGTCCGACGCCTGCGACGGCACGCTGCCCGCCGCCAGCAACTGCACGCACCTGAAGTTTGACGGCCCGTGCAACGACGGCGATACCTGCACCAGCAACGACCTCTGCACCGGCGGCAAGTGCGCGGGCACCAAGGCGAATTGCGACGACGGCAACCCCTGCACCAACGATTTGTGCGACAGCATCAAGGGCTGCACGCACATCCCGCTGCCGGGCGGTTCGCAGTGCGACGACGGCCTGGCTTGCACGCAGAACGACTACTGCGACGCCGGCAAGTGCACGCAGCTGCCCGCCGACAACAAGTGCACGACGTGCAACTCGAACGCCGACTGCGCCAAGTTCAACGACCAGGACATGTGCAACGGCACCATCAAGTGCATCGCCAGCTACAAGGGCAAAGTCTGCGACACTGACCCGACGACCGTGGTCAAGTGCGACAGCACCAAGGACAATTCCTGCACCAAGAACACCTGCGACCCGGGCAGCGGCGTGTGCAGCATCGTCAAGTTCAACGCCGGCACGTTCTGCACCGGTGACAAGTGCCTGGCCAACGCCCAGTGCGACGGCTTGGGTACCTGCAAAGGCGTGGCGCTCAACTGCGACGACAGCAACCCGTGCACGACCGACAGCTGCGACTCGACCGTGGGCTGCAAGCACGCGTCCGTCACCGACGGCGCGACCTGCGACGACGGCTCCAAGTGCACGCCGATCGACTCCTGCAAAGCCGGCAAGTGCGTCGGCAATGAGAACACCTGCGCTTGCACAACCACCGCGCAGTGCGCCGGCTTCGACGACGGCAACCTGTGCAACGGCACGCTGACCTGCCAGAACAGCCTGTGCCAGCCGGACGCGACGACGATCGTCACCTGCGGCGCGCTGACCAACACCTGCCAGAACAACGTCTGCACGCCCGCGACCGGCAAGTGCGACCCGGTGCCCAAGGCCGACAACGTCGCCTGTGACGACGCCAACGCCTGCACGCTCGGCGACACCTGCCAGACCGGCGTGTGCAGCTCGACGACCGCCGCCAACTGCGACGACGGCAACCCGTGCACCACCGACTTCTGCGACCAGGTCTACGGCTGCGATCACGCGCCGTTGGCCAGCGGCGGCCAGTGCAATGACGGCAACGACTGCACCATCAACGACTCGTGCAAGACCGGCAGCTGCGTCGGCACCCAGCTGAACTGCGACGACAGCAACCAGTGCACCACGGACACCTGCGCCAAGAAGGGCGGCTGCGCCCACGCGCTGGACGACACGCTGACCTGCACCGACGGCGACCCGTGCACCGCGCCCGACCACTGCAAGGACGGCACGTGCCTCAGCACGCCGCTGAACTGCGATGACAACAACTCCTGCACCATCGACGCCTGCGACGGCAATGGCGGCTGCAAAAACGTCGTCGTCAACGGCAAAGACTGCGACGACGGCAACGCCTGCACGGTCCAGGACACCTGCGTGAACAACGTCTGCACCGGCAAAGCCAAGTCCTGCGACGACGGCAACGCCTGCACCAATGACGTCTGCCAGAACGGTGTCTGCGTCTTCACCACCGCCACCGGCGCGGCCTGCACCGACAACAACGAGTGCACCGGCCCGGACATCTGCACCGGCGCTGGCGTGTGCGCCGGCCCGGTCGTGGACTGCTCGACCGGCACCGTCTGCAAAGTCAACCTGGCGTGCTCGCCGGTCACCGGCTGCGTCACGGTCCAAGCTGACGGCGCGCTCTGCGACGACGGCGACTACTGCACAAGCGGCAACTTGCCCGGCACGCCCGGCGACAAGTGCTCCGGCGGCGGCTGCAGCGGTCCGACGGTCAGCTGCGACGACAAGAACATCTGCACCAACGACGTCTGCGATGCCAAGCTGGGCTGCCTCATCACCCAGAACACCTGCGATGACGGCAATTCCTGCACAGTCGATACCTGCGACAAGGTCCTGGGCTGCCAGCACCAGAACGTCGACGGTGGCTTCTGCGATGACGGCGATGCCTGCACCGACAAGACGACCTGCAACGTCGGCGTCTGCGGTGGCGGCACGCCGGTGGTCTGCGACGACAAGAACGACTGCACGGCGGACAGCTGCGACAAGACCGCGGGCTGCACGCACGTCACGCTGCCGGACGCCTCGACCTGCACCGACAACAACGTCTGCACGCAGGACGGCTGCGTCGGCGGCGCGTGCCAAGGCGTCGCGCTCACCTGCGATGACGGCAACCCGTGCACCGTGGACTCCTGCAACCTGATCACCGGCTGCGTCCACACCGACGCCGCGGAAGGCGCGACCTGCGACGACGGCGAAGCCTGCACCACCGGCACCGTCTGCCAGTCCGGCAAGTGCGGCGGCGGCACCGACAACTGCAGCAGCTGCCCGAGCGGCCTCGACAAGGACTGCGCGTGGCTGGACAGCGACGGCAACGCCTGCAACGGCACCTACCGCTGCGTGATGTCGGCTTCGTTGGGCATCTACAAGTGCAAGGCGGACCCGACCATCGTGGCGTGCGACTCGACCGGCGACGGCCCGTGCTTGCACAACACCTGCGACCCGGCGAACGGCAAGTGCTCGCCGACGCAGAGCGTCAACGGCGCCAGCTGCCAGGACGGCAAGGGCTGCACGATCAACGACACCTGCTACAACGGCGTCTGCACCGCCGGCACCCTCAACGATTGCGCCGGCGCCAAGGACGGCTGCAACGGCGCGGCGTGCGTGGAAGATCCCAACGCTGTCGCCGGCTTCAAGTGTGTGGCGATGCCGCTCGACGTGACCGTCAGCTGCGACGCGGACGGCAACGGCTGCACAGCGAACGACCACTGCTCCGCCGGTAAGTGCGTCGCGGGCGATGCGGTGAACTGCGCGGGCGTCGCTGGCAACTGCCAGGTCGGCACCTGCAAGTCCACGGGCGTCAACGCCTTTACCTGCCAGACTTCGCCAGCTGCCGACAACGCGGCGTGCGACGACTCGCAGCTGTGCACCGTCGGCGACTTCTGCAAGTCTGGCAAATGCCAGCCCGGCACCGGGTCGTACGACTGCACGGCACAGTCCGGGTTCTGCTCGCTGGGCGTTTGCGACAAGACGACGAACGCCGGCTTTGGCGCATGCGTCCCGACCCCGCAGAACGACGGCCAGCCGTGTGACGCGGACAGCAACGGCTGCACCCAGGGCGACAAGTGCGTGCAGGGCTCCTGCGTGCCCGGCACGACGCCCGACTGCACGGCGTCCACAACCGATTGCGCGACCGGCGCTTGCAAACAGTCTGGCACCAGCACCTACACCTGCGTCGGCGCGCCCAAGGTCGACAAGCTGCCGTGCGAAGCCGACCAGAACGGCTGCACCGTCGGCGATGCGTGCCTCTCCGGCAAGTGCGTCGCTGGCCCGACCAAAGACTGCTCGGCGCAGACCTCGGCGGACGGCTGCCAGGTCGGCACCTGCCAGTCGCTCGGCAACTCGCAGAACACCTGCGTCGTCGTCGCGGCCACGGTCGGCACGGTCTGCAACGCGGACGGCTCCGGCTGCACCAAGGGCGACGCCTGCAACGCGCTCGGCGCCTGCGTGCCCGGCCCGGCGGTGGACTGCAACACGCTGACCAACGCCTGCGCCACCGGCAACTGCGTGAGCACGAGCGCGCAGACCTTTGTCTGCAGCGGCGCCGCCAAGCCCAACGGCACGGTGTGCGACGCGGACGGCACCGGCTGCACCCAGAATGACGCCTGCGCGAGCGGCACGTGTGTCGCCGGCGCGGCGGTCAACTGCGGCGTCTCCTCGGTCCAGTGCGTCCAGAAGAAGTGCTCCTCGCTGGCGTTTGACAAGTACCTCTGCCAGGACCTGGCGGTGGCCGACTTGACGGCGTGCGACGCCGACTCCAACGGCTGCACCGTCGGCGACTCCTGCTACGGCGGCGCGTGCGCGGCTGGCGCAACGCAGACCTGCGCGACGTACCAGAAAGAGTGCAGCGTCGCGTCGTGCGCCAGCACCGGCTCGAGCTCGTTCAACTGCAACGTCGTCGCGGCGACGAGCTATGGCCCGCTTTCGCCGGCCGTCGCTTGCGTCTCCACGGACTCGCCGACCACGTGCCCGACCGGCTACAAGTGCCTCGAGTCCGACTCGACCACGCACGCGGGCCTCTGCTCGCCGACGGTGCAGCTGACCTGCAACGACGGCAGCGCCTGCACCACCGGCGACTACTGCACCGGCGGCAACTGCGTGGGCGGCACCACGACGCTGTGCGACGACAAGGATCCGTGCACCACGGACGCCTGCGACTCGAAGTCCGGCACCTGCGTCTACACGCCGATCGCCGGCTGCGGCAAGTGCTTCAACGAGACGTTTGACGCCTCGGGCCCGCTGGACGGCAACATGGTCGTTCGCAGCCGCGTCCCCGCCGCGGCGAACTGGGCGTACAACTCCACCAACGCCGACTTCGAGGTCACCTGGAACGCCACGACGTGGGCGGACCCGGCCAAGACCAACTCGAACACGCGGCTCGTCGCGCGCAAGCTGTACATCCAGTCCAGCGGCACGACGCAGCTGGAGTTTGACATGGCCGTCACGGGTGGCTCGGCGGATTGCACCGCTGGCCGTATCGACGTGCTCGTCAACGACACGATTCTGTCGACGCAGTGCGCGACCGAGACCGTGACCCACGTGACGCTGCCGCTGACCGCCTGGGCTGGCGCGCCGATCGACCTGGTCTTCCAGGCCTCGTCGGGTCCGACCAAGCCGACGACGGCGTTCCTCGCGACGGTCGACAACATCAAGGTGACGGGCATGTGCTCGACCACCTGCGTGGGCGTCGACTTTGAGCCGCGCGGCACGGGTGAGATCGACACGCCGTACGTGATGCCGCAGTCCTGGCGCGCCACGACGACGGACGCGACGTACGTGAGCTGGGCGTCCTCGGCCAGCGCCGGCCACACCGGTGGTTCGGAGCTCGTCGCCACGTGGACGGGCAAGCCGACCAGCGGCACGGCGCAGGTCGCCAAGATGACGATCCCGCAGGTCAGTGTCGTTAGCGGCAACGCCTTGAACTTCGCGGTCAAGACGTCGCTGTTCGACGCCACGTGCGGCGCCGACGACCTGTCGGTGCGCGTCAACACCGCGACCGGCACGGTTGTCGAGCTGCTCAAGCAGTGCGACAGCACCAGCGGTTGGCAGGTCAAGACGTACGACCTGTCGCAGTTCGCCAACACCACGGTGGACATCGACATCGTCGTCACCACGGGCTTGAGCACCAACAACAAGGGCACGGTCGAGATCGACGACGTCGCCATCAGCGGCACGTGCACGTACCTGTGCCTCAGCGACGACTTCGAGAGCGGCGGCGTGGCCAAGTGGGGCACGGGCACGACCGACTCGGTGTCCAAGTTCAAGGCGTGGGCGGCGAGCACTGTGTACGCGGTGTCGGGCACGACCTCGGCGTTCGCGCAGTTTGACACCAACGCGACCGACAACAAGCTGTCGTACATGTACGGTGCGCCGTCCAAGGGTACGATCATCCAGTTGCCGGTGTTGGGCGCGACGATGACGGCGCAGATCAACGCGTTCTCGGCCAACGCGCCGGCGAACTGCTCGACGACCGCCAGCAGCGGCATCTACTGGTTCCGGCTCTCGCCGCTGGCCGGTGGCATCGCGCCGCCGCTGACCGTCGCTGCGCTGGCCGCCGACCTGACGGAGCCGGTGGTGATGTGGGGCTGCGATGCGACAAGCGGCTGGATGTCGGCGTCGTGGACGGCTTCGCCGATCGCTGCGTACGACATCAACGCGCCGAGCTTCTACGTGGTCAAGCAGCCGGGCGCGACCTCGGCGAAGATCTACGTGGATGACGTCAAGGTGATCTGCCAGTAACCGCAGCGGGTCGTCTGGAGACAGGAGCAAACACGGCGCGTGGGCAACTGCCGCCGTGTTTGCGCTTTTTGCCGCCGCCCTACCCCGCCGTGCAATTGACGCGCCCGCCACTTCCGGGTCAAATGCCAGCCGGGAGATCCTCCATGCGCGCCCACTGGCACCAACCGACCGCGTTCGCCTTGCTGCTGCCGCTGCTGGCTGTTACCGCGCCCGCCGCGCCGGTCCTGGCCGCGCCGCCGGCCGCTTCGGCGCAGGACGCGCCGCTGACGACGCTGTTCGATCTGAGCCACGACGAGCCGGCTGCCCGCGAGATCGCGTTCGATGTGGCGCGGTCGCTGCGCCGTTCCCGGCAAGTGCGCTACCGCGACCTGGACGAGGAGCTGAACCGCGGCGCCGAGGACAACGCCGTGGCCAGCGTGCGCAGCGGCGACGGCCTCGTGCGCTCGGGCAAGGCCAAGCTGGCGGATGGCAAATACACGGCTGCGGCTGAAGATTTCGATGCCGCTGTCGAGAGTTACGTCGAGGCCTACGCGCTGCTGCCGGATTTGTCCGTGCTGCCGCGGGCGATGGCGCTGTTGGGCGTGGCGCAGCTGCTCGATGGCGATGACAAGAAAGCCGCCGGCAATTTTGCCCGCAGCGTCCAAGCGGACCTGAAATACGAACAGGACTTCACGGAGTTCCCGGGCAAGGTGCAATCGGCCTACGACGCCGCGCGCAAGGACGCGCTGGCCCGGCCGCGCATCCAGTACGAGGTCCGGACCAACCCGGGCAACGCCCGCGTGTATGTCAACGGCGTGTTCCAGGGCTTGTCGCCGGTGTGGGTCAAGACCACCGCGGGCGAGCAGTTCATCAGCCTGTCCAAGCACGGCAGCGCGCGGCGCGCCAAGCTGCTGCAGCAGACGCTGCCAAACGCGCCGGCGGTCGTCGAGGACCTGCCGCCGGCCAAGCGCAAGGCGACGTTCGAGTCGGTGTGTGAGCGGCTGGGCGAGATCTTCGAGGGCGCCGTCGAGCCCAACGACCTGACCGAGGCGCAAGGCCTGGGCGGCGCGACGTACGCGGTGGCGCTGCGGGCGTCGGGCACGCGCGACCAGATGAAAGTCGAGCTGGCGCTCGCCAACCTCGCCGGTCGGCAGGTCGTGAACCGGGTGAGCCGGGTCATCACCTGGCAAAAGCGCGACAAGGAGCTCATCGACAAGCTCGTCGACGACCTGTTCCGCATTCCCGAGCTGCCCACCTACGACAGCCCGGCGCCCGTCACAAGCACGCCCGTGTACGCGACCTGGTGGTTTTGGACGATCCTCGGCGTTGCTGCTGCCGGCTCCGCTGCCGCCGCCGTGCTCCTCAGCCGCAAGCACGCGCCCGCCGCCGCCAAATACGGCACCGGCGAGGGCGGCCTTGTCATCCGCTTCTAGCCCGCCTTGAGCCCCAGCAGCTTGGCGCCGCGGATCTGCAGCACTTCTTGCTTCAGCACCACGAGCTCGCGGGCGCGGGTGATCCAGCGCGGCAGCTCGACGCTGGTCTTGAGCAGGCTGCGCGCGCGCGGCAGCTGCTGGCGGCCAAAATCCACGGCCGACTTCAAGCGACCCAGCACCGGGTTCGCCGCCAGCGCCGGGTCGTTCGGCTTCCAGCCCGCCGCCGTCAGGCGTTCATCCAGCGACCGCCAGCGCAGGTCCAGCTCTGGCGCCAGCAAGTTGCGCTCAAACCAGGCATCGGCGCGCAGCGTCACCGAACTGCCTGCGACCGTGGCGCTGCGGACCGCGACGATGCGCGGACAGTCCGCCATCTCGTCGATCAGCGACGCGATCGCCGGCAGCGGCCCGTTCACCACGACTTCGAGGGTGATTTTGCCCAGCAATTCGTCGCGCGTGACGTGCCAGCGCTCGCCCGGCTTGAGCTTGCTTTCCTTGGGCAGGCCGATCTCCGGCACCGTCGACTTGGCCGAGGTGATCTGCAAGCCGCGGCTGGCGGCGCCGTTGCGAAAGCAGGCCTCCGCGTCGTCGCTCGCCGGCTGGTTGGGTAGGCCGCGCGCCAGGCCGCTTTTGACAAGCGACGTGTTCACCGCGCCCAGCGCCGTCCGCGTCGCCCGCTCGGAGTCGAGCACCTCCAGCATCGCGCCCAGCTCTTTCTCAGCGCTCTGCGCCAGATCCTCGATTGGAATCGGCTTTTGCGGCGCCGTCGCCACCGGTGCGTCCGGCCGCGCCGCGCACGCCGTCAGCAGCATCAAGGCCATCACCGGGTGTCCACGCCACTGCCGCATCGTCCGTTCCGCCGTGCGCCGCAGCCGCCGCGCGCCTGCCAGTGTGCCATAGCCGCCCGCCGGCAACCAGCGTTGACCGCCTGAGTGCCGCGGCCTACACTGCAGGCGTCTTTCGACGAGGTTGTCATGGCCAACGATTCTTCCACGGGCAGCTCGAGCCACACGGCGGAGAAGCTCGAAAGTTACTTGTTGAACGCCGGAATTGCGCACGAGCACGTCGGCGAGGGTACGTGGATTTTGCGCGACGCCAACTGGGTCGGCGCGCAGATCGTCGTGCAAAATACCGAGCCGCTCGTGATTTTCCGCGTCAAGCTGCTCGACCTGCCGGCCGATCTGTCCGACGCCAAGGCTGCGAAATTGTTCCGGCATTTGCTGGAGCTCAACGGCTCGGAGATGCTGCAGGGCGCGTATGCGCTGGAAGGCAACGCGCTTGTCGCGACCGAGTGCATGCAGTCGGAGAACCTCGACCAGAACGAATTCCTGGCGGCGATCGACTCGCTGTCGCTGGCCATTTTGGAGCACCGTCAGGGCGTGCTCGCGCAGTTGGCGTAACTCGACCTCCACATTTTTTCGAGGCAAATCATGGGCTTGTTTGATCGCATCGGACTGCTGGTTCGCTCCAACGTCAACGCCGCGGTGTCCAAGGCGGAGGATCCGGAGAAGATCCTCGAGCAGCTGCTCATCGACATGCGCGACCAGTTCATCAAGGCCAAGGAACAGGTCGCGGTCGCCATCGCCGATGAAAAACGCTTGCAGGCCAAGCTGATCCAGTCGCAGCAGAACGCCGCGGAGTGGGAGCGCAAGGCGATGTTGGCGGTCAAAGCCGGTGAAGACGGTCTGGCGCAGGAAGCGCTGGCGCGGCAGCAGACTGAAGCGTCGCAGTCGGCCGAATGGCAAAAGCAGTGGGAGCAGCAAAAGGCGGCGACCGAGAACCTGCGGGCGTCGCTTGTCCAGCTGAACAACAAGATCGACGAGGCCAAGCGCAAGAAAGACCTGCTGGTGGCGCGCGCCAAGCGGGCGGACGCGCAGAAGACCATCCAGAACACGATGGCGGGGCTGAACGACAACTCGGCGTTCGACACTTTTGGCCGCATGGCGGAGAAAGTGGACCAGCTGGAGGCGGAGGCGTCGGCGTCGGAAGAGATCGCCAAAGACGTGAGCGGCGCGACGCTGGATGACAAGTTCAAGAAGCTGGAGAGCCAGCAGGGTCCGAGCGACGCGCTGCTGGCGCTCAAGGCCAAGATGGGCATGTTGCCGGCGGCGGCGCCCAAGGCGCTGGCGGTGGAGGATGTCAACATCGAGGACATCCCGGTGCCGGACATCGGAATTCCCAGCAAGTCCAAGGTGTAGCCGCTGCGGTACGCCCTGCGGCCCGAGCTGCGGCTGGACGGCGAGCGGCTCGTCGATCCGCCGCTGCAGCGCGCCATCCGCCTGGGCGTGCACGACCGGCAGCTTGTTGTTGCGCTGCAAAAACCACGCACATTCGCGCAGTTGGTGCACATTCCCGACGTCCAGCGGCGGCTGACGGCGTTGGCACGGCTGTACCTGCTGACCGGTCCGCGCAGCGACGCGCGGCTGGCGCTCCATGCCGAGCGTGCGCTGGGCCAAGTGGGCGATGTGGCGCACCGGCCGCTGTTGTGGCCCGAGGGGCGCTATCCGCCGCAGCATGGCTGCGTGGGCACAGGAACCTGCTGTAGCGCCTCGTTTTTGGGCCCGGTCTACGACGCCGACGCGCGGCGGGTCAGTGCGCTGGCTTTTGGCCGGCAGCGGCGGTTCGTCCCAGGCGATCAGCCATTTGAGTTCGCGCAGTTTCGCGGCCAGGACGTGCGCGGCATGGCGCGCGCTGCCGATGGGCGCTGTGTGGCGCAGGGCGACGACGGCCTGTGCGAGATCCACCTGGCGCATGGAATC
>CAIPXZ010000614.1 GCA_903869075.1 uncultured Myxococcales bacterium | reverse complement strand
GGTGGCGCCGCAGCGGCGACCGGCGCTTCGGCAGCGGCCATCGCAGCACCCGCGGGGCTGGACTTGATCGCCTGCCGACCCCACACATAACCAGCAATGAAGGCCGCCATCAGCGTGATGATGACTTGTTCCTTCTTCATGAGCAGCCTCCTGAGTCGTCGGTTTCGCGCCCGCACACCGGCCGGCGCGACGGGAGAAGTAAGCATAAATCCCGCCGCGCGCAAGTGCCTCGCGGACAACACGGCCACTTCGCCTGAAAGTTTGCAATCGCGCTGAACATTCCCAAGTGCCCGGCGCGGGTGTTTACACGCCGGGCTGCGCAGTCTAGTTTTCACCTGCGCGTCATGATGGCGTTGCCAAGCGTCGGGGGCATCCTGGACAAGCTGCTGTTCACCCACGAAGCCGCGACCGCCGGGGTCGTCCTGGCCTTTGCGTCCATGATCGCGGCGCTGTTGCTGCTGCCGCAAAACGAGCGTTCCCGGCTGCGCGCGCCGGCGCTGCTGCTGCTCGGCTACTTCGTCCTCGCCGGCCTCAATGCGTTCGCTGCGCCCTACGTCAAAACCGGCCCGCTGCGTACGGCGTCTATCTTTTTCCTCTGGGCGGCAGCCACCCACGCCACGGTCATGGCCGTGCTCGACGGGCTGCTGGCGCGCAAGCTGCACCTGCCGATTCCGCGGATCTTCCGCGATATCCTGCAAGTTTCCATGTACTTCCTGGTGCTGCTGGTCACGGCCCGCTCGGCCGGCGTGGAGCTGAGCTCGCTGTTGGCGGGTTCCGCGCTCATCACCGCCGTCATCGGTCTGTCGCTGCAGGACACGCTGGGCAACGTTTTTGCCGGCCTGTCGATCCAGGCGCAGCGGCCGTTCGAGGTCGATGACTTCGTGCAGCTCGCCGATTCCAACGAGCCGCTGGGCAAGGTCATCGAGATCAACTGGCGCGCGACGAAGTTGCTGACCAATGACGGCATCGAGATCATCGTCCCCAACGGCGTGCTGGCCAAGACGTCGATCCGCAACTTATCCAAGCCAAATCGCTGGGTTCGCCGCAGCATCCGCGTCCATGCCGCGTACGAATTCTCGCCAACCCACGTGCGCGAGACGCTGCTCAAGGCCATCGTCGACACGCCCGGCGTGCGCACGGACATGGCGCCTTCGGTGATCATTGAGGAATTCGATCCGGACGGCGCCAGCTACCGCCTGCGCTATTTTGCCGACATGGACGAGCACATCCACACCAAGGACAGCCTTGTCCGCGAGCGGATTTGGTACGCGTTCCGCCGCGCCGGCATCGACATCCCGTACGCGCAGCGCGACGTGCACCTGTACACGCGCGAGGTCGACGACAAGGAAACGGTCCGCGCGACCCACGTGGCGCGGCGGCAACGCGATCTGCGGCGCGTGGATTTTCTCGACGTGCTCAGCGACGAAATGCTGCAGGAGCTGGCGGAAAAGGTCAGCACGCGGCGCTATGCCGCCGGCGAGCGGATCCTGAAGCAGGGCGAGGAAGGCGATCAGCTGTTCATCGTCGAGCACGGCGAAGTGGCGGTGGTGCTGGAGCCCGACGGCAGCCCGCCCATCGAGCTGGCGCGGCTGGACAAGGGCAAATTCTTTGGCGAAATGAGCCTGATGACCGGCGCGAAGCGGACAGCGAGCGTGCGCGCGACGCGGGAGTGCGCGGTGCTTGTGGTCGGCAAAAGCGAGTTCCAGCACACGCTGCAGCAGGCGCCGGAGCTGGCCGAGAAGATCAGCGCCATCCTCGCGACCCGTCAAGCGCAGTTGGCGACGACGCACACGGGGATGGTCAACGCCGCGAACGTCACGTCGCAGTCCACCATTATCCTTGGCAAAATTCGCGAATTCTTCGGGTTGCGCGGCTAGCTGGCGCGGCGCTTGAGACCGCGCTGCGCCGAGCCGATCAGCGCCCGGGTCGTCTCCTTCACGTCACCGCCGACCCGCAGCCACACCGGCTCATCCGCCATCTCGCGGGCGATGCGCTCCAGCCGCCCAGCCAGCAGGTACGGCTCGATGCGCGCCGGTTCGGCCAGCTGGGCATCTGCCCACACACGCAAGTCCCGGGCTTCCTGTAGCAAGGCGCGAATCGCGCGCTCTCGGGTCGTCTTCATCGCCAAATCCGTGCGCCACATGCGCCTCTTTTGGACGCGCTACCGGCGGATTTGATGACATGGCCTACAGTTCGATCGCGACTTCCAGGGCGATTTGCAGCAGGAAGCGCGGCACGCGAAACAGCTCCGACTCCGCTGGCGCCGCGACAATCACGTCCTGCAGCGCGAGCGAAGGCCGCGTGACAAGGCCCACGCGCAGCATCCGCGCCAGCCGCACGGACGCCCGCAGCTCCGCCTCGACGGCGAGGTCCAGGTCGTAATCCTCATGCAGCGCCTGGGTTTGCAGGTGCGACAGCCACGCCCGCTCGCGCAAGCCGAGGCCCGCCGCGAGACCAAAATGGCCGAGTTGCCAGCGCGTGCCGACGTGCACCGCCGCCTGGATCACGCTGTACTGGAACTTGCCGATGGCGTTGGCGCCGTTGCCGAAGCCCTCGAAGCCGACGGAGCCGGCGAGCCACCAGCGATCGGCAAAATTCCAGCGGACGCCCAGCTCTGAACCGCCGACGGCGACGTCCTGGCCCACGGTCGTCGTCGGCGCCAGCCACAGCCGCAGGTGGTGATCGGTCGGCTGCGGCGTGCGAATCGGCTGACCAAGCAGAAGCAGCGCGTTGACGCAAAGCGCCTCCGCCACCGCGAAAGTCCCCATGGCTGAATGGGAATCGACCGACAGCGACTCCGTCGGCTGGCCCGGCAGCGCCACCTCAACGACGTAATGCACGTCCGGCGTGCGGTGACCGCGAAAGCGCACGCGTGCGCCGCCCTCACAGGCCTCGGGCGTGTTGCCAAAGCGCCACGCGCGCAACGACGGCACGATCAGTGGTGCGGCCGCCCGCAGCGCGTGGTCGATCTCCGGGTCGGGCTGCCCCGCGTCATCGAACACCGGCTCGAGGCACACCGGCGCGTCGTCCGCCACCGCCGCCTGGGCCGGCGCAGCAACCGCGATCGAAACAAACATAACCAGCAAATACGCGAAATTAGCGCACGCGACACCGTTCAAGGACCGCCGCCGCCGTGGGTTCCTGACCAAACCGCGCAGCGAGCACGCGGCGGGCTTGATCGACGGCAGCGTCCGAGCGGCTGCAACCCAGTTCAACTTGGCGAACCAGCGCCTCGCGCACGTAGAGGCCGTCCGGGAAGCGCACCAGGTACTCGTCCCAGGTCCCCCGTTCGGCGTCAGCGCGGTCGGCATCGCGGTGCAGGACCGCGAGGACGGCGAGCGCATTCTGCCTTGCATAGACCGGGCCATCGCCATCCGCCACCGTGCGATAGAGGCGCGCCGCCTCCGCAACATGTCCAGTCCTACTCAAGATGCCGCCCAAGCGCAACTGTACGTCGTCGACGTCGGGGCCATCGGGACCGGCGACTGTCAGATAGCGCTGCGCTTTCTCATGCGCCAACTCCAGCCGGCCGGCCGCGACCGCGTCGTCCAGCTCCGCGATCTGCCGCCGCAAGTAGGCATCCACGCTCTCGATTTTGCGCGTCTCGCCAGCGTGAACGAGCACCGTCTCGCGCCCCGCCAGCGGCTCACGGCCATGACCGGCGGCGTCGACCTGCACGACGCCCTCGAACACTTCAACCGTCGTCCAGTCCTTGTTGCGCTTGTCGACGGCGAACGCGGTCCCCTTCACCTGCACGGTCGCGTCAGCCGTGCGCACCAGCAGCTTGCCACCCGGCGGCAGCTTGGGCACGCGCACCACGACGCGGCCATCGTCCAGCTCCATCTCGGCTTCGGTCGGCTGGTTGTGCACAAGCGTCGCATTCGCTTCAGTCAGATCGACGACCGCGCCGCACGCCAACAGCGCTTGCCCCGGCGTCACGGACTCGCTGCCCGCCGCCGACGCCAAATGGTGCCACCCGCGGACGTGTCGCGGCGCCAATGCCGGCGCATTGCCGCCCGCGGCCGTATCAACGACTGCCATCGCCGCATCGCTCGGGGCCGGAGCCGTCGTCGGAAACGCCGATAACGGCGGGGAAACCGCGCTGCGCACGGCGTTCTCGTGCAGCGGCTGCGGCGGCGCCAGCTCCGCCGCCAAAGACGGCGCAGTCGCCGCCACGGGCGCGTCTTCCGAAACGGAATCGGGCCCCAGCACCGCGAACAAAATCGCCGCCAGCCCTCCGGTCCACGCCAGCCGCGGCAGCCACACGCGCCAACCGCGCGCGCCGTCCGCCGGCCACGCCAGCTCCAGCACGTCCAACACCTGCCGACCGAGCAGCTCACGCCACGCCGCCCGCTTGCGGGCACGCGCGCTCGCCGTCGCCGCTTCCGGGGCCAGCGCTTGCCACAGGCGGTCTTCCTGGTCGGCGTCCGCGACGTGGCGCCACGCCGCCGTCTCCGCGACGATTGCCTGCGCCGCCAGCAAGTGCTGCGCGCAGGTCGCGCACGTCCGCACATGCGCCCGCACTTCGGCCGCGCGCCCGAGCGCCATCCGGCCGTCAGCCAGCTCAAAAAGCTCAGCGCCGGGACAGTTCATGGCTGGCCCTCCGCGCGTTCCGGCGCGCCCACCGGCCACCGCGCCAGCAAGTCTTCCCGCGTCCGCTGCAGGCGCTTGAGCACGGTCCCGCGCTGTTCGCCCAGCACGATGCCGATCTCCGCCGCCGTCAAACCCTCGACGTGGTGCAGGAAAAATGTCGTGCGCTTGAGCGGATCGAGGCTGTCCATCAGCGCCGCAAGGTGCGCGCTCGACTGCTTGAGCGCGAATTCCGCCTCGACGTCGCGGCCGTCATCGACGTCCTCGCCGAGTTCCTCATGCCGCGCCCGCCACGTACCGCGCTGGCGCAACTCCGACAGGCAGACGTTCGTGGCGATGCGGTGCACCCACGTCGTCAGGCGGCTATCCCCGCGGAAATTGTCGATATTGCGAAAGACGCGCAGGAACGTGTCCTGGATCGCATCATCCACGCCAACGTCGCGCAGCAGCACGCGGCACAGGCTCGCCACCTTGGGAAAATACAGGCGGTACAGCGCGCGAAACGCCTCGGGCGCCCCCGCACGCACGTCTTCCAGCAGCCGCTCTTCGTCGACGCGTTCGGGCGGCAATAAGTGGATGCTAGCGTTCGCCATGTGCCAAAACTGCGCTCCCCAGCGCTGTCGTCCAAGTGTTGGACGCGGCGGACCGCCATTTGATGACTTGGCCCGGTGCGTAGCGTCCTTTCGCAGCGGTCCGTTTGGCTGCGTCGCCTACAGATCGTCGATCGGCTCGAGCGATTTGTCCTCGCGGCCATGGCCCTTCGGCGCAGCAACGCCCGGTCGCGCCAAGCCTTCCTCACGCCGCTGCAGCTCGCGATCCCACAGCGCCCGCTGCACTTGAAAGCGCGCCACGAGGTTCTGTGCCTTGAAACGCGCCTGCGCTGTGACAAAGCCGCTCTGCTGCAGATCGCGGACGTCGCGCTTGAGCGCCTCGAATTCGGTGATCGGCGGCGTTCGATCAAAACCGTTGAAATACATCTGGAATTTTCGGCGGAGATGCTCCAAGCGATTCTCGATCGCCGCCATTTGCTGGCCGGCGCGATCGGAGCCAAGCGGCCCTTTGCTGTTGACTGTCGCCATCGCGATCCTCCGCAGGTCCGGATGTTGCCATCCTCCCTGATTGTACTACCATCCGCGGCACCGCGGCGCAACGTCTGGCGACGAAATGTGCTGCTAAAGCTCAGGGTTTTTTGGAGGTTTTACATGGCATCTCGTTCCAGCCGTTCCCGTTCGCGCGCGCTCCGTTCGTGGATTGCCCGCACAAGCTTGACGGTCGTGTGCATCGGCGGCGCGTTCCAGCTCGCCGGTTGCGGCAAGGG
>CAIPXZ010000613.1 GCA_903869075.1 uncultured Myxococcales bacterium | reverse complement strand
GGGTCGATCAGGATGAAGCTGCCCGTCGTCCGGTTCGCGTCATAGCTGTCGAGGTACAGCGCCTGCGCCGCCGAGATGCGCACCCGGCTGATTTCATTGAGCTGTTGCGTCTGCGCCGGCACATGCTCCAGCGTGTTCGTGTCGATGCGGTACAGCAGCTCGGCGATCTTGACGCGCACCGTCCGCGTCGTGTGCTTGATGAGGTACGGCCGCGTCACGTCCAGCGGCGTCGCGTCCATCCACACCAGCCGCGCGTCGAAGTCGCGCTTGACCCACGGCATGCGCTGCGGGTGCACGAGCATGTCGCCGCGCGAGACGTCGATCTCGTCTTCCAGCAGCACCGTCACGCAGCGCGGCGCCGACACCACGGCCAAGTCCGCGTCATGCGTATGGATTTGCTTGACCTTGCTGCGCGTGCCGGCCGGCAGCGCCAGCACCTCGTCGCCGACTTTGAGCGTCCCCGCCGCCAGCAGGCCGGCAAAACCGCGGAAATTCAAGTTCGGGCGGATGACGTACTGCACCGGAAAGCGGAAGGCGTCGCGCACGTCAATCGGAGCAATCTCAACCGTTTCAAGGTGTTCCAGCAAGCTCGGCCCGGTGTACCACTGCGCCACGGCGCTGCGCGTCACGACGTTGTCGCCACTCAGCGCCGACAGCGGGATCCACTGCACGCCGGCGAAGCCCATCTGGTCGACGAAAGGCTTGAAATCGCGCTGGATTTCCGCGAACCGCTCGTGGGAGAACCCGACCAAGTCCATCTTGTTCACGGCGATGACGATCTGCGGAATCTTCAACAAAGACGCGATGATCGTGTGGCGCCGCGACTGCACGAGCGCGCCGTAGCGGGCGTCAATGAGGATGATGGCGAGATCGGCCGTCGACGCGCCGGTCGCCATGTTGCGCGTGTACTGCTCGTGGCCGGGCGTGTCAGCGATGATGAATTTGCGCTTGGGCGTGGCAAAATAGCGGTACGCGACGTCGATCGTGATGCCTTGCTCGCGCTCGGCGCGCAGGCCGTCGGTCAGCAGCGACAGGTCAATCGGCCCAGCGGAACGGTTGACGGTCGAGCGCTCGGCGGCCTCGAGCTGATCCTCAAAAACGCCTTTGGAATCAAAGAGCAAGCGGCCAATCAGCGTGGACTAGCCGTCGTCAACGGAACCCGCGGTAGAAAAACGCAAAAGATCCAAAATCAGCCTCCACAACTACCGCAAATCCTCACATCCCCGCCACTTCCTCGCCCGGAAGGGCGAAACGCGCGCCCTGAGCCGTCCGCATCGCCGCGCCGCTGGCCTCCGCAAGCGCACGGGGAGACGTGAGCGTCCCGAAACCGGCGCCCGCCGCCTGACTTGCCCTAAAAATACCCCGCACGTTTGCGGTCTTCCATCGACGCCTCGCTCACCTTGTCGTCCACGCGCGTCGCGCCGCGCTCGGTGATCCGCGTCACCGCCGTCTCCTCGATCACCTGCCACGGGTTCGCCGCCGGCGACTCGATGCACGCCGTGCACGTCGCGTCGCCCACCGTCCGGAACCGCACCGTGCGCTGCTCCACCGTCTCGCCCGGCAGCGGCGGCAGCAGGTCGGAGATCGGCAGCACCAGGCCGTTGCGGATCACGATGGGGCGCTCGTGCGCATAGTAAATGCTGGGAATTTCAAGCTGTTCCGTGGCGATGTACTGCCAAATGTCCAGCTCTGTCCAGTTCGAGATCGGGAACACGCGGATGTGCTCGCCCGGATGGATGCGGCCGTTGTACAAATTCCACAGCTCCGGCCGCTGGTTTTTGGGATCCCACTGCCCGTGCTGGTCGCGAAACGAGTAGATCCGCTCCTTGGCGCGCGCCTTCTCCTCGTCGCGCCGCGCGCCGCCAAACACCGCGTCAAAGCGGAATTCAGCGATGCCGTCCAGCAACGTCGGGATCTGCATCCGGTTTCGCGAGTTGTCCTGGCCAGGACGCTCGACGATCCGCCCGGCTTTGATGCTGTCCTCGACCGACCGCACGATCAGCCGCTCACCCAACTGGGCCGCGCGATAGTCGCGAAAGGCGATGACTTCCGGGAAGTTATGGCCCGTGTCGATGTGCATGAGCGGGAAGGGAAATTTGCCGGGGCGAAAGGCTTTTTCCGCCAGCCGCAGCATGACGATGCTGTCCTTGCCGCCGGAGAACAGCAGGCACGGCCGCTCGAACTCGGCGGCGACCTCGCGCATGATGAAAATACTTTCGTCTTCCAGTGCTTGCAGGTGCGATTGGCTGGCGGCAGAGGTGTCCATCGGGCCCTGATCGTGCGGGTTGGAGAGGCAAATCCGGCGGGAAACGGTGGCGGTGCGCCCGGCGGCGGAGTAGTCTGCCATAGGGAGGCGGCGCGTGCCAGCGAATCCGCCACCGGTGAGGTCGTTCATGCGGGTTTTCATGGTGTTGCTGCTGCTGACGGCGTGCAAAGCGACGCCGGCAGAATTGGCGGCGGCGGCATGTGATCCGCGCAGCGATCTGGAGCAGTGCGACTCGACGTCCACGCGGCGCATGACCTGCAACCCGACAAACGGCCAGTGGACGCCGTTCATCGAGTGTTTTGCGCCAACCGTCTGCGTCGCGAGCTTGCCCGGCGCCGATGGCAAAGCGACGACAAGCTGCGAGGACGGCAGCGCGGCCGCGGACGCGACCAGCGGCGACCTCGTGTGGGTCGACCTCGGCGCCAAGCCCGACGCCACCGGCGATGTCCCCGATGGGCACGCCGACAGCGCCGGTACCGACGCGGTGCAGCCCGGGCAGGACGTGGCGGACGTGTCGCCCTCGGGGGTGCTGCCGAATCAGCCGTGTTTTCAAAACCATTGCGCGACACAGACGCTGACCTGCCTGACCAATTCAAGCTGCATCGCGGCGATCGCCACGGCGTACGACTGCATGGTCCAAGCGGGCGGCGGCCAGAGCGCGTTCGTGCAATGCCAGGACGCGTGGACCGGCGACAGCGCCGCGTACGCGCTCGCGGCGTGCGGCATGCTCATCTGCGCCGGCGGCTGCGGCGACGGCGTCTGCGAGGCCAACGAGACGCCCACGACGTGTCCCGGCGACTGCAAGCCGGTGTCCGTCGGCAGCTGCGCCGGCAACTGCGGCGGCAAGGGCGACGACTGCTACTGCGATGGCTTGTGCACGAACAAGGGCGACTGTTGCGCCGACTTCGCAACCGCCTGTCCGCCCTAGGCTATTTGGCGTCGACAAGCCGCGTCATCAGCGCGCTCGTGTCCCAGCGCGCGCCGCCGTTGGCCTGGACCTCAGCGTAGAAGCCGTCGACAAGCTGCGCGACCGGCAAGTCGGCGTGCACCCGCGCCGCTTCGGCGAAGACCAGGCCGAGATCCTTGCGCATCCAGTCGACGGCGAAACCAAATTCGTACTGCCCGGCGAGCATCGTCTTGCCGCGGTTGTCCAGCTGCCAGCTCTGCGCCGCGCCTTTGCCAATGACGTCCAGCACCAGCTCCATCGGCAGCCCGGCTTTTTGGCCGAACGCCAGCGCCTCCGCCAGACCCTGCACGAGCCCGGCGATGCAGATCTGGTTGACCATCTTGGTCAGCTGCCCCGCGCCGGAATCGCCAATCCGCGTCGCAGCTTTGGCGTAGGCCATCAGCACCGGCTGGGCGCGGGCAAACGCCGCCGCGTCGCCGCCCGCCATCACCGCCAGCTGGCCGTTTTGCGCGCCCGCTTGACCGCCCGACACCGGCGCGTCCAGGAACGCCACGCCCTGCGCCGCGCACAGCACCGCCAGCTCGCGTGCCAGCGTCGCGCTCGTCGTCGTGTGGTCGCAGATGACGGCGCCCGGCTGTGCGCTCTCCAGGATGCCGTCGGGTCCGGTCACGACCTGCCGTACGTCGTCGTCGGTGCCGACGCACAGCCCGATGAATTTCGCCGTATGCGCCGCTTCGGCGGGTGACGTCGCGACCGTGTTGGAGAATTCCGCTTGCCAATCAAGAGCTTTCTGCGGGCTGCGGTTGTACACGGCGACGCGGTGCCCAGCGCGCGCCAGGTGTCCGGCCATCGGCGCGCCCATGACGCCGAGGCCGATGAACGCGATTTTTTGCGGCGGCAGCGCCGGGTAGCTCCGAGTGGCAATCGTCGACATTGTTGAAATCCTTTGCGGTTACGGCCGCGGCCCGGCGCGATCGCCGCGGTAGCTGTGGTGCTGCGCCGCGTAGGCGCGAATGGGCAGGGCGCGCGCCACCATGACGCCCGCCAGGACAAGAGCCAGCGTAATCGCCGAGGTACGCAGCAGCGCGCCGCGCGGCACGGCGATCACCGGCGGCGGCGGCGCCAAAAGCTGCGCCGCACGCGGCCAGCGCTGCAGCCAGAGCGGCCACGGCAGGCAAAACAGCAGCATCAGCGTCCGCGCCGGGCCGTAGCCGATGCCCGCCAACAGCTCCACGTTGCAATGGAACCCGAACACCGCCAGACCCGCCAGCAGCCGCCAGCGCGGCCCCAGCAGCATCAGGCACGCTCCGCCTTGAACAAAAAGCGTTGCCGCGGAGAGCACTTGCGACGTCGCGGCGCTGCCGGCGACAAAGTGCGCGTACTGCCCGGCCAGCGAGGCGTCGCCCAGCGGATGGTGCGTCAGCACGACCGCCCGCAGCGTCGTGTCATTGGCCCAGCCCGGACCGACGTGCAGCATTTTGCTCGTCACCGCGTCGCAGTAATTGCCCGCCAGCGCGGCCACTGCGCCCATCTCGGCGAATGCCTCCTGCCAGGGCCGCAGCTCCGCCTGCGGGCGATCGCTGCGCGCGGTCAGGCCGCGGGCAAACGCCAGGCCGACCAGCCAGCCCAGCAGCGCCAGTCCCGGCGCGAAGAAATGCCGCTTCGGCCCCTCGTTCAGCGCGCCGTCGGCCTCCACCAGCAGCGCCATCGCCGCCAGCGCCAGCGCGCCCCACGCCAGCTGCCCCGGCTTGCGGGCAAACTGCACAATCGCCGCGATGCCCAGCGCCAGCAGCACGGCGACCAGCGGCGAACCGCCCAGCGCCAGCAGCCAGTCCGGCGCCTGCGGGTGCGACCACGGCCCGCGCTGGTCCTGCCACACGTCCGCCGCCACGCCCAGCAGGTTGCTGACGACGATGACCGCCAGACCGCCGCGCAGCAGCGCCCGCGACCGCCCGTCCCAATAGCTACCACCGAGGCGCAATGCGCTCATTGCGGCACCGCCTGGCAGTGCAGCAGCACGCGATCCTCGGTCTCCGCCTGGCCCGGCACCGGCTGGAGCCACCAAATGTGCCGCACCACGTCCACCGGCTGGCTGCCCGCGCCCGGATGGCCGACGATCCACTCCTGCGCCTCGCGGTCGCGGTAGGGAATGCTGTACGGCGCGCGCTGATCGTGGTCGGGCGGGCCAATCAGCGCAATCGGCTGCGGGCATTGCCAGTCGCGCCACGCCGTCACTTCCGTCAGCGCGCCCGTCGCCGTGCGCACGCCAATGCGGCTCGCCGAGGTCGCCTCGTGGGCGTACATGTCAAAAACCGAGAACGGGTACAGCTGCTGCACCGTGTTCGCCAGCGCCATGTAGCCGGCCAATACAAGCACGCCGAGGGCGAATCGCGACGGCAGGCTGTCAGGGGGCGGCGCCATGCCGGCAACGCTAGTCCGCGGCGGCAGCGATGGCAAGGTCTATAGCCGCACCTGCAGCTGCGTCACGAACCGCCAGTACGACGCGTCGTGGTATGTGCCCAGCGTGTCGCCCGTCGGCTTGACGCCCACCGGCATCGTGCCGTCCTCGACCCACTGCCGCGTCACGTCCAGCAGCAGCCGCACGCGCGACGTAAAGTCGCAGTTCAGCGCGCCCGAGACCTGCACGTGGTTGCCAATCGGATGGCCGCGATCCGTGTCCAGCCACTCGACCCGCAGCGCCGGCATCAGCACCGCCGTGTGGACCGGAATGCGGTAGGCGCCCAGCAGCCACGCGCCGAGGAAAGTCGTGGCGTTGGCGCCCAGCTCCGGGTTGTAGCGGTGCAGCAGGTCCGTTCGATCGCCGCCCAGCACCTCCGCGCGCACGTCCCAGCGCTCGAACTGCAGCATCGCGTCCGCGCTCCACGCCAGCCCGGCGTCCTGCGGGCCATCGGTCGGCAACAGGTACGGCACCGTCGGCACACGCCGCCAGGCGATGTCCGCGCCCAGGTGCAAGTGCTTGATCGGCGTCGATTCCAGCCGCCCCGTCAGCAAGCCGTCCGGCCGCGCGTCGCTGGCGATGTGGTCGCCCTGAAACGCGCCGACGAGCACCTTCAGCCACTTCTTCTTCGGCAGCGGCTGCACAGCCACCATCGCGCCGATGTCGCGCCCGCCAAAGCCGGTGTCCTGGATCAGCGTGTCAGCCAAGCCCGTGTCAGCGAATTCGTACTCGGCGATCGGCAGCAGCTCCAGCAGCGAAAACGTGCGCTTGAACAGCCCGGCGGTGATGCGCACGCGCGCCGCCGGCTCGATCTCGACGTACGCCAGCTTGACGGTCTGGATGGCGTTGCCGTCGCGCAGCGCCGCGAAATCGAGGAGGATTTTGCCGCTCAGCCAGTTCGTCGGCTTCGCCGCCATCCGCAAGAACGCGCGCTGCAGCACCCAGCCGTCGCCCGCCTGCACGAGCGCCTGCTCGCCCGCGCGCGCCGCGCCCGCCCACGTCTGGCCGTAGCGCGCCTGCAGCAGCGCCCGCAGGGGCATCGGCGTGCCGTCGTCGTCGCCAAAAGCGTCACCGGCGCCGGTCGTGAGCTCATGCGGCAGCGCCACGGCTTCGTCCGGCGTCTGCGCCAGCGCCGGCAGGGCGAGACACGTCAGCAGCAACGGCAACAGGCGCTTCATGGCCGCACGATAGGGGCAATCGCCCGGGGCGTCCAGTTGCCGCTGCGGTCAGCGCGCTATGCCGAACACGCCGACAAACCGCGCCCGCTCCTGCGCCTCGCCGTCTGGGCACGCCGCCGCTGCCAGCGTCGCACAGGGCAGCTCCGTGCGCGCCGGCGGCAGCGTGAAACCGGCGGTCTGGAACAACGCCTCGACCTGCGCCACGCGCGTGCGGCACGTGCAGTCCATGTGGTGCACAAGCCGGCCGCCAGGCTTGAGCACGCGCAGCAGGCCGCGCAAGTAGGCGACGTGGGTCGGCTGCGGCAGGCGCTGGTCAAAACACAGCGAGTCGATCAGCATCAGCAAATCCAAGCTGTTGTCTGGCAAATCCTCGAGTCCAGATTGCGCTTCACCCACGGCCAGCGTGTAGCGCAGCGGCGCGGCTTGCGGACCCAGCGGCGGCGCCTGGCGCAGCGCGGTCAGCGTCGCCGCGTCGATGTCCGTGCCGAACACGGCGCCGGTGTTGCCAACCCGCTCAGCCACGCGCTGCGCAAACCAACCGCCGCCAACGCCGACGTCGCCGACGCGCAGCCCCGGCTGCGGCGCCAACAGCCCGAGGATCGCCGCGCGCATCCGATCCACCGCCTGACCATCGATCTCCGGCGTCTGCGGCACGCACGCGGGCGCGGGCGCGGGCGGCTGCACGACCCGCTGTGGCGCCGGCGCGGGCGGCTGGCACGCCATCAGCACCGGCAGCGCCAGCACCACCATCCATCGCTTGCGCCGTCCGTTCCGCATCTGCCGCCTCCGCCGCGCCGGCACTGTGCGGTTTGGCCGCGGCGCCGTCAACTTGCGCGGCGCGCGGCGGGGCGTGACACGGCGCGCAAATCGTGGCAACGTCTGGTGCGGGATGGGAGGGAACACATGAAGACGCTTTCACATTTGGTGGCGCAGCTGACGCTGCTGGCTCTGGCGGCTTGCGGCACGGCAGCGGTGACGCCGCCCGGCGATGACGCGACGGCGGCGGACGTGAGCGACGCGGCGCCGAGCGCCGACGTGCAGTTTTGCGCGGGCAAAACCGCCTACCTCTACGACCCCGCCAAGGCGC
>CAIPXZ010000612.1 GCA_903869075.1 uncultured Myxococcales bacterium | reverse complement strand
TGTCCGCTCGACCGGCGGCGCGGTGGCGCTGTGTTCGATGACGACGATCATCGGCTATTCCTCGCTGCTTTTGGCCAAGAACCAGGCGTTGTTCCTGTTTGGCACCGTCGCCGTCATGGGCGAGGTCGCCTGCCTGACGACCGCCGTCGTGGTCCTGCCCGCGGCGCTGCTCTTGGCGGCGCGCTGGCGCAACCGAAAGACGGCCGCGGTCTAAGGCTTGCCGCGCCAGTCTTGACCGCACCCGCTGCGCGTGCCACATCGGCCGCAGGCGTACAGCGTACGCTCCAGGAGCCCCATGGTCGCTACCGCCACCCTGCCCAGCCAGCCTGAGCGCCTCAGCCCGGCCGACCTGCGCGCCGCGTTGGCGCTCGTGGAAGCCATGATCCCCGGCAGCGCGACCATCCCCGCCGCTGACGAGACTGCGGTGCACCTCGCCAACACGCTTGTCCGCGAATTCGCCCCGCAGCTCGGCAAACCGTGGGCGATGCTGCACCGCACGCTGGACGAGGCCGCCCGCCTGCGCACGGGCAAGCCGTTCCACGCCCTGCCGGTCGCCCGCCAACAGCAGCTGCTGGACGCGTGGCAGCAAGATCCGGTGCTGCGGCTGCCGCTGACCGTGGCGTCGCTGATCTACAAGCTTGCGCATTTTGACCGGCCGGACGTGTACGCGGCGATGGGCGGTAAGCGCAATATTGTCAAACATATGGAGCAACCGCGCTGGCTCAAGCAGATCATCCGCGCGGATGAATGGACCGGCCCGACGACGCTGGAGTGCGATGTCGTCGTCGTCGGCACGGGCGCGGGCGGCGCTGTCGTCGGCAAGGAACTGGCGGAGCGCGGCCACGCTGTCGTCTTCGTCGAAGAGGGCGAGCACTACCGCCGCGACGCCTTCACCGGCAGCTCGGTCGACGCCCACAAGCGCTTCTACCGCGGCGCGATCTCGCTCGGCAACGCCGCGATGCCGGTCTACATCGGCCGGCTCGTCGGCGGCTCCACGGCGATGAACGGCGGCACCTGCTTTCGCACGCCGGACTGGGTGCTGGACCGCTGGTGCGAGGACATCGGCACCGACGCCTTTACCAGTGACAGCATGGCGCGCCACTTCGAGCGCGTCGAGCGCACAATCGACGTCGCGCCGACGACGCAGCCGACTTCAGGCCCCATCGCCAAAGCCGTCGCCCGCGGCTGCGACGCGCTGGGCTGGAGCCATTTTGCCATCCGCCGCAACGTCAAGGGCTGCGAAGGCCAAGGATTCTGCGACTTTGGCTGCCGCACCGACGCCCGCCGCAGCATGAACGTCTCGTACGTCCCGCTGGCGCTGGAAGCCAGCGCGCTGTGCGTCACCGGCCTACGCGCCGAGCGCGTGCTGACCGAACAGGGCCGCGCCGTCGGCATCCAGGGCGTCTCGGCGCACGGCCGCAGCTTGCAAGTCCGCGCCAAAGTTGTCGTTTTGGCCGGCGGCGCCGTGCCGACGCCGATGCTGCTGCTCAACCAGGGCCTGGCCAACTCCAGCGACCAGGTCGGCCGCAACCTGACGCTGCACCCGTCCACCGGGCTTTCCGCGCTCATGGACGAGGACATCAACGGCGCGCAGCACATCCCGCAATCCTACGGCTGCGACCAGTACTTGCGCGACGGCATCCTCATCACCAGCGCGCTGCCGGACGCCAACACCGCCGCCGTGACCGTGCAGCTGCTGGGCAACCGGCTCATGGACGTGCTGGCGCGGCAGGCACAGATGGCGACGCTGGGCATCCTCATCGCCGACCAGAGCCGCAACGGTCGCGTCTGGCGCGGCATCGCCGGGCAGCCGGCGATTACCTACAACCTGACGGCGGCGGACAGCGCGCTGTTGCACAAGGGCGTCGTCGCCGGCATGCAGCTGCTCAAGGCCGCGGGCGCCAAGCGCTTTTACCCGTCGCGGCCGTCGACGCCGGAAGTCGCGATCGACGCCATTGCCGCGTACGCCAAGGCGGTGCCAGCGGCGAGTGACGTCGGCTTGCTCAGCTACCACCCGCTGGGCACGTGCCAGATGGGCAAGGATCCGCGCAAGAGCGTCGTCAACACCGACCACCAGTGCCACGACGTGCCGGGGCTGTACATCGTCGACGGCAGCACCGTGCCGGGGCCGCTGGGCGTGAACCCGCAGCTGACCATCATGGCGATGGCGTCGCGCGCGGCGGAAGGCATCGCCGCGGCGCTGGATTAGCGGCTATTTGCCGAAGAACTTGCGCACGGTCGCCACGCGTTTTTGCATCAAATACGGCAGCTTCCAGGCATTGCGCACGTCAAACAGCTGCGCCTCGCTCAGCGCCTGGCCCATCTGCCACAGCGTGCGGTCAAACGGCATCCAGAACGGCTCCGGCGCGGTGTTGCGGTCGATGACCAGCGCCCGTGGCCGCGTGTAGACGCCCAGCGCGTGGTGGCTGTTGGCGACGCCAAAGCCGGTGCCCCGCGTCCCGCTCCACGGCAGCGGTGCGATGGCGCCGGTGAAGGAGTGGTTGTTGACGTCGACGACGCCGACGTCCAGGCGCTCGGCGAGGCGCTCGGCACGGTCGAAGTCGGTCGTCCAGATCGACGCGCCGAGGCCGTACTTGCCCTGATTGATGCGGCGAATCGCGTCCGCCGCGCCCTCGACGCGCACGACCGCCAGCACGGGTCCGAACGTCTCCTCGCTGACCACCGCCATCGCCTCGGTGCAGTTGTCGAGCACGGTTGGCTGGAAAAACAGCCCCTGGCCCGTCGCCTGACCGCCGCAAACGAGCGTCGCGCCCTTGGCCAGCGCGTCAGCGACGTGCGCCTGCACGATGGCAAACTGTTTGCGATTGGCCAGCGGCCCGATGTCCGCGTAATCCTCAGGCCCCATGCGCAGTTTCGGCCAGGTCTTGGCGAGCCGCGCGACGAATTCATCGGCGATGTGCGCCTCGACGTAGGCGATCTCCAGCGCGCCGCACGACTGGCCGACGTTGCTCAGCGCCCAGTGCGTCACGCCGGCGACGGTACGGTCCAAATCGCAGTCGGCGAGCACGATCGCCGCGTCCTTGCCGCCCATTTCGAGGCTCGACGGGATGCCGAGCTCGGCGCAGCGCAGGGCAACCGCCTGACCCGCGCGCGGCGAACCGGTGAACACGCAGGCGTCGATGCCGGCGCCGAGCAGCGCTTGGCCCACCGCACCGTCGCCGTGGACGACTTGAATCAGCCCGTCCGGCAGCGCCGTCGCCAGCACTTCCGCCAGCCACGCGCTGGAAAGCGGCGTATATTCAGACGGTTTGATCACAACGCCGTTGCCGGTCAGCAGCGCCGGGAACAGCGCGCGGTACAGGCCGGCGATCGGGAAATTCCACGGCGCAATCACGCCGATGACGCCGCGCGGCACCAGGTCAATCGACGCGCTCTTGCCGGGAAAAGCCAGCGGATTCAAGCGGATGGACTGGCGCTGGCCGTGCGCCTTGATCACGCCGATCCAGCCGTTCATGAAGTCGACCGGCCCGAGGCCCTCGTTGAAAAGGCCCTCGATCTCCAGCTTGCCCATCTCGTCCCGCACCAGCTCCAGCGCCTCAAACCGCCGTTCCAGCAGGGACTTGGCCGCGCGCTTGAGGGCGCTCGCGCGATCGGCAAACGGCAGCCGGCGCCACGCGTCCTGGGCGACGCGCGCCTTGGCGACCGCCTGGCTCACTTCCGCCGCCGTCGCGCTCGCCACTGGCGCCAGCGCCCGCAGATCCAGCGGACACACGCGCTCGATCGGCCGCGGCCGCAGCGCGACCGGCGCCTTGGAATTCCCGGACTTTTGCACAACGCGCAGTTCCTGACTCATCGCAGCCTCGCATTCTCCACCCGCCGCGACGATAGGAGAGAACGGCTGCTGCCGCAACGGCTGCCGCGCCACCTGACGCCGCCGCGCGGCCGCCGCTTGCGCAAAACGCCTGTGCGTTGTTAGCCTTTCGCCATGCGCAACCCGACCCACTTTTTGTCTGCCCTGTCCCTTTTGGCTGTGACCCTCGGCGCCTGTTCCGGCGCGACGGGCACGGTGAAACGAAAAACGCCCGAGGCGATGGCCGATCGCTGCTATGCAACCACGCGGGCGCGGGCGGCGGCGGTCGCAGATGGCAGCCATCAGCCGTTTGCGCTGCTGCGTTCCGGCGACGCGGCGCCGGTGCCGTGGACCGAACAGCAGGCCGCCGAGCACTTGCTCGCAGCCAAGCCGGGCGCGGAGACGTGGGTGATTGCCCGCGGCGGTTCGGGCAAGAGCAAGCTTGCATGGAGCCTGGACGCGCTGACGTGTGGCCAGCGGCTGACGTTTCGCATCGACGTGGGGCTGGACCTGCGCGCCAAGCTGGAGTTGGCGACGGCGAGCCAGCCGGCGCTGGCGCGGGCGCTGCTGGAGCAGTTGGGCAAGCGCGCGGGCGAAGATCCCGCCGGCCAGCTGCGCGATGAGCTGGGCGACACGCCATGGCTGCTGCTGCTGGATGGCACCGACGAGCTGACGCAAAGCGAACGGCGGCGGCTGACGGCGGAGCTGGAGTGGCTCGAAAAGGCGGAATTCAACCAGCATATCGTGCGGTTCGAGCGGCCGGGCATGGTCGATGTCAAGCCGCAGAGGCAGCCGGATCTGGTGCTGACGCTGCCGGATTTGACCTGCGCCGAAGCCGACGCGGTGCTGGCGCGGCGCTTTGCCGAACCGACGGCGCTGGCGGCGGCGCGGACCTGGCTGACGGCGCACAAGCTCGACCGCAAGCGCGCCGGCGAGGCGTGCCGCTACGTGCACATGTCGACGCACCGCGATGCCGAAATGCTGGCCGATCTCGCCGAAGATGCGCGCGCCACCGCGGGCGACGCTGCCGGTCTGGACGATCTGCCGCTGGACCCGGTGCGCTCCGAGCTGTACGCGACGTGGCTGGCGCATCGCCTGCACGGCATCACGAGCACGACCGACGGCGCGCTGGCTTGGCTGGACCGCATCGCGGCGCAGGGCGTCATCGACAAGCGCGAGCCGGACCTGCGGCTGTCGGTGAACCGCTGCGAAGGCGTGGCGGCGCCCGGTGGCGGTGACGCGGGCGGCGTTTGCCGGCGGCTGATGCTATCGCCGGTCGTGCGCAAAGGCGAGGCGAGCGGTACGGCGACGCTGGCGAACCGCACGCTGATGGACCTGCTGCTCGCGCGCTGGCTTGTGCACAGCCAAAATGATTGCGCGCTTCTAACGTCGGCGACCGGTGAGATGGCGTCCTTGGAAGTCGCGGCGATGGTCGCTTCCCTGCCCGATGGGCGGCGCTGCCTCAATCCGCTCGTCGCGGCGATCTGCAGCCGCGGCATTCCCGCCGACGACATCGTCGGATTTGTCGACCAAGCCGTGCCAGTCGTCGTGCGCGATCCAGCGTTTTTCGCCATCACGTTGGAGCGTGCCCACGGCACCTGCGAGCGCGGCGTGTTCACCGGCCTGCAGGTCAAGTAGCTGATTTCACAGCGGTTTCGCGTCCGCTGGCACGCCTTCGGCCGGCTCGTCCTCGCACTGGTCGCCCTGGGGACACGGCAGGCTCGGCGTCCGCAGCGGCTGGCCGCCCAAGCAGGCATCCGCGTCGCCAAAGCGCAGCGCCCCGGGCGGCTCGAGCGGCACGGCGCCGGACTCCGTCACGAGCACGTCGCCTGGCGGGCAGATCCAAACGAATTCAACGGTATCGCGGCGATCGCCGCTCGCCGTCGGCTGCAGCTTGCCCGACCCGAGGCGCAAAAACCGGTGCGTCCGCGGGTCGTACAGCTGGTGGCCAAGGCGGCAGCAGTCGCTCCACACCGTCGCCGGCACCAGCCACCACTGCGTACCGGGCAGCGCGTGCGCCGGACCACACGTCGTCGCCGAACACGCCGGCGGCTGCGGACCGGCGCGCCCCAACCGCGGCCGCGGCTGATGCTCACGCGCCCGGTTCGCCAGCAACGGCAGTAGCGCGTCGGTCCCCGGCGCGATTTCCGGACAGATTCCCAGCGCTTCCTCGTGTTTGGCGCGCGCACACAGCTTCCAGCGCGGTGGCGCGTGCCAGTGCCCCGGCTCGGGCGGCAGGCGAAACTGAAAGCCGACGTTGCGCGCCTCGAACGACAGCCGCAGCCGCGCGTCCTCCGGACCCAGCGTCGCGTCCTTGTCCCAGTGCCACGCCAGGCCGTTGCTGACACCAGTCGCGACCGTCACCGCCTGCGGCAGCGGCACCGCCAGATCGAGCGCCGCCAGCGCGCCATCGGCCTCGCGCCACAGCCAGAGTACGCGGGTCCGCGCGTCGGGCCACAGCCACGTCGCCTCGCCGGCCAGCAGCCGTTCCTTGCGTGTGCCATCCACGGACTTGGCCCACACGCCGTCCTCGCGCAGATCCAGCAGCACCGCGCCGCCTTGGCCGACTTCGGCCGCCAGGCGCTCATCCAGCGGCCGCGGCGGCAGCACCGGTGGCGGCACAACGGGCGGCGGCGGAGACGGCGGCGGCGGTTGCGGCGGCGGCAGCGCCACCTGCGCATGGGCGTGCGCCGCCGTCACGGGCACCGGCGGCGGCGGCCGACAGGCGACAACCGCGGGCAGCAGCAACAGCAGCAGGCAACGACGGCGCATGGACTCCCGCGCCAACGCCATGTGCGCCAGCCGAGGCCTAGCTTGGTGGCGCGCGGTCCCGGATGCAAGGTGCGCGGGCGCCACCGCCATGCTATCTTGGCCGCCATGCTGAAGCGCCTCGCCCTGCTGCTGACCCTGACCTGTGCGCTGCCGCCGCTGGCGATCGCCGCGCCGCCGGTCGCGGAGCCGGCGATCCGCTACGTCAGCCAGCTGCCGGACAACGTGCACTTGGACACGGCGATCCTGCACTTCAAGCGCGGCAACGTGCAGGTGGACCTGATCGCGGCGATTCACATTGCCGACGCCAGCTATTACCACAAGCTGCAGCGGCGGCTGGACGCGTATCCCAAGCTGCTGTTCGAGCTGGTCGCTGCGGATGGCCAGCAGTTCACGCGCACCGGCGTGCGCAGCGAAAGTGGGCTGTCGAGCGTGCAAATTTGGCTGCGCGACAAGCTGCACCTGACGTTCCAGCTGGACGAGATCGACTACCGCCGCAAGAATTTCGTCCACGCCGACCTGAGCCCCGACGTGCTGCTCAGCCACCTGAAGAGCCACTGGACCGACACGCTGGGCATGGTCCTGCGCTTTGCGCTGCTGGACGCGGCGCGGTCGACAAACGCCGACGGCAGCATGCGCTTTTTCGGCTCGGACCTGCGCGCGGCGCTGGGACCGGGTGGCGATCGACAGCTTGCGCTGAAGCGGATGCTGGCGCGGGAGCTGGCGGAGATGGGCGATGTCGCGTCGGCCAAGTCCGGCAGTGACGCGCTGATCGCCCGGCGCAACGAGGCGGCGATCGCCGCGCTGCAGGCCGAGCTGCAAAAAGGCTGTAAACGCGCCGGCATTTTCTACGGCGGCGCGCACATGCCGGACATGGCGCGGCGGCTGCAAGCGCTGGGGTTTGGTTTGACGGGCACCGAGTGGCTCGTCGCCTGGGACCTGCGGCATTGACGGCTGCGGCCTGCCGCGCCAACCTCCACGCCGCGTCGCGCTGACGCCAGGATAGCCATGCATCGCTCCGCCCACGTCGTTTGTCTCGCCGCGCTCCTGCTGGCTGCCTGCCAAAAGGCGCCGACTCCGGTTACACCGCCGCCCGTCACGCCGCAAGCAGCCTTGCCAGCAGCACCGACGCCGACCGCGCTGGCCGAGGACGACACCGCCACGGCGCTGGCGCTGGGCCCTACGGCGACGGAATTCAAGGCGCTCAATCGCAGTGATTTCAATCGCTTGGCCGCGGAGCAGGATCTGCCGCTGTACTGGCGCCTGGACGCCAACCAGAACCAGACGCTGGACGCGGACGAGCTGGCGGTGACCTGGCCGGGCGCAGTCGCGGAGTGGCGGCTGGACGGCAAGCTGACGCCGCAGTTTGGCGCGGCGTATGGGCTGCTGCAAAAGCGCGCGACGGACCCGGCGAACGACGCGACGGCCGACGGCAAGCGCCGCGCGACCGTGCTGGCAGAGCTGCGGCAGGGCCGACCGACGCTGATCTTCAGCGATTTCAAAGCGCTGCCCGCGGGCGAGCAGGCTTTTGTCCAGCACATGCTGCGGGCGGCGACGCTTGTGGAGGCGCTGTTTGCGCTGCAGTCGGGCACCGCGGAGCTTGTCAAGGAGCTGCCGCCGCACCGGCCGAGCCACGCGCTGTTCCACCGCAACCAGACGCCGTGGTGCGAAGCGCCGGCGACCGAGCAGAGCCCCGACTGCAACGCGCTCGTGGCGCGGCCGCGCAAGCTTTCCGGGCTGTATCCCAAAGAGCTGCAGCGCGACGCGGAGTTCTGCACCAAGCTGGACAAGCTGCCCAACGCCGCGGAATTGCTGGGACCGTTCACGGCCGTGCGCGGCACGCCGACGCAGCTCGACGCCGTGCCGTATGAGAAAGCCTGGCCGGCGGAGATGGCGGCGGTGGCGACCGAGCTGACGGCGGCGGCGGACGCGCTGGTGGCGGACAAGGTCGACGAGCCGGCGCTCGTGGCGTATCTGCGCGCGGCGGCGAAGGCGTTTACCGACGGCTCGTGGTTCGCCGCGGACGAGGCGTGGGCGAAGATGGAGGGCAAGTCCAAGTGGTACGTGCGCATTGCCGCGGACGAGACCTACCACGAGCCGTGCGCGCGCAAGGCCGGATTCCACATGAGTTTTGCCCGCGTGAACCAGGACGCCGTGGCGTGGCAGCAGATGCTGGAGCCGATCAAGGCGCAGCTGGAGCACGCGATCGCGGTGCTGGCCGGGCCGCCGTACAAGTCAGGCAAGACCGGCTTCCATCTGCCTAATTTTATTGACATCGTCCTGAACGCCGGCGACTCGCGCTCGGCGCTGGGCGCGACGGTGGGCCAGAGCTTGCCGAACTGGGGGCCGGTGGCCAACGAGTCGCGCGGCCGGACGGTGGCGATGGCCAACCTGTACACCGATCCGGACAGCCAGGCGGCGTTTCGCACGCAGGTCGAGTCGCTTTTCTGCAAGGACAGCGCGGCGTTGGTGCCGACGGACCCGGAGTCGCTCATCATGACGACGGTGCTGCATGAAGCCGGCCACAACCTCGGGCCGGCGCACGAATACAAGGTGAACGGCAAGGTCGATGACGAGCTGTTTGGCGGCCCGCTGGCGGCGACGCTGGAAGAGCTCAAAGCCGAGACGAGCGCGCTGTATCTGGCGGATTGGCTTGTGGAAAACGGCAAGCTGGCGGCGGACAAGCGCGATGCCGGCCAGGCGGCGGGCGTGGCGTGGGCGATGGGCCACATCGCGCAAGGCATGACGACGCCGAGCGGCAAGCCCAAGCCGTACAGCCAGCTTTCCGCGGTGCAGGTCGGCGCGCTGTACGACGCCCGGGCGCTGACGTGGCACGCCGACCAGCTGGCAGCGAACACCACGGACAAAGGCTGTTTTTCGCTGCACCGCGAGCGCGTCGCCCACGCCGTGCTGACGCTGATGACGCGGGTGGCGCAGATCAAGGCGCGCGGCGACCAGGCGGCGGCCGACGAGCTGCTGACGCCGTACGTCAAAGAGGGCACGGAATTCGCGAAGTTGCGAGACATCATCCGCACCCGCTGGCTGCGCGTCCCCAAGGCGGCGTTCGTCTACGCCGTGCAGCTCAAGTGAGGGACGCCGCCGATGCCTGACCTCCTGCCGCGGACCTCGAGCGCGCTGGTGCCCGTGCGCGCGGGCGCGTGGCTGTGCAAGAAGCTGCAGCTGACCGGCGACGATCGGCTCAGCGTGCGTTTTGAGGCGCCGGACGACCACGTCAGCTTTGATTTGGACCTGCAAAAAGCCAGCGCCGATCGGCCACCGTCGCGCGGGCTGACCGCGACCGTGCTGTCCGTGCGCGGGCGGCTGGAAGTGGCGTCGGCGCAGCGGCAGCAGGAGGCGTCGGCGCTTGTGCGCGGCATCGCCGCCGGGCTGGACGCGCGCGTGGCGGC
>CAIPXZ010000611.1 GCA_903869075.1 uncultured Myxococcales bacterium | reverse complement strand
GGCCGCGCAGGCTGCTGCTACACAAGCGTGAAATCGAGCGCCTCGCCGACGCGCTGCAGGCCAAAGGCTCGGCGTGCGTACCGATTCGCGTGTATTTTCAAGGCGCCAAGGTCAAGATCGAGCTGGCGATCGGCACCGGCCGCAAGCACCACGATCGCCGCGACGCCATCAAAGATCGCGAGATGAAACGCGAAATCTCCCGCGTTCACCGCTAGCCGCGCTCACATCCCCGGCATCCCGCCCGGCGACGGCTCCGGCACCGCCGCGCTCGGCAGCGCCATCGTCCCCGCCGGCGCCATCGCTTGGCCCTCCGGGTCACCGTCGCGCAACCACAGCCAGCGCGCCCGCGCCGCCAGCCACGCGTCGTCCAGCGCCAGCAGCTGCAGCTCCAGATCGACGAGCCGGTGCTCCGCTTCCGCCAGCTCCACCGCCGCGCCCGTGCCCGACGCCACCGCCGGCATCGCCGCGTGCACCGCGCGCTCCGCCAGCGGCAGCACGCGCGTGCGCAAGCCCTCGCGCCGGGTGTGCAGCTCCCGCATGGCCGTCCAGGTCTGCGCCAACCCCGCGGCGATCCGCCGGCTCCGCGCCTGTTTGTCCGCCGCCAACGCCGCGCTCTCCGCGTGCGCCGCATCCACCTGCCCGTCGATACGATCTTGCCCGGCGCCAAAGCCCGGCCAGCGCACGCCGACCGTCACAAGAAAGCCGATCGGCATATCCGGACCGGTCATCAGCCCCGCGCCGGGCATCAGCGTCAGCGCCGAGCCCGCGCGCGCCGCCGTCGCCCGCGCCTGCGCCGCCAGCTGTTGCGCCGTCAGCCGCGCCAGCACCGGGTGCTCCGTTTCGCCCTGCGCCAGCGTCGGCGCGTCCGGCAGCGTCAGCACCGGCGCCGCCAGCGGCGTGTCGCCCAGCCACAGCTGCAGCTGCTGTGCCACGCCCGCCTGCTGCTGCGCCACACCGTCCAGCTCCACCCGCAGCCGCTCCACGTCCGCCTGCAGCCGCGCCAGCCGCGCCGCGCTCACGCCGCCGGTCGCCATCTGCCGGGTCAGCGCGGCGATCAGCTCGTCGCCCATTTTCACGTGATGCGTCAGGATGGCGTGGCGCGCGTGCACCGAGCGCCAGGCCGCGAACAACGTCCGCGCCTGCCACGCCAACTCCGCTTCCGCCAAGGGCTTTTCCATCAGCAGGGCGCGCGCCTGCGCCTGCGCGACCTGCCCGCCCGCCGCGCGCGCGTTGCCGAGCGGCACGGCTTGTTCGGCCATCAGCATCGCCGTCGGCGGCTGGCGCAGCGTCGGGTCCAGCCCGGTGACGGTCAGCCGCAGCCCGGGATCGGGCAGGCCGACATACTGCTTGGCCGTCGCGGTAAGTCCTTCGGAACGCTGGAGAATCGCCTGCACTTCCGGCGCCTGCCGCACCGCCGCGGCGACGACAGCCGACTCCTCCAGCAGCGGCGCCGCCAGCGCTGGCACCGGCAGAATCGCAAGCAAGATCAACAACGGCACGCGCATCACCAGCCTCCCGCGCGCCAGTATGCGCCCAAGCCGCGCTTCCGTCATGCGCTGCGGCCGCGTAGGATGGCCGCCTGGAGGTCGCCCATGCCCGTGCAGGTTTCTGAAGTGCCGCCCGAGGGCGTCCAGCCGCTGCGCCACCGCGTGCTGCGGCCTGGGCTGCCGTTTGCCACCGCGGTCTGGGCGGGCGATCAGCCGCCGGATTCGCGGCATTTTGCGGCGCGAACGGCGGATGGCCAGGTCGTCGGCGTGGCCAGCTTCTACCCGCAGCCGACGCCGCTGGCGCCCGGCGAGCTGGCGTGGCAGCTGCGCGGTATGGCGGTCGAGCCGGCGCTGCAAGGCCACGGCATCGGCGAAGCGGTGCTGCAGGGCGCGATCGCCGCGCTGCTGGCCAGCGATCCGCGGCGGATTGTCTGGTGCAATGCCCGGGTCAGCGCGATCGGCTTCTACGAGCGCCAAGGTTTTGCCGTGCTCGGCGAGCCATTCCTGGTGCCAAACGTCGCGGAACTGCACCGCTTTGGCCTGTGGCGCGCGCCTGTGGCTTGACAGTTCCCGGCCCGGCGCGTATCGTTTTCGCCGATGTTTCACTCGTCAGTGAAACTTCACAACAGACTGAAACCGACGCCTGCGCTGCCCGCCTCACGCCCTCGCCGCCTTCGACTCCTGAGCAAACCGATGGAATCCAACGCTTTGTCCGCGCGATCGCTGCCCACGGCCCTTCCAGCGGTCGCGGCGCTGGGCGTGCTGCCGGCGCTGACCCGGCAGGCGCAGCTGGCCGATCTGGACGCGTTGGACCGCCACCTGGTGGAGCTGCAGACGCTGTTGGCAGAGCAGCTGGTGGACGTGGAGGCGGTGATCCAGGCGACGCGCGGTCCGACGCTGGCGCAGCGCGCCGGGCACCACCTGCTGGCCGCCGGCGGCAAGCGGCTGCGGCCGCTGTGTACGCTGCTGGCGGCACGGCTGGGGGCGCCCGACGATGCGGCGCAAGCACGCAAACACGCGCGGGACTTGGCTGTCGCGGTCGAGCTCGTGCACGCGGCGACGCTGCTGCACGACGACGTCGTCGATCTGGCGGACACGCGCCGCAACCAGCCGACGGCGCGTGTGCTGCACGGCAATGAAATTTCAATCTTTGCCGGCGATTGGCTGCTCGTGGAAGCGCTGCGGCGGATCTGCGTGACCGGCGTGGACGGCCTTGTGCCGCTGGCGCTGGCGACGATTGAGCAGATGATCTTCGCTGAAGTCGAACAAGCCCAGCGCGCACGCGGACTTGCACACGATCGCGCTGGCTATTTTCGCGTCATTGACGGCAAGACGGCGGCGCTGTTTCGCTGGGCCATGCGGGCGGGCGCGCGCGCGGGCGGCGCCGATGCAGCGACCGAGGAAGCGCTTGTGGCGTACGGCGGCGCGCTCGGTCTGGCGTTCCAACTGACCGATGATGCGCTGGATTTTGACGGCGAGGCGCACAAGATCGGCAAGCCGCCGCTGGCGGATCTGGCCGAGGGCAAGGTGACGTTGCCGCTGATTTTGCTGCTCGACGCCCGCCCGGAATTTTTGAGCGATATTGAATTGTTGCACGCAGCCGGGCTACGCCTCGACGCGCGCGAAGCGGCGCCGTGGCAGCAGGCGCAGGCGCGCGTGCTGGAAGGCCTGCAGACGACGGGAGCGATTGCCGAAGCGCGGCGGGTCGCGGGTCAGTACGCGCACGAAGCCGCGGCGGCGCTGCGCGATCTGCCGGGCCACGCGCCCGAGCGCGCGGCGTTGGTGGCGGTGGCAGAAACCCTGGCGCAGCGAACGAGTTGAGGAAAACGGCATGGTCATCCTGTTGCGAGAAGATGCGGACGAAAAGGCGGTGGCCGCGGCGCTGCAAGGGCTGGGGCTCTGGACGCGCACGCTGACGCCGAACGCCGGCGGGCCGCGGATGCTCGAGGTCGAGTCGCACTCGTCCACCGTGCCGCACGAGCAGATCCTCGCGGTGCCGGGCGTGGCGCACGTCGCCGAGCGCAAGTCCCCGCATCCCTTGGTGGATGCGCTGGCGGAGCAGTACCTCGTGCGCTGCCGTTCCGGCGCAGACGTCTGGCTGGGCGGCGATCGGCCGGTGTTGATTTCCGGGCCGTGCGCCGTCGAGTCGCAGTCGCAGATCCAGACCATCGCCGGGCTGTGCGCCGCGGCGGGTGCCCAGCTGCTGCGTGGCGGCGCGTTCAAGCCGCGGACCTCGCCGTACAGCTTTGCCGGCCAGGGCGAGCAGGCGCTGAAGTGGCTGGCGGAGGCTGCGGCTGAACACGGCCTCGGCGTCGTGACCGAAGCGATGAGCGAGCTGCACGTCGACGCCGTCGCGCAAGTTGCGGACATCATTCAAATTGGCTCACGCAATATGCAGAATTTCGCGCTGCTGGCGGCGGTTGGCCGGACCGGTCGGCCGGCGCTGCTCAAGCGTGCGCGTGGCGTCGGCATCGAGGAATGGCTGCTGGCGGGCGAGCACTTGTTGCGCCACGGCTGCCCGTACGTCGTGTTCTGCGAGCGCGGCATCGCCGGTCCGAACGCCGAAATGCGCAACACGCTGGACCTCGCCGCGGTCGCCTACCTGCGCCATGTGCTCAAGCTGCCGGTGGCGGTGGACCCGTCGCACGGCGTCGGGCGCCGCGATTTGGTGTTGCCGCTGGCCAAGGCGAGCGTCGCCGCGGGCGCGAGCATCGTGCTGGTGGAGACCCACGACCAGCCGGCGCATGCCCGCAGCGATGGCCCACAGGCGCTGTTGCCGCAGCAGCTGGCGGAGCTCGGCGCGGCGCTGGAGCTGGATCCGGTGGAGCCGCCGAGCGCCAGCCACACGGGTTACACGAGTCGTTTCGGTGAGTTCTACAAAAAGTCGGTGTTCGAGCGACGTCGGGTGCTCGCCCGCCAGCTCGGGCTGTCGCGGCAGACCCAGCGCTATCTGCGCGAAGGGACGCTGGATTTGGGTGTCGCCGACCACATGACGGAGAACGTCATCTCGACGTTCGCGCTGCCGCTGTCACTCGGCCTGAATTTCCGCATCAACGGCCGCGATCACCTGATTCCGATGGTCGTCGAGGAGCCCTCCGTCGTGGCGGCGTGCTCGAACGCGGCGCGGATGGTGCGGGCGTCGGGCGGCTTCCGCGGCGACGCAACGCGGTCGGTGATGACGGCGCAGGTGCAGTTTGACCGCGTGCCGGATCTACCGGCGGCGACGGCGATTTTGCGTGAACGGCGCGAGCAGATCATCGCCCTGGCCAACGAGGCGATCCCGCGGATGGTCGCGCGCGGCGGCGGCTGCGTCGACGCGGATACGCGCGAGCTGGACGCCGAGGGCGGGCTGCTGGTGCTGCATCTGTACGTGGACGTCGGCGACGCGATGGGCGCCAACGTCGTGGACACGGTCGCTGAAAAAGTCGCGCCGATGGTGCAGTCGTGGATCGGCGGGCACATCGGCCTGCGCATCCTGTCCAACCTGCCGCTGCGGCGGATCGTGCACGTGGAGTGCGACGTGACCGCGGAGATGCTCGGCGGCGATGCGCTGGCGGACGGCGTGGCGCGGGCGAGCCGCTTTGCCGAGATGGACCCGTTCCGGGCGAGCACGCACAACAAGGGCATCATGAACGGCATCGACGCGGTCGCGCTTGCGCTGGGCCAGGACTGGCGGGCGATCGAAGCCGGCGCACACGCGTACGCCGGGCTGGGTCGCGAATACCGGCCGCTGGCGACGTGGGCGCGGACGCCGACTGGCCTGCACGGCGTGATGGAGATGCCGCTGGCGATCGGCACCGTCGGTGGCTCCGTGCAGGCGCATCCGGGCGTGCGCGCGGCGATGGAGCTCGTGCGCGTCGATGGCGCCCGGCAGCTGTCGGTGGTGATGGCCGCGGCCGGCCTCGCGTCCAACCTGGCGGCGCTGCGCGCGCTGGCGGGCGAAGGCATCCAGCAAGGCCACATGCGACTGCACGCGCGCAAGTCAGAAATTCTCGCGGCTGCAAGCGGTGTTGTGCCGCCGCGGCCGCCCCACTCTTGATTGCGGCGGCTGACGATGTCCCACGCTCCTGAGCCCACTTCCAGTCCCGTCGGTGCGCCGCTTGCCCAAGCGGCCGCTGGCGATGTGCTGGGCGGCAGCGGCGCGATGTTTGACGGCATCGCCAAGCGCTACGACCTGCTGAACCGCGTGATGACGTTTGGCATCGACCAGCGCTGGCGGCGGCGGGCGATCGCCTTGCTGGCGCTGCCGGCCAACGCCCGCGTGCTGGATCTGGCGACGGGGACTGCGGATTTGGCGATCATGACGGCGCAGCTGCACCCGGACGCGCACGTCACGGCGCTGGACCCGTCGCGCGGGATGCTGGCGGTCGGCGCGCAAAAAGTCGCGGCGGCGGGGCTGCAGACGCGCGTGTCGCTGGTGGTGGGCGATGCCCAAGCGCTGCCGTTTCCCGACGCAAGTTTTGACGGCGTGACGATGAGTTACGGCATTCGCAACGTCCCCAATCGGCTGGTGGCGCTGCGCGAGATGACGCGCGTTGTGCGGCCCGGCGGGCGCATCGTCATCCTCGAGGCGACCGAGCCCGAGCCCGGGCTGCTGACCTGGGGCGCGCGGCTGCACATCCGCGTCGTGGTGCCGCGGCTGGGCGCGTGGCTGTCGGGGGCACCGGCGGAATACCGCTATCTGCAGAAATCGATTTCGGAATTCCCGTCGCCGGCGGCGTTTGCCGAGCTGATGCGCCAGGCCGGCCAGGACGTCGTCGCGGTTGTGCCGCTGCTGCTCGGCGTGTCGCACCTGTGGGTGGCGCGGGTGCCGCAACGCCTGGACCGGGCAAAATGACCGCGCCTGGACCGCGCGGCTGGCAGCCGGACGCTTTCGTCGGCCACGTCGCCGAAGTGCTGGGCGAGCTGAACCGCCGCCACGATCGCCGGCTCGTACTGCGCGCTTGCGTCGACCTGCCGCCGGGCGCGACCGCCGCCGACACCGCCATCCTGCCGCGCGTGGCGTGGCGCGCGCCGTTTGGCCTGGAAACGGAGGCGATCGGTGTGGCGCAGCGCTGCCCGCTGACCGCCGTGCGCTGGCTGCACGACGCGCCGCACCCGGACGATCTGGCGCAGCTGCAGGCCTGGCTGGCAGCGCATCCACTACTGGCCGACGCGGTGATGGCCTGTGGTTTTCCCGAGTTACACGACGACGGCGTGCGCGTGCCGCTGCAGCTCTGGCTGCCGCGCGTGTGGCTGACGGCGCTGGCGGACGGCCGCACGGAGCTGAGCCTCGTGCTGCTGGGCGAGGACGACCCGGACGTGGTGCTGCAAGCGCTGCGCCACCTGCTGGCGGTGCTGGCGGTGCCGCCGCCGTCGCTGGCGCCGGTCGTGGCGGCCGACGTCGCGGCGCCGGGGCACTTGGCGGCGATCGGCAAGCTTGTGGCGGCGATGCGCGCCGGCGAGGCGCAAAAAGTCGTGTGGTCGCGCACGCTTCCGTTGGCCGGGACTTGGCAGCGCGGTACGCTGGCGGCGCGGATGCGCGCCGCGCGGCCGGAAGCGTGGGTGGTGGATGTGCAGCTGCCGGACGGCGAAAATATCCTGTGCGCGACGCCGGAGCTGCTCCTCGCGTGCCACGGCGCCGAAGTGCGGACGATGGCGCTGGCCGGCACCGGTTCCCTGGCGCAGCTGGCGGCGGACGACGCGCGGCTGGGCGATGAGCACGGCCGGGTGCGCGATTTCGTGCGCGATCGGCTGGCGCAGCTGGGGGCGCGGGGGCTGACGCTGCAGGCGGACATCGGCCAGGCAGGGCCGCTGGCGCACCGCCGGACGCACATCACCGGGCAGCGGCAGCCGGGCATGGACGCGCTGACGACGGCGCTGACGCTGCATCCGACGCCGGCGCTGCTGGGACTGCCGCGGCAAGCGGCGCTGGCGCTGCTGGCGGTTCTGGAGCCGCCGCGCGGGCTGTACGGCGGCTGCCTGGCGCGGTTGGCGTGCGATGGCTCCGGCGATGGCGAGGCGGTTGTGCTGCTGCGCGGCGTGGCGGAGACGGCGGGTCGCTGGCAGGCGCGCGCAGGCGCGGGGCTGGTGCCGGACAGCGTGCCGGTCGATGAGGCCGCCGAGATCGCCCAGAAGCTGGCGGCGATTGTCCAGTCGCTGTCGCCGGAGGCGCCATGACTGACCAAGCCGCGGGTGTGCGCGGGCTGCTGGCAACGCTCGTCGCGGGCGGCTTGCGCCACCTTGTGATTTCGCCCGGTTCGCGCTCGACGCCGCTTGTGCAGGCCGCCGCCGAGCGACCCGAGCTGACGCTGCACGTGGTGCTGGATGAGCGCGCGGCAGGATTTTTCGCGCTCGGCCTGGCGCGCACGACGCACGCGCTGTGCGGCACGCTGTGTACGTCCGGCAGCGCCGCGGCGCACGTCCTGCCGGCGGCGATTGAGGCAACCGAAGCCGGCGATGCGCTCGTCGCCATCACCGCCGACCGCCCCGCCGCCGCGCGTGGTCTGGGGGCGCCGCAAGCGATCCTGCAGCCGGGGCTGCTGGCGCCCTATGCCCACGTATTTGCCGAGATTGCAGCCGGCGATGCCGACCTGCCGGCGCAGCTATTGGCGCTGCAGCAGGCGCTCACCGACTTGCCGACGACCGGCGGCGTCGCGCATGTGAACGTGCCGCTGTCCCTGCCGCTGGCGCTGACCGTGGGCGAACCAGCGCCGCTGCCGCCGCCGCTGACCGCCGCATTGCCGCCACCCGGTCCGGCGATCCTGCCGCCGCAGCCGAACGAGCGCGTGCTTGTGCTGGCCGGGCCGCTGCCGCGCGATCCCGACGTGCTGGCGTGGGTGGCGCCGAGGCTGGCGAGCGGGCAAGTCGTCCTGCTGGCAGAGCCGGCGTCTCGCCTGCGCGATGCGCTGCCGGGCGTGCGCCACGCGGACGCGTACCTGCGCGACCCGGACGTGCGCGCGGCGCTCCTGCCGGATCGTGTGGTGCGGCTGGGCGCGTGGCCGGTGTCCAAAGGCGCGCAGCTGCTGCTGGAAGACGCGAAGCGGCTGGGGGTGCCGGTGGACGTCGTGCAGCCGCGGCGTGTCTCGGATCCGCTGCGGCAGAATCGCCAGACGCTGCTGGACGCTGTGGCGATGGCGCTGCGGGACTGGCCGCAGCCGGCGGACGTGCTGGCGCCGTCGCCGTGGCAGCGGCGCTGGCGGACGGTGGACGCGGCGATCCTCGCACCGCCGGACGGCTGGCACGAGGCGGCGGCGGTCAAGGCGCTGGCCGGCGCGCTGCCGGCTGGCAGTACGCTGCTGCTGGGCAACAGCATGCCGGTGCGCGATTGGGACAGCTTTGCGCCGCCGCTGGCCGCCGATGTGGAGGTGGAAGTGAGCCGAGGCGCTGCGGGCATTGACGGCGCGCTGGCGACGCTGGCGGGGCTTGCCGTCGGTCGCCAGTGCCAGGCGACGGCCTACCTGGGCGACTGCACATTCCTGCACGATGTTGGGAGCTTGCAGATCCTCGCCGGCCGCCAGCTGCGTCACGCCGGCGTGCGGCTGTGCGTGGCGGACAACGACGGCGGGGCGATTTTTGATTACCTGCCGGCGCGTACTGCGATGGCCGAGGCGCTGCATGTGGCGTGCTTTACTGCGCCGCACGGCCTGGATCTGCCGCGAATCGCCTCGGGTTTTGGCGTGACAACGCGTGTCTGCAGCGATTTGGCCAGCTGGATCGCCGCGCTGGCGCAGCCGCTGGCGGCGGGCGAGGTGCAGCTGCTCGTCGCGCGTTTTGACCGGACGGCGAGCGAGGCCCTGCACCGCGCGTATTGGCGCGAGGCGGCGATGGCGGCGCGCGCGGCGTTGGCGGGACTGCCGTGAGGATTATCGCGGCTCCAGGGCTGCTGCCGCTGCGCGTCGCCGGGCCGACCGACGGCGTCCCCGTGGTGCTGCTGCACGGCTTCCTCGCCGACAGCCGGTCGTGGCTGCCGCTGACGCGCGCGTTGCGCCACCTGCCGGTGCGCTGGTTACTGCCCGACCTGCCCGGGCATGGCCGCGCGGCAACGCTGTTTCCGCCATCAGCCGACTGGCTGGCGCTGAGCCAGCTTCTCGCGGCAACGCTGCGGCCGCACCTGGGCCAGCCGCCGTTGCTCGGCGGCTATTCGATGGGCGGCCGCATTGCCGCGGTCCTGGCGGCAAGTGCGCAGCTGCCGTGCGCCGCGCTGTGGCTGGAATCGGCGCATCCGCCGCTGCCGCCCGCGGCGGCGCTGGAGCGGCAACGCGAGGACGAGGCGCGGGCGCGGGCGCTGCTGCAGGACGGCGTGCCGGCTTTTGTCGACGCGTGGCAGGCGCTGCCCTTGTTTGCCAGCCAGCGCCGACTGCCGCCGGCGATGTGGCGCGCCCAGCGGCGGTTGCGGCTGAGACAACAGGCCGGCGGGCTGGCACAAAACCTGCGCTGGTACGGCACGGGCGCGATGCCGGCCAACCTCCACGTGCCCGTGCCGACGCACCTGTTGGCCGGTGCAGACGACGCCAAGCTGTGCGCGCGGGCACCCGCGTGGCAGCCACTGGTGGCGGAGCTGCGCGTGACGGTGGTGCCGCACGCCGGCCACGCCGTCCATCTGGAGCAACCGCAGGCCGTCGCAGGGCACTTGGCGCAGGCCATTGCCGCGACCTTTCCCGAACTATCCTAGGCACTTGCCAGACGCTCGCTGGGCCACATGCGCGCAATGGCGGCCGCGGCGATTTTTGCCCATACTGCCAAGTGGCGTACTGCGTCTTGCGCTCGAGGATCTTGCATTGTCAGCCACCCTGCCAGCCTTGCCGTTGTCGGTACGCGCGTTCGTTGGCGCGTGGGTGGCGCTGTGGCTGGCGACCGCCTGCGCGCCGCCGCCGACGCCGCAGACCGCCTGCCGGTTGGACACGGAATGCGCCAGCGGTCGCTGCTTGAGCGGCGTCTGCGTGCCGACCGATGCCGCCACCCAGGATGCGCCGCCAGACGCACCGGCGGGCACGGACGCCGCAGCGGATGGCGCCGATGGTGCGGCCGATGCGCCTGCCGACGTCACAGCCACGCCCGACGCCACGCCCGATGCTGCCGACACCGCTGACGGGGATGCGGCGCCGCTGTGCCACACCGACGACGAGTGCGCGACCCTGCTCGGCGCGCTGGGCGGCTGCCGAACGGCACACTGCGGGACCACAGGCTGCGTGGCATTGCCGGTCGCGGACTCGACAACCTGCGCCACCGACGCGCTCTGCCCCGCGCCGGGTGTCTGCAGCGACGGCGCCTGCCAGCCCACCGCCAAAGCCTGCGACGACGGCCAGCCGTGCACCGTCGACAGTTGCGTCGCCAGCGGCTGCCAGCACACAGCCAAGCCGGACGGCGTTGGCGGCTGCGATGGCGACTCGCCGTGCACCGTGGGCGTCTGCACCGCGGGCATTTGCAACCCGGGCGTGGTCATCACCGGCGCGTGCCGCATCGACGGCGCTTGCTATGACGGCGGCGCTAGCCAGCCCGGCAAGCCCTGCGCGCGCTGCCTGCCCGAGAGCGCGACGACGACGTGGTCCATCCTCGACGTTGGCCCGTGCGACGACGGCAACGCCTGCACCCACGACGACGTCTGCGGCGCCGCGGGGGCGTGTGACGGCGTGCCCGCTGTCTGCACCGACGACAACCCGTGCACCGACAACGGCTGCGACAGCAAGACCGGCTGTGTGGCGCTGGCCAACGCCGCAACGTGCGACGACGGCAACAGCTGCTCGCTGACCGAAGCGTGCAAGAGCGGCGCCTGCCTACCGCTGACGTGGAACACGTGCGACGACGGCAACCCGTGCACGTCCGACCAGTGCGACGCTGTGCTCGGCTGCGTCCACGCGCCGACGTCGGGACCGTGCCAATTCGACGCCGACCCGTGCACGACCGACGAGTGCGTCGGCGGCGCCTGCGTGGGCGTGCCCGTGGCGAGCGTCTGCGTGATCGCTGGAACCTGCGTGCCCGCCGGCACCAGCGCCGACGGCCAGCCGTGCCTGATCTGCGACCCGACGATCGCTGACGACAGCTGGACGCCGCTGAACAACAAGGACTGCGACGACGGCAACGCCTGCACCGCCGGCGACCTGTGCTACGACGGCGCGTGCATCGGCGCCGTCGGCTTGTGCGACGACAAGAACCCGTGCACCAAGAACAACTGCACGCCGACCACCGGCTGCGTCTTCTTGCCCGCCAACGTGCCGTGCGACGACGGCAACCAGTGCACGAGCGGCGACGACTGCGCCACCGGCAAGTGCGTCGGCCTCGCGATGCCTGCCAGCGCCTGCGACGACAACAACCCGTGCACGGACGACAGCTGCTTGCCCGTCGCCGGCTGCGCGCACGCGCCCAACCTCGTCGCATGCAACGACGGCAATCCGTGCACCTTCGGCGACTACTGCACCGCCGGAATCTGCCACGCCGCGCATGTTGTCTGCGGCTGCAACGTCAACAGCGACTGCGACGACGGCAACCCGTGCACCGTGGACGGCTGCGACCCGCTGGGCGGCTGCATCAACACGCCCATCGCCGCCGGACTCTGCGACGACGGCAACGCCTGCACCTCCGACGACCACTGCGCCAAGGGCTACTGCCTGGGCGTGACAATCGCGTGCAACGACAACGAAGCCTGCTCGCTGGACGGCTGCGTGCCCGCGACCGGCTGCGTCTTCCTGCCGCTGCAAGGCCCCGCGTGTACCGACGGAAACGCCTGCACGACCAATGACTTGTGCGTCAACGGCGCATGCACCGGCACGCCAAAGAACTGCGACGACGGCAAGCCGTGCACCGCCGACACCTGCAAAGCGACAACCGGCAAATGCGACCACGTCGCGCTCGCCGAAGGCACGACCTGCACCGCGGACGGCTCCGCGTGCACAATCGACGCGTGCGTCGGCGGCGCGTGCAACCACAGCGCCATCGTCCCCGGGCTGTGCCGAATCGACGGCGCGTGCTTGAAAACCGGCGTTGGCGAGCTCGGCGTGCCGTGCCTGGGCTGCGTGCCGGACGTCAGCCAAACCGCGTGGTCCGTGCTCATCGGCGCCACCTGCAGCGACGGCAACGCCTGCACCCAGGACGACGGCTGCCTCGCCAGTGGCGTCTGCCTCGGCGTCGCGGTCTCCTGCGACGACGGCAACCCCTGCACGCTGGACGTCTGCAACCCGCTCGCCGCCAGCAGCAGCGGCAGCAGCCCGTGCCTTTTCGCGCCGTCGGCCGCCAGCTGCGACGACGGCGACCCGTGCACAACCGCCGACACCTGCGCCGCCGGCCAGTGCGCCGGAACGCCGATCGTCTGCGACGACGGCAACGCCTGCACGCTGGATTCCTGCCTCAGTCACGTCGGCTGCCAGACCGCCACGGCGCCGAGCAACACGCCGTGCGGCAGCGACGGCTTTGCCTGCACCAGCGACGTCTGCGCCGGCAGCAGCTGCAGCCATCCGATCATCGCCGGCTTGTGCCTGATCGACGGCCTGTGCCGCAGCCCGGGCGACGCCAAGCCGAGCGACGTCTGCCAGACCTGCCAGCCGGCCAGCCACGGCGACGCGTGGTCGGCCGCGAGCGGCGGCGGCTGCGATGACGGCAACCCCTGCACGACCGCCGACCTCTGCGCCAGCGGCGTGTGCGAAGGCGGCGGGCCCGCGGCGTGCGACGACGGCGACGCCTGCACCGCCGACAGCTGCGCCCCGCAAACCGGCTGCCAGCATGCGCCGCTGACCGGCACGCCGTGCAGCGACGGCAACCTCTGCACCGACAACGACACCTGCACCGCCGGCAGCTGCCAGCCCGGCACCGCCACCGTCTGCACCCAGCCGGACGCCAGCACGTGCGGCGTCAGCGCCTGCACGCCGAGCATCGGCTGCCATTTCATCAGCAAATGCAATGCCATACAAGGCTGCTTCCAGAGCGCGTGTACAACGCTGGACGCCGCAGAGCTGCCGGCACCCGTCACGGTGCCGCTGGACAGCGGGCTGGCCCCGCAGCCATTGGCGCCGTCGCTTGTGTGGCAGCTTGGCGAGGGCGACGGCCTGCCGCAGCTGCGCTTGGCGGTGCAGACGCGCGGTTGTGCGCCGCCGCTCGGACTCTATTCCGCTGTGGCGGTGGCGAATTTCCCGGTGGACAAGCAGCCGGTGCAGTGGCAGCTGGCGCCGTCGACGCCGCCACCGGGCGCGGCGGGCTGGTGTGCGCTGCATCCGCAATTCCTGGCGCCGGGCGCCGGCAACCCGGCGCTGCAGCTGGCATGGGCAGAGGGCGGCAATACTGCCAGCGCGTGCGACGTGGTCGCGACCGGCGGTGCGTTGCGCTTCGCGGCGCTGAACGGTGCCAGTCCCTTGGTGGCGGGCAATTCCGCGGCGTGTCCGGCAGCGGGTGGCCTGCTCGCACGACCCGCGGTGGCCCTGACAGCGACGGCGGTGAACGGCGATCTCGCGGGCGTGCTGGCGCGCGCGACCGCGGACGGCGTGCACGCCTGGCAGGGGGCTGTCACGACGGCGTGGGGCGGCGCGGGCCTGGCGATCGGCCCAGGGTCGCTGCCCGCCACGACGGCGCTGGTGACCAACGCGCGGCCGCTCCTGCTGGCGGACGCGCCGGGCCCGCTGCTTGTGACGCTGAGCCGGCACGACGACGGTCCGGCGCCGCTGTTCGCGGTGGATGTGACGGCAGTGACCGCCGATCCAGGTGCGCCCGTGACGTCCGCGTGCAAGCTGGCGGGCGTAGACAACACGTCGAGCGCCGTCGTCTACCGCGGCGTGGACGCGGTGTGGGACCCGGATACGCAGCAGGTCGCAGTGCTGATTTCCGGGACGCTTGTCTTTGCCGGCCAGCCGATGGGCTTCCTGGCGCTCGCGCGCACGGCGCCGGACCAGCCGCTGGCCACGCCGACCGTGCTGCGGCTATTTGGCGCGGCGCCGGGGGCGACGGCGGCGCCAGTGCTGCACGCATTTCGTCTGGCGCAGGTGCCCAACAGCCCGGATTTCCTGCTGGCTTTTGGCGCGACCGACGCGGCGACGCTGGAGCTGCTGCGCGTGCACCCGTTCAGTGACGCGCAGTTCAACATCACCGCCGGCAAGATCCTGACGAGCGACTTCCTGTCGCATGAAACCGGCGACGCCATCTTGGGTTTTGGCGGCATCTCCGAGCTGGCGATCGCCCCGGACGGCAGCGCCGTGTCGCTCGTGTACGAAGCCGTGGGCGCGCTGCGGATGCTCAGCGTGCCGATGCCGTGACGGCGGTTGACTCTGCGGCGGCGGCGGCCGATCCTCGGCGCGCTCTTGGAGGAGCCGCCCATGTACACGAACGTCCGCCAGCGCTTGCAGACCACTTTGGCTGAGATCGATGCCGCCGGGCTGACCAAGCCGGAACGCGTCATCGTCACGCCGCAGGGTTCGGCCATCGCCGTCAAAAACGGCAAGGAAGTCCTGAACTTTTGCGCCAATAACTATCTTGGCCTCGCCAACGACCCGCGCATCGTCGCCGCCGCACACAAGGCGCTGGACGAGCGCGGCTACGGGTTGTCGTCCGTGCGCTTCATCTGCGGCACCCAAGACATCCACAAGCAGCTGGAAGCAGCGATTTCAGCGTTTTTTGGCACCGAGGACACGATCCTCTACGGCTCGTGCTTTGACGCCAACGGCGGCTTGTTCGAGACGCTGCTGGATGAAAACGATGCGATCATCTCAGATTCGCTCAACCACGCGTCGATCATCGACGGCATCCGGCTGTGCAAAGCGGAGCGCTTTCGCTACACGCACGGCGATCTGGACGAGCTGGAGCGGCACCTGCAGGCGAGCCAGCACCTGCGCGCACGGCTGATCGCCACCGATGGCGTGTTCTCGATGGACGGCGATCTGGCGGACCTGCCGCGGATCTGCGATCTGGCGGAAAAATACGACGCAATGGTGATGGTCGACGAGTCGCACGCCACCGGCTTCATCGGCGCGACAGGGCGCGGCGTGCCGGAGCACCACGGCGTTCTGGACCGCATCGACGTCATCACCTCGACGCTGGGCAAGGCGCTCGGGGGCGCGTCGGGCGGCTTCACGACCGGCAAAAAAGAGATCGTCGCGCTGCTGCGCCAGCGTTCGCGGCCGTATCTGTTCTCCAACACGCTGGCGCCGGTGATCGCCCAGGCGAGCATTCGTGCGCTGGAACTGATTGACACAGCTCACGATTTGCGCGCGCAGTTGACCGATAATACGCAGCATTTCCGCCTGGCGATGACCGCGGCCGGCTTTGCCATCCGCCCGGGCATCCACCCGATCGTGCCGGTGATGCTCGGCGATGCGCGGCTGGCGCAGGACATGGCGCGCGAGCTGCTGGATGAGGGCGTGTATGTCATCGGCTTCTCGTTTCCGGTCGTGCCCAAGGGCGCGGCGCGGATCCGTGTGCAGCTGTCGGCGGCGCACAGCCGGGCGCAAGTGGATCTGGCGATCGCGGCGTTCATCCGCGTCGGCAAGCGGCTCGGCGTCATCCAAGGCTAGGTGATGACAGAGCAATTGCGGCTGGACGAGCTTGCCTTGGCGACGCTGCGCGGCGATCCGCAGCTGTGGCAGGCGTTCTGCGCTGTGCAAGCGCCGTGGCTGGCGGCGGGCGTGGCGCGCTGGCTGGAGCTTGTGCGGCCGGACGGCGCGTGGCCAGCGTTCGTCCTCGCGGCGTGGCGGCCGGATCAGCCGACGACGCTGCTGGGCACCATCGTCGGTATCTGGGCGCCGGCGCCGGTCGCGCGTTTTGACGATCTGCTGGAACAGCGCTGTCCCGGCGGGCTGGTCGGCGCGGATCGGCCGGCGGGCGGCGTCTGGCACTTCATCGCCGCGACCGTCTGTCCGGAGGCGGAGGGCCTGAACCTCGGCCGGCAGCTTGTGGGCGCGGCGCTGGCGTGGCTG
>CAIPXZ010000610.1 GCA_903869075.1 uncultured Myxococcales bacterium | reverse complement strand
CGCGCGCCAGCAGCCCCGCCTCCAGGCCGTCGAGGATCGGCTGGACGTGGGCGAAAATCGCCGGCACGCCGAGCGCCTCCAACACCGCGACCGCCGCGCCCATCGCCGCAAAGCTCGCCGTCGACAGGTTGCCGATCTCCAGGAAGTCCGCGCGCTGGCGGATCGGCCGGTCGTGGCGCAGCAAGCCCGCGCCGCGAAACAGGAAACCGAGGCCGTCCTCGTGGCTCAGCCAGCCGGCCATCCGCGTCTGCATGGCGGCGATGCGCGGCGGCGCGATGTACAGGAAGCCGGCGCCCTCGATGCCGTTGCACCACTTGTGGGCGCCGCATGCGAGGTAGTCGATGTGCGCGCCGCTGACGTCCAGGTCGATCGCGCCGAACGCCTGCACCGCATCGACGACGAATTCGGCGCCGGCGCGCTGGCACAGCCAGCCGATCGTCTCCAGCGGCATCGCCAGCCCGGTCTGGAACTGCACGGCGCTCACCGCCACCACGCGCACGCGCCCGCCCGCCAGCGCGCGCTGCAGCGCTTCCAGCCACGGCGCGATCGCCTCGGGCTGCGGCTGCGGCAGCCAGACGATCTCCAGGCCATACTGCGCCGCGGCACGCTGCCACGGCGTCACGTTCGCCGGAAATTCGCCTTCGGTGAGCACGACGCGGTCGCCCGGGCGCCAATCCAGACACAGCGCCAGCGCCATCAGCCCCGCCGTCGTCGATTGCACAAGCGCCAGATCGTCGGCTTGGCAGCGGATCAGCCGGCCGATCGCCTCTTTCAGCCGCTGCCGTTGGGCGATCCACGGCGGAAACGCGCCGGAGCCCAGCCGGGCGTAGTCGTCCAGCACGGCGTCGACGGCGGCGCGCACAGGCGTCGACACCGGCGACACGGCGGCATGCGCCAGATAAACGCGCGCTTGCAGGTCAGGGAACAGCGTGCGGTGGCCAAGCTGGGGCGGATGCGTCGTCGTCATGCGGCGCATTCTCGCAAGCAATCGGCCATCGCGCTACACTCGGCGCCCCTGCAGCTGCCCGGAGAGCGCCCGATGTTGACAAAGCCCGAGTCCAATCCCGATTTTCCCGCGCTGGAACGCGAAGTTCTGGAGTTCTGGCGGACGCACGACACGTTCAAGAAGCAGGTGAGCCAGGACACAGTCGCGCCAGAAGATCGCAAAGGCGAATTCGTGTTCTACGACGGCCCGCCGTTCGCTACCGGCACGCCGCACTACGGCCACCTCCTGGCGGGCACGATCAAGGACATCGTGCCGCGCTATCAGGCCATGCGCGGCTACAGCGTCGAACGGCGATTCGGCTGGGATACCCATGGCTTGCCGGTCGAGATGGAGATCGAAAAGGACCTCGGCCTCAAGTCGCCGAGCGACGTCCGCGCGTACGGCGTCGGCCGGTACAACGAGGCGTGCCGGTCGATCGTGCTCCGTTACGTCGACCTGTGGCGCAACACCGTCGAGCGCATGGGCCGCTGGGTCGATTTCGACAACGATTACAAGACCATGAATCCGGAATTCATGGAGAGCGTCTGGTGGGTCTTCCGCGAGCTGTGGCAGAAGAAGCTGATCTACCGCGGCCACAAGGTGATGCCGTATTCGTGGCGGCTGGGCACGCCGTTGTCGAATTTTGAAGCCGGCATGGACTACCGCAAGGTACAGGATCCGGCGGTGACGGTGCGATTTCAGCTTGCTGATCAGCCAGGTACGGCGCTGCTGGCGTGGACGACGACGCCGTGGACGCTGCCGTCCAACATGGGCCTGTGCGTCGGCGCCGAGATCGACTACGTGGTCGCGACGCGGCCGGATTCGCCCGAGAAATTCATCCTGGCGCAGGCGCTGGCCGAGAAGGTGCTGGGCACGCACACGGTGCTGGAGGTCAAAAAAGGCAGTGAACTCGTGGGGCTGCGCTACACGCCGCTGTTCGACTGCTTCTCTGAGGCCGCCGCTGACGGCGCGTTCCGCGTGGTGTCTGACGCCTACGTCAGCGTCGAGGACGGCACTGGCATTGTCCACCAAGCGCCGGCGTTTGGTGAGGACGACCACCGTGTGGCGCAAGCCTGGGGCCTGCCGCTGCGCGATGCGGTCGACGCCGAGGGCAAATTCACCGGTGATGTCGCTGGGATCGCCGAGGGCCAGATCGTCGGGCTATTCGTCAAGGACGCCGACAAGCTGCTGATCGCCGACCTGAAGGCGCGCGGCCTGCTGTTCAAGCACGAGACGCTGGACCACGAGTATCCGTTCTGCTGGCGCTCGGGAACGCCGCTGATTTACAAGGCAATGCCGACCTGGTTCGTGCGTGTGGAGAGCGTCGCGCCGGGCTCGGGCGCGCGGCCGCTGCGCGAGCGCATGGCAGAGCTAAACCAGCAAACGCGCTGGGTGCCGGAGTACGTCGGCCAAAAGCGCTTCGCCAACTGGATCGCTGACGCCCGCGACTGGGCGATCAGCCGCAACCGCTTCTGGGGCACGCCGCTGCCGATCTGGCAGTGCGAGGGCTGCGGGGCGTTTGACTGCATCGGCAGCATCGCGGAATTGCAGACAAAATCCGGCGTGGACGTCCACGACTTGCACAAGCACCACGTCGACGCGCTGTCCTGGACGTGCGGCGCGTGTGGCGGCGCGATGGCGCGCATCCCGGAAGTGCTGGATTGCTGGTTCGAGTCGGGCGCGATGCCGTACGCGCAGAATCACTATCCTTTTGAAAACAAAGAGAAATTCGAGAAGAATTTCCCGGCGGAATTCATCGCCGAAGGCCTCGACCAGACCCGCGGCTGGTTCTACACGCTGCTCGTGCTGTCGACGGCGCTGTTCGGCGATCGCGCGAATGCCGGGCCGGCGTTCAAGAACGTCATCGTCAACGGCCTGATTCTGGCGGAAGACGGCCAGAAGATGTCCAAGCGCCTCAAGAACTACCCGGATCCCAATGTGATTTTGGAGACGTACGGCGCCGATGCGCTGCGCGCCTACCTCGTCACGTCGCCGGCGGTGCGCGCGGAGCCGATGCGGTTTGCCGAGAGCGGCGTGCGCGAGGTCGTGCGCTCGGTGGTGCTACCGCTTTGGAATGCTTACAGTTTCTTTGCGACCTACGCGGTGGCGGACGGCTGGGAGCCGCCGGCGACAGCGACGCCGCTGGCGCAGCGCGCGCTGCTGGATAAGTGGGTGCTGTCGCGGCTGAACAGCCTTGTCGGCGGCGTCAACGCCAAGATGGCGCAATACAAGCTGTACGAGGTCATTCCGGAAGTCCTTGAATTCATCGACGATCTGACAAACTGGTACATCCGCCGCAGCCGCCGCCGGTTCTGGAAGAGCGACAGCGACCAGGACAAGCAGGCGGCGTTCGAGACGCTGTATGAAGTGCTGACGACGTTTTCCCGCGTGATTGCGCCCATTTTGCCGTTCCTCGCCGAGACGCTGTACCAGCGGCTCGAGGCCTGGCGGCCGGGCAGCGTCGGCAGCGTGCATTTGGAGCGGTTTCCCGAGCCGCGCGACGGCGTCGCCGACGGCGCGCTGGAACTGACGATGCAGCAGTGCCGGCTGGTTGTGCGGCTGGGCCGCAACCTGCGGGAACAGAAGAAGATTGGCGTGCGCCAGCCGCTGGCAGGCCTGCGCGCGCTGGTGCCGACGGAGGCCGTCACCGGGCCGTTCGCCGAGATCATCCGCGACGAGCTGAACGTCAAGTCCGTCGCGTGGGCCGCGGACAGCTACCAACTCGTTCGCTTCGTGCCGAAGGCCAACTTCAAGACCCTGGGCAAGCGCCTCGGCGCGCGGATGAAAGAGGTTTCGGCGGCGATCGCGCTGCTGGAGCGGTCCGCGGTGGAAGCGCTGATGGCCGGGCAGACTGTGGATGTGCTCGGCGAGGCGATTACGCTGGCCGATGTGGCCATCGGCTCCGAGCCGGTCGCCGGTCTGGACGTCGCCGTGGAAGGGCCGTGGGTCGTCGCGCTCGACACGACAATCACCGCCGAGCTGCGCGCCGAGGGCCTCGCTCGCGAGGTTGTCAATCGCGTGCAAAATGCCCGCAAAGACGCAGGCTTGGCGGTCGAGGACCGCATCGCGCTCGGGCTGTGGGCCGGCGAGACGCTGCGGCAGGCGATCGAAGCGCACCGCGCCTATGTCGCGACCGAGACGCTCGCGATCTCCCTGACGTTCACGGCGGCGGCGGGCGATCTGCCGCTGACCGACGTCGGCGGTGAACAGCTTGGGGTCATCGTTCGCAAGGCCTGAACAGGTTTTTTCAGTCTTTGAACAGGCTGGCGGCCCACGTTGCCAGCGCCGACAGCGAGCCCGGGGCGATGACCGCGTCGTGCTCCGTCGGCGCGCCGCTGCCGCCGACGACGATCGCCACCCGATCCCCGAGCGCCAGCCGCAGTTCCTGCAGCTCCCGGCGCACGGTCGGCGGCTCGACGACGCGGGACAGACTGATGACGACCGCCGCCGCGGAAGTCAGCTTGGCGGCAACCGCGGTGTCCTGCGCCGGCAGGTTGGCACCAAGAAAAACGACGCGCAGGCCTGCGAGCGCAAGCGTCGCTGCGGCCATATGCAGCCCCAGCTGGTGGTGCTCACCGGGCAGCGTCACGCAGAGCACCGTCGGTCCGCGGTTCTCCGCGGCGATCGGCCACCAGATGCCGGCGAGGAAATCGCGCAGCCGCTCCGACGCGAAGTGCTCATTAGCCACTGATATCCGGCCGTTGGCCCAGCCGTCGCCGAGCGCGTCCAGAAACGGCGCGCTGCGCTCGGTGAGAAACTTCATTGTCCCCAAAAGCCCATGCTCGCGGCGGAAACTTTGCTCCAGCGCATCGCCGTCCAGCAGCGACACAAGGTGCAGCCAGCGCTCCAGCCACGCCAAAGCGGGCAGGGCGGCGGGCGCGTGGGGCCGCGGCAGCGGTTCGGTCACCGGCTCGGACGCGATGAGGCGAATGGCCCGTGACACCGCCAGACCGCTGGCGATCGCGCGGCGCACCGCCAACAGCTGGTCAACTGCCTCCGGCGCGTAGAGCCGCTGGCCGCCGCCGGTACGCGACGGCGTCGGAAAGCCGTACCGTCGCTCCCATGTCCGCAGCGTGTCGATCGGCACGCCGCTCGCCTCTGACACCGTTCCTATGGCCAACAGCTTCACGGCAATGCCCCCGCCAACCGGCGTCGCGCCCAGTTGAACAGGTTTGTGAACAGATTGCAAAGCCGCTTGCGGCGATTTCATGCCGCCACGCCCCAGCCCGCACACGCGCGCAGCCCCTGGCGCGTGCGATGCAGCCGCGCCTTGACCGCGAGCGCGGAGAGCCCCGTCGCTGTCGCCATCTCGTCCGTCGAGGCGCCATCCATGCCTGCCTGCAGCAAAATCGTGCGGTTGAGCGGATCCAGCTGGCGCACCGCGTCCGTCATCCGCGCCACCGCATCGCGTTGATCAAGCACGTCTTCGATGCGCGGCGACTCGTCGACGCCCATCGCCGCTTCCAGCGCGTCATCGGCCAGCAGCACCGGTACGCGTTTGCGTTTGCGCAACAGCATCTTGGCGCAGTTCTGCGTCACCCGGAACAGCCAGCTGCTGAACAGCGCCTCGCCGCGGAACGTGTCCGCCTTGCGGACCACGGTCCAGACGACGTCCTGCAGGACGTCCTCGGCGTCCCATTCGTTGTGCACGAGGCGCATGGCCACCGCCAAAATGCGCGGCCGAAACTGCATGTAGAAATAGCGCACAGCGTTGGGGTCGCCGCTCGCCAGCCCGCTCATGATTGCCTGTTCTGTCATCCTGTCCTCCTTCCGTTGAGGTGAACAGGTTAGCGGCTACTTGAACAGGTTGCAAGCACAAAATGAACAGGTAATGAACGCGAGAATGAACAGGTTGGCGGGGGCGGCTGCTCAGCGCTCCAGGGACAGCGGCGAGACGCTCATTTGCAGCACGGTCTCCGAGTCGCGGAACAGCACGAGGCACGCGCCGTCATTGACGACCGATTCGACGACGCCGAGGCCATTGGCCTTGTGCAGCACCACGTCGCCCGGCTTGTACGTGCGGGTGACGAGGTATGGCTTGCCGTCGCGGGAGCTCAGCTTCGCCGTCAGCGCCTGCCAGCGCGCCAGACGCTCATTCACCGGCGCGGGCGCGCCGATCACAACCGGCGGCGGTGCTTCTTCGGCAGGCAGCCCCATTGGCTTGCCGGTCAGCTTGGACAGCTCGCGCAGCGGTCCCGCCAGGTCGCCGCCGCGCGCCGGGCGCTTGGAGATCACCTCGGGCGGACTCGACAGTCGTGGTCGGTCGCGCTGCAATTTCCCCAACTTTTTCATCTGCTTGGCGCGCACTTCTTCGGCGGAGACTTCTGGCTTCCACGTCACGGTGTTGCGGCAGGTCCGGCAGGTGGCGGTGAAGATGGTGCGGCCGTCGGTGGCGGCAACCGCTTGATACGTGTTCAGACGACAGCGCGAGCAATAGCCCTCTGTCTCGTCTCCGACCTTGTGCATGCTCAAGCCTTGGCTCCTGCGCAGCGGCCGGCGGGTCTGTCCCGTCGCCTTTGCGGCGATTTTGTTTTCTTGCCGTCGACCGTGGGGAGCCTGAGCAAATTCAGGCCGCTACACTTGCCTTCTGGCTGGCAACCGCGCGTTGGGTGGCGGTTGCGGGCTCTTCCGGCGGTCGACTGGACGTGGCCGCCGGACATCACATGCGCTAGACTCGCGCTATGCCTGCCTCTCCGCAAGACCCCTTTGCAAACGAACACCCACCGGCCGACGCTGCAGACGCGTTTGGCGGCGCCGATCCGCGCGCGGCGGGCGAGACGTTTGCCGGTGCCCCGCCGAGCCAGTTAGGCAATTCTGCTGAGGATTTTGGCCTGCCTGATCATCCCGGCTTTGACCTGCCTGACGCTGACCTCGCGGGTGGGGTGGCCGCTGAGTTTGCCGGGAATTCGTACGAGGAATCGACCAATCTGCGGGCCGATCCGACCGTTTCCCATTGGCGCGGGCGGAGTTCCCCGGGTCGGGCCCCAGCGATCGCCAACGCCGATTCCGCGCGCGCGTCCAGCCAGCCTGCGGTTTCTGCTGCCGATCTGCTGACCGAGCGCGCGCTGCTGGCCAGCTGCCTCGTCGACCCCGAAGCGCTGCCGCTGGCCCAGGCCGAGGTCAAGCCCGAGGATTTTTACGATCAGCGCCACGTCTGGATCTTCGAGGCGATGGTCACGCTCGGCAGTCGCGGCCAGCCGGTCGACGCGGTCTCGGTCTACACCGATCTCGGCCGGCAAAAGCACAGCGATCAGGTGGGCTTGGCGTATTTGCTGGAGCTGACCGACGCCGTCGGCGCGACGTTGGCGGTTGAGCACCACGCCAAGCGCATCGCGCGGCTGTCGGCAGTGCGGCGGATCCTGCGCGCCAGCCAGCAAATCCAGAACGATTTCCAGCACGGCGACGATCCCGACGAGTTCATCACCCGCGCCAGTACCAACGTCACGACGGCGCTGAGCGACTCGGTGCGATCGTCGGCGCTGCCGCTGGCGGAGATCGTGCCGCAGGTTTTTGCGCAGATCATGGAGGCCAAAAAGCGCGGACGGGAGATCCTCGGGCTGTCGACGGGCTTTCGCGATCTCGACCAGCTGACCCAGGGCATGCACCCGACGAACCTGATCGTGCTGGCGGCGCGGCCGGCGATGGGCAAGACCGCGCTGGCGCTGAACGTGGCGCTGGACGTGGCGCTGCGGCCGCGGCGGGAACCGGATGCGCGTGGTCATGAACAGCACGGCGTGCTTGTATTTTCGATGGAGATGGGCCGCGAGGAACTCGTGCAGCGGCTGCTGTCGGCGCGGGCGCGGATCGAGCTGACGGCGCTGCGCAAGGGTACGCTGGGCCCGGATGACGAGGTGTCGCTACGCGATGCGGCCGATGAGCTGGCGGCGGCGCGGTTCCTGATCGACGACACGCCGGGGCTGTCCGCGCACGACATCCGCGCCCGCGCCAAGCTCGCACAGATGCAGGGGCCGCTGGACCTCATCGTCGTCGACTACCTGCAGCTGGCCAAGGGCACCAACGCCAAGCAGAGCCGCGAGCAGGAAATCAGCGAAATTTCGCGGTCTTTGAAGGGTCTGGCCAAGGAATTGCACTGCACCGTGCTGGCGCTGTCGCAGCTGAACCGCGGCGTGGAGCAGCGCACGGACAAGCGGCCGATGATGTCGGACTTGCGCGAGTCGGGCGCCATCGAGCAGGACGCGGACCTGATCGCCTTTATTTACCGGGACTTTGTCTACAGCAAAGAGCCGTCGGTGGAGCACATGGCGGAGCTCATCATCGCCAAGCAGCGCGCCGGCTCGATTGGCACGTGCATGCTGCATTTTGAGGGCCGTTTCACGCGGTTTTCGACAATGGACCAGCGCATCAGCGACGAATATCTGGGGCAGATGCGGCGCAGCGGCGAGTAGCTACTTCGCGTTCAGGCGCAATTTCAGCTGCGGTGACAGCCACTTGGCCAGCAGGTAGTGGCCGATTTCGCCCAACTGCGGGTTGCCCGCCCAGCGCTGCGTGTAGAGCGGCTCGGCGAGGCGCACCGCGTCGGCGAAGCGCTCCGACGCATCCAGCACGTCCAGATGCGCGGCGCGGGCAAGCGCGACCGGCGAATCGGCGCGTCGCGGCAGGTCTTCCTCGCCCCGCAGCGGCAGGCCAACGACGAGGAGCCGCACCCGCGCGCCATCCGCCAGCGCCTGCAGCGCCGTCAGCAGCTGCGTGTAGTGCGCGCGGCGCGTCGGCCGATCCAGCGGCTGCAGCCCTGACCAGCGCCGCCGCAGCTCGTCCAGCCCGGTCAGCACCGCCGCCAGCGCGTGCGAGCGCTCAGCGACGACCCGCAGCGGGTACGGCCACGGGCTCAGCAGCAGCCACGCCTCCAACTCGCCCGGCAACTCGTGCGGCATGGCTTCCTTGCACGCCACCGTCGGCGTCCCGGTCGCCGGCAGCTCCAGCAGCGGCTTGTCGCCACAGCAGCCGTAACGGCGGCCAAGCTCGTCCAAATCATTGGCTTCATTGGGGAACAACACGATGAGCTCCGGGTGCAGCCGCGGGATCTCGCGCACCGCCAGCAGGTACTGCGCGTCCAGCGAGGTCCCTGGCACCACGCGGCTGACGGTCGTGACGTCCGCGCCCAGCTCCAGCTCCGTCGTCGCCCGGAACTGCCGCGCCAGGTGCGCGCCCGCCACCGCTTCATCGCCCAGCACCAGCACCAGCCGCTGGCCCGGTGGCGGCTCCTCGGTGGCGGTCGGCGACTCGAAGAGGTCGTAGCACACCGCCGTCGGGTCGGCGCTCAGCGTCACCGCGTTCTCCAGCTCCGGCGGCAGGCGCACGCTGCCCGGCAACGGCGCGTGGACGAGCGGCGGCGCGGTCCCGAGCCGGCTCGCGATCTCCGCCAGCACCGCCAGCGCCAGCAGCGCCGTCAGCACCTGCCGCCGCCGCGGCGACGGCTTGGGTGGGTCGGCAAACCACAGCGCGGCGCCCGTCAGCAGGCTCGCGGCCAGCAGGAAGTCCCAGGCGCCCAGCTGTGGCAGGAACGCCAGCGTCAGCCCCAGCGTGAACAGCGTCGCGGCCACCACAAGCCCCGCCCACACGCGCGCGCGGCGCCGCGGCTGCGCCAGCCGGCCAATGACCCAGCCCGCCAGCAGCGGCACCAGCAGCCACGCCAGCGCCGCGGGCCAGATCCACGGCACGTCTGGCTCCGGCTTGGGCTGGACGGTCGGAGCGGCTTTCTGGCTCGCACTCGCCCGCCACACCGCCGCCGCCGGCATCTTCGCCAGCCGTTGCTGCAGCGCCGCGGCAAACGCCGGTGGCGTCCCGGTGAACTGCAAGCACCACGCGCCGCTCGTCGTCCCCGCGCACGCCGTCTGCGGGTCGCCCAGCGTCACATCGGCGCACAGCCCCGGGCCTTGGCACACTTTGAGCTGCGCCGTCGCCAGGTTGACATGGCCGTCCACCAGCTGCAGCGCGCCGCCCTGGCCAATCGCCGCTTCCAGATCCGCCGCGACCGCCGGCAGCAGGTGCCGCGGCGCGTCCGCCCACACCGGCATGGCGGCGCCAAGGCCCAGCACAATCAGCGCCATCCGCGCCACCTGCTCGAGCCAAACCCATGTGCGCCGCGTCGTCATCGCCGGGCAGTGTAGGTTCTGACGCGCGTGCTGGCAATCGGCGAGCGGTTGACGCGCCGGAGTCGGTTGCTATCCTCAAACCGCCGCGCGCAGCGTGTTCCCCGCCGCCGCACAGGTTGGATCATGTCCCGGTTTGCGCGCGTGTTTAGCATCGCCATTTTGGCCTCGGTCGGCTATTCGCCCGTGGCGTCGGCCGTTACTTTTGGCCACTACGACGCGGACTTGCTGCCGGAGCCGCCTTGCGCCGAGGGACTCGACCTGGTCTTTGGCATGCTCGCAGTCGCCGCCCAGCGCGTTGCTGGCGCCGAAGCGCCGCCGTCGCCGCGTCGGACGCCGGTGCCGCCGGGGATGGTGGCGCTGCCCGCGGGTGGCGTGGCGCTGGGGTCGCGGGCGGAGGAGGGCAACGCCGTCGAGCATCCGCGCCATTGGGTGCAGCTGGACGCTTTCGCGCTGGATCGCACCGAGGTGACGCAGGGCGCCTATGGCCAGTGTGTCGCTGCCGGCAAATGCGCGCCGCCGCAGCTGCCCGCGGGCGCGACGCCGAGCGACGACGCGCAGCCGGTGACCGGCGTGCGCTGGCTGGACGCCGCTGATTTTTGCGCCTGGAGCGGCAAGCAGCTGCCGACCGAAGCGCAGTGGGAGTACGCGGCGCGCGGCGCGGGCCAGGACATTTCCCACCCGTGGGGCGATGAGCTGGCGACCTGCCGCCGCGCCTGGATGACGGACGCCAAGCCCGGCTGTGGCGCGCAACGGCTGACGACGCCCTGCCAGAT
>CAIPXZ010000609.1 GCA_903869075.1 uncultured Myxococcales bacterium | reverse complement strand
CGGTGCGCGCCGCCAATTTTGCCGGACCGGACGTGCGGATCTGGTCGTTTGGCGCGGCCGGCACGCATTCGCTGGTGCCGGTGCCCGATGGTCAGGCAGATCTGCGCAAGGATTTGCCGGCGATGGCGCCCAGTCAGGTGACGGCGCTGCTGCCGCTGCCGGACGGCGGGCTTGTGGCGGCGCTGCAGCTCGTCGCCAACCAGGCGCCGGCCAACGCGAAAGCGGCGAGCGGCTATGGCACGCTGACCGACGGCCAGCCGAAGATCAACCCGGTCGTGATGCAGCTGGACGCGTACGACAACATCGTCGGTCCGGTGACGTACGCGCGTTTTGACAACACCGGCCGCGGCTTCAACGGCCCGAGCGCGCTGGCGTTCGTGGCGCCGGCGCAGCTGCTGGTGACGCATTTGGGCACGCACGACCTGGCATTGCTGGACCTGACGGCGCAGCAGAGCGACGCCCGGCTCGTGCAGCGGCAGGCGACGGCGGCGGGCGCGCGCGGCGTGGTTGTCGCGGCGGATCGCGGGCTTGTGTGGGTGGACGGCGCGTTTGACAACGCGATCACCCGGCTGCCGCTGGACGCAACGCTTGGCCCGGCGACGGCGACGCTGACGCGCGTGCGCCCGCTGCCGCAGCCGTATTCCGAGGCGGCGCGCGCCGGTCGCAAGGCGTTTCACGACGCTGGCAACCCCCACCTGACGCCGTTGGGCGTTGTTGCCTGCAATTCCTGCCACGCCGATGGCGGCGACGACGGCCTCGTCTGGCACCTGCACGCCGGCACTGTCACGCCGCGCGCGCGCCGCTCGCAGCACCTCGGCGTGGCGCCGGTTGGCCTGGCAGGCTTGCATTGGGACGCGGAATTCCCCGGTGTTTTCGAGGTACTGCAGTCCACGGTGCCGAACCTGATGGGCGGCGACGCGCTGCTGCTCAACGCCGACGACTTCACCGCGTACCTGCATGAAATCGTCCAGCCGCCGGTGCCGCCGCCGGGAGACGCCGCGGCGATTGCGCGAGGTCAGGCGCTGTTCCAGTCGCCCAAGCTGGCCTGCGCTACGTGTCACAGCGGCGTCAACTACACCGATCTGGCGCTGCACACGGCGCTTTCGCCGATGACGACGACGCCGGGCGACACGCTGATCGCCACCCGCACGCCGTCGCTGCGCGGCGTGTTCCTGCGCGCGCCGTACTTCCACGATGGCCGCGCCGCCGACCTGATCGCGCTTCACAAGCGCAGCGATTTGGCCGATCATGGCGACGCGTCCGGCCTGACTGATGCGGAAATGGCCGATCTCGTTGCGTTCCTCAAGTCCCTCTAGGAGCTGCCCATGCGCCTGCTGTCGCTGAGTTTTTGCCTGTTTGTCCTGCCGTTCGCGGCGTGTGGTGCCAAAGCGACAACGGATGCCGCCGACGCCGCGGACGACGCGCAGGCGGATGGCGCCGCCGACATCGCCCAGGACGCGACGGTGACGGCGCCGCCCAAGGGCTACACCGCGGCGTTCCGGGCGACTTTGGCGAACAAGGCGCCGGCAGCGGCGGACGAAGGCGAGCGGCTGTTCTTCGAGGCGACCTGGGGCACGGAGACGCATGGCGAGTACCCGCCGGCGGCGTTCCTCGTGCAGCTGTGGCAGGGCGATACCGCCAAGTGGGGAAAACAGTTCAGCAACTACGGTTTCCTGGTCGACCCGGCTGACGACTTGCCGATTGGTTTGAAGCGCGGCGACCAGGATCCCAGTCTGGTGCACGACACCTGCTCGGCTTGCCACACCGCCAAGCTCCCGGACGGCCGGCTGTGGGTCGGCATGCCGGCCACTGGCCTGAATTTCGGTGGCTTCAAGGTCGATCTGCACGCCGCGTGGGTCAAGGCCGGCAACAAGCCGTACGCGTCGGACGCGCTGATCGCCCACTGGGCTGGGACGCAGCCGGGCTCGCTCGACATCTCCGGCGAGGCCGATGCGCCGGTCTTCAACGACTTTCCGATGTATGCGGACCTGCACAAGATGGCGCACCTGAACATCCTCGGCAGCAGCGTGGACCTGCGCACGGAGGTTTTCCTCAGCCTGTTCGGCTTTGTCGACCCGCTGCCGTTCCCGCCGCCGACCGAATCCGCCGCGATGGTTGCCTTCTACGCCCAGCTGGACGCGCCGACGCCAGCCACGCCGAGCGACCTCGCGCCCGTCACGCGCGGCCGCAAGGTGTTTGAGACGGCGAAGTGCGTCAGCTGCCACCGCGATGACCTGTCGAACGACACCGCCGACTGGGTCGCTGGACCCGAAAAGCTCCCCGGCGACGACCCCGCGCACCCCAATGGCACCATCGCCACCGAGTCGACGTTCTTTGACTCTGCCGTCGGCACCAGCGGCGGCAGCGGTCCCGGTCCGGGCCTGGCCGCCCTGCTCGGCTTCATGGCGGACAACGACTTGATCCAATACGTGCGCAACCCGACCGGCTACGTCGCCAGCAACCTGCACGGCTTGTGGGCGACCGCGCCGTACCTCCACAATGGCGCAGTCCCGACGCTGGCCGCGCTGCTCACGCCGCCGGACCAGCGGCCCAAGACCTTCACCCGCGGCGGCTACACGGCGGACACGAGCAAGCCCGGCATGTCCAACGTCGGCCATGCGTTTGGCACCACGCTTTCGGACAGCGACAAGTCGGACCTGATCGCCTACCTGCAGAGCCTGTGACGCCGCTTTCCTGAGGACCCGCCGATGCCCAACCGCGCCAAGATTCGCCCGACGGACGAGCTGCCGCCGTCGGACTTCCGCTTCCACTTACCGCTGCTGAGCCTGAGCGCCGTGTTTGGCGACGACTGGTTCTCGCTCAAGGCCGAGGCCTTCGCGCGCTTCTTTGGCACGCCGATCTTCCTCGTCACGCAGACGGCGATCGTGGCCATCTGGATTGGCCTGAACGTCATCGGCGTGACGCATTTTGATGTCTACCCGTTCATCTTGCTGAACCTGGCTTTCAGCTTGCAGGCGGCGTATGCGGCGCCGCTGATCCTGCTGGCGCAGACCCGGCAGGCGGACCGCGACAAGGCGCACGCGGATGCCGACGCCCGCCACCGCGAGGCGATTGCACAGGCGAGCGAGGCGCGCGAGACCCTGGCGGCACAGCAGACGGCGCAGCTGCTCGTGCTGATGGCGCAGAACACGGAGCTGACGGTGGCGGTGCAGCAGCTGAGCCAGCAGATCGAGACGCTGACGCGCGACGTGCACCGCAAGGTCGTGGAAGCGACGGGCGGCTAGAGGCTCGTGCAGGTCCCGCCGGTGCAGGTCATGCCGCTGACGGCGCAGTCGGTGGGCGTGCCGGTGTACCCAAGTCCGAGCGCGTCGCACTGCACCGCCAAGCTGCCCCAGCACGCGGCGCCGTTGGCGGCGCAGAGGACGTCGGCGCACGGGCTGATCGCTGTGTGGCTGCAGCCGGAGGTCGCGTTGCAGGCATCGAGCGTGCACGGGTCGCCGTCGTCGCAGGCGCTGCCGTAGCGGGCGAGGAAGACGTCAAAGCTGCCGCTGTTGCTGGCGACTGGCCCCGAGCCGAAGTCCGCGCTGCCGCTGAACGCCCCGCAGAACCACGTGCTGCCGCTGGCACCCACCGCGACGCCGCCGGGATAGGCGCCGCTGACGCCCCGCGCCCAGCTGAAGCCGCCGCTGCCGCTGAAGCGCGCGAGGCCGAGGCCGTTCAGGCCGCTGATGCCGGGCAGGCTGTTGCCGCCGTAGTAGCTGAAGGCGATGGCGACGTCGCCGCCGGGCGTGGCGTCGACGGCGAGGCCGATGCCAGCGAAGAACGTCGGGAACGGGTTGGACCAGCGGTAGCCGCCGTTGCCGTCGTAACTGGCGAGCCAGACGTGCGCGCCGCCGCCGGGGTAGACGGTGCCGCCACCAAAGTCGCCTACCGAGTCGAAGCAGCCTGTGGCGTAGACGTTGCCGGCGCCGTCACTGCCCAGCGCCATGACGTCGACGTAGGCCGCGTGCAGTTGGCGGTCCCAGCGCCAGCCGCCGTTGGCGTCGAGGCCTACCAGCCAGCCGTCGGCCATGTAGCTGGCGGCTTTGGCGCCGCTGCCGAAGTCGGCTTGATCGTAGAAATAGCCGCCGACTGTGGCGCGGCCGGCGGGATCGACGGCGAGCGCGAGCGTGTTGAGGTAGCCCAAGCCGCCGCCGATCGCCCGGCCCCAGCGCCAGCCGCCGCTGCTGTCGAGGCTGACGACGAAGCCGTTGGCGTAGCCGGAGCTGAACGTGCCGCCGGGTGTGGCCAGGCTGCCGGCGTAGTTGCCGGCCCAGTACACGTTGCCCGCCGGGTCGCAGGCGACGGCGGTGATGCCGGTGCCGGTGACGCCGTCGCTGCCGCTGCGCCACCAGCGCAAGGTGCCATCGGGGTCGATGGCGAGGATGAGGCCCGCGGTGCCGCTGTTGGCGGCCACGACGGTCACGCCCTGGACGCTGCAGCCGCCAGTGGCGGTGCCGACGACGTAGCTGTTGCCGCTGCGGTCGACGGCGACGGCGCGGACGAGCAGGCTGCTGCATAGCGGCGTGACCCAACGCAGGCTGCCGGTGGCGGCGTAGCTGGCGAGGTAGTTTGTGCCGGCCGTTGTGTCGGTCACGGCGCCGCCGAAGTCGACGCTGCCGGCGAAAGGTCCAGCGACGTAGCCCCGGCCGAGTCCATCGACGGCGATGGCGTTGGCAGAGTCAAAGCCGTTGCTGCCAACGACGTGGCTCCAGGTGATGCTGTCACTTGCCGTGGCGCTGGCGGCGAGGCAGACGCCCGCGGCGCAGGTTCCGGTGGCGTTGCACGCGTTGCCGTCGGAACAGGTGCTAGCTACCGGGAGGTGGACGCAGGTGAAGCCGTCGCAGCCGTCCAGCGTGCAGTCGTTGCCGTCCGCGCACTGCGCTGGCTCGCACGGTGGCGTGGCGGCGTCCGGGGCATCGACGGCAGCATCGTCGGCAGCGGCAACGTCCTCCACAGCATCAGCGACGGCAGTCGCCGCATCGGCGACGTCGATCACATCGAGCACGGCTGCATCGGCGGCTGCATCTGCTTCATCGCCAACGTCGGCGGCGCTGTCGGGATCGGCGAGGGCCGTGTCCGAGACATCGGCGGCGCTGTCCGCGGCATCCGGCGCCGCATCCATGGCGTCGAGCGAAGTGTCGGCAGTTGCCGTTGGTACATCCACGGAGTCGAGCGAACTGTCCGCAGTTGCCGTCGGTACATCCATGGCGTCGAGCGAAGTGTCGTCAGTTGCCGCGGATACATCCATGGAGTCAGGTGAAGTGTCGGCAGTTGCCGCTGTGACATCCAAGGAGTCAGGGGAAGTGTCGGCAGTTGCCGCAGACACATCCATGGAGTCGGATGAAGCATCGGCAGTTGCCGCGGTGACATCCATGGAGTCAGGGGAAGTGTCAGCAGTTGCCGCGGGTACATCCATGGAGTCGAGCGAAGCGTCGGCAGCGGCTACGGCGAGGTCCGCTGTGGCGTCAGCATCAGCCGACTCACCGGCGGCGGGCAGATCGGTGCCGCATGCGGCGAGCAGCGCCAGCACAGCCAGCAACGGCAGCGATCGGCCGGCCAGGCGCCGGTCGCGGGCAGCTACTCCCACTCAATCGTCGCCGGTGGTTTGCTGGAGATGTCGTAGACAAAGCGATTGATGCCGCGGACTTCATTGATGACGCGGCTGGAGATGCGCGCCAGCAGCCAGCGCGGCAGGTCCGCCCAGTCCGCGGTCATACCGTCCACGCTCGTGACCGCACGCAGCACCGCCGTCGCCTCGTACGTGCGCTGGTCGCCCATCACGCCGACGCTGCGCACCGGCAGCAGCACGGCGAAGTACTGCCAGAGGTCCTTGCGGCCTTCCCACGCGTCGATCTCAGCGCGGACAATCGCGTCCGCCTCCTGCACGAGCCGCACCTTCTCGGCCGTGATGTCGCCGAGGATCCGCACCGCCAAGCCCGGGCCGGGGAACGGCTGGCGATCGACAAGCGACGACGGCAGGCCCAGCTCGCGGCCCAGCGCCCGTACCTCGTCCTTGAACAGCTCGCGCAACGGCTCGACAAGCTTCATCCGCATCTTCTCCGGCAGCCCGCCGACGTTGTGGTGCGACTTGATGGTGACCGACGGCCCTTTGAAGCTGACCGACTCGATGACGTCCGGATACAGCGTGCCCTGGGCGAGGAAATCGAAGCTGCCGGCGCTGTGGCTGACGGCGTCGAAGACGTCGATGAACGTCTTGCCGATGATTTTGCGCTTCTGCTCCGGGTCGTCGATGCCGGCAAGCGCGCTGAGGAACTGGTCCTTGGCGTCGGCGACGTGCAGCGGCAGGCCCATGCCTTCGCCAAAGATCTTGCGCACATCGTCCGACTCGCCGCTGCGCAGCAAGCCGTTGTCGACGAACACGCACGTCAGCTTGTTGCCAATCGCCTTGTGCAAAAGCGCCGCGGTCACGCTGGAGTCGACGCCGCCCGACAGGCCGCATAGCACGTGCGACTCGCCGACCTGGGTGCGGATCGCGGCGACGGTGGTCTCGACAAAGCCGGCCATCGTCCAGCTCTGGTCGCAGCCGCAGAGGCCGACGGCGAAGTTGCGCAGGATCTCGCCGCCGGCCTTGGTGTGCACGACCTCCGGGTGGAACTGCAGG
>CAIPXZ010000608.1 GCA_903869075.1 uncultured Myxococcales bacterium | reverse complement strand
TGAACGCCTCGCCGCCGCGCACGTGCGTGACGACAGCGCCGCCGAGGTAGCCGGTCAGCAGCACGGCACCGAGCACGGAAGTCTGCGGAATCGCGTAGATCACCGCGCAGAGGATCTCGACGACGCCGATGGCCGACGCCAGCTCCGGCTTGAAGCCGAAGGCCGCCCACTGCTTGAGGAAATCCGCGCCGCCGGCCAGCTTCATGGCGCCGCTGGCGGCGAACGTGAGAATGGACAGACCGGTCAGGATACGGCCGCCCCAGAGGTAGCCTTTGCTTTGCTCGCTCATTGTCTTCCTTGTCAGCCCCCGCGGCGGCTGGTAGTGAAAAGAGACGCCGACTGTCGCCAAGCCCGCCTTGGTTACGAATCGGAACTGGTGTATAGAATAAGAACTGCGCAAAAGAGCGCAAGCAGGCACATGCATGTTACCCAGTCGCAAAGCGGAGTTGCCCGACGTCGATCATGCAAGCTGCCTGGCCGTGCGCGAGGTGCTCAACCGCATCGGCGACAAGTGGAGCGCGCTGGTGATCGGCACGCTCGGCACAGGTCCCAAGCGTTTCAGTGAGTTGCGGCGCGGCATCGAGGGCATTTCGCAGCGGATGCTGACGCTGACCTTGCGCAGCCTGGAGCGCGACGGCCTGCTGACGCGGCACGTGACGCCCTCGATCCCGCCGCGCGTCGACTATGAGCTGACCGATTTGGGGCGCACGCTGCTGGTGCCGGTCATGGGCCTCGTGCAGTGGGCGCAGACGCACAACGACGCGATGGCGCAGGCGCGCGCGCGGTTTGACGCGGCGCAGCCCCCACCGTAGCTGCTTTGGCAACTGCCGCCGGGCATGGCACACTCGCTGGGCGGAGGAAGCCTGATGCCCCAGCCGACGCTGCGCCCCGGACATCGCCTGAACCACGCGCTGCTGATCGAGCGCGTGCTCGGCCAGGGCGGCATGGGTACCGTGTATCTGGCGCACGATGAGCTGCTGGATCGCCGCGTCGCCGTCAAGCTGCTGGATCATGTGAGTGATGCGGAGACCGCGGCGCTGAAGACGCTGCTGGAAGGCCGCGCGGCGGCGCGCGTTGTGCATCCGCACGTGGTGGCGGTGCATGGCATTGGCGACGTGGCGGGCGTGCCGTTCATCGAGATGGAGTACGTCGACGGCGGCTCGCTGCGGCAACAGCTGCGCGGCACGCTGCCGGGGCGCGGGCTTGTGGCGACGTGGCTGGCGCAGCTGGCGTCGGCGCTGACGACCGCGCATGAGGCGGGCGTTGTGCACTGCGACGTCAAGCCGGAAAACGTGATGATCAAGCAGCGCGGCATGACGGCGAAGCTGGCGGATTTTGGCCTCGCGCGCTCGCATGCGGACGGCCGCGCGCACGAGCCGCTGAGCCACGGCACGCTGGCGTACCTGGCGCCGGAGCTGCTGGACGGGCCGCCGACGCCGGCGTCGGACCAGTTCGCGCTGGCGGTGCTGGCGGTGGAGCTGCTGGCCGGTGAGCGCCCAGCGCGGCCGCGCACCGAGGACGCGCCGGAGCTGCCGGAGACGCTGCCGGTGCCGCCAAAGGCGCGGGACGTGCTGCAGCGGGCGCTGGCGCAGGCGCCGGGGCAGCGGTTCCCATCGACGTCGGGCTTTGTCGACGCGCTGCTGCGGGCGCTCGGGCTGGCGCACCTGCGCGGGCCGCTCGTCGGCATGGCGGACGTGGAGGCGGGCGACGCGTCGAAGACCAGCTCCGAGCTGCCGGTGCCGCTGCTGAACGTGGCGCTGCAGCCGCTCGGCGTGGCGGAGCAAATTCTCGCGGTGCTGGCGGTGCTGCCGTCCGGCTATCCGGGGGCGCTGCGCGAGGCGCTGGGCACGCCGCCGCCGCCGGACGTTCTCGCGGAGCTCAAGCGCCAGGGCCAGCTGGACGGCGTGGCGGATGACTGGCGCTGGTCCTCGCCGCAACCGCGCGAGGCGGCGCTGCGGCGGCTGTCGCCCCGGCAGCGGCGGCAGCTGTGCGCGCGGGTGGCGCTGGCAGTGGAGACGTGCGGGCAAAAACGCGAGGCGACGCGCGAGGATGCGACGCGGCTGTACTTGGCGGCGCGGCGGCTGCGCGACGCGGCGCGGCTGGCGCAGGAGAGCGCGGCGACGGCGCGGACGGCGCTGCACCGCGACCACCACCTGGCGCGCGCGGTGGCGCTGCTGACGTCCCAGACCGAGCCGGGACCGTGGCTGGCGGCGCTGAACGTGCGCATCAATTGGCTGCTGGCGTGCGGCTGGCTGGCGGCGGCGCGCGGGCCGCTGGCGGAAGCGCAGGGTGTGATGGCGGACGCTGGGCTGGCGAGCGCGGATCCGCTGCGGGTGCGGCTGAACATCGCCGCGGCGCGGCTGCGGACGGCGACGGGCGATCCGGCGGGCGCGGCGCAGGGGCTGGCGCGCATCGACGCGCAGCTGGGCGCGGACACGCCGCAGGCGCTGCGGCTGGAGCTGCTGGCGGCGCTGGGCACGGCGCTGTCAGCGGCGGGGCAGCCGGCGGACGCCTGGACGGTCGTGGCGCCGCACCAAGGCCACCACGCGCTGCCGCTGCCGGAGGCGACGCTGACGGCGCTGGCGGCGCTGCGACTTGTCGCGGCCGAGGCGCGGCTGCGGCTGAAGCACCTGGACCACGCGGCGCTGCTGGCGGCACAGGCGCAGGCGACGGCGGAGGAGCAAGGCGACACGCTGTTTGCCGCCCGCTGCGAGCTGGTGCTGGCCGAGGTGGCGCGCGGCCTGGGCCAGCGCGATCGCGAGGCTGAGCGGCTGGCACGCGCGGCCAAGCTGCTGCACGCGCTGGGACCGACGGAGCTGACCGGCGTCTGGCACCTGCGGCAAGCCGAGGTGCTGCTGGCGTCCCCGCAGCCGCTGGCGGCGCTGGCGCACGTCGAGCGCGCGGCCGCGGGCTTTGCCGTGCTGGGTCTGACGCGGCATGACGCCGCCGTGGCGCAGTTGCGCGGCGCTCTCGGCCTGCCGGGCGCGCTGTGAGCGGGCTGCGCGCCAACGCGCTCGGCCTGCGCCTCGTGTCGACAATCGGCGTGGCGTCGGCGGCGCCGGGCTATAGCTTGGCGGCAGCGCTGGGCGTTGTGGCGCTGGCGGCGGGCACGGGTCTACCGGCGACGCTGTTGCTGGCGTTCCTGCCGATGGCGGGAATCGCCTGCGCATTTGACCAGTTCAACCGCATCGACCCCGACTGCGGCACCGTCTTTGCCTGGGTCAGCCGCGCTTTTGGCCCGACGTGGGGCTGGCTGACCGGCTGGACCGTCATCGCCGCCGACGTCGTCGTCATGGCCAGCCTGGCGCAGGTCGCAGCGCAGTACGCGCTGGCGCTGTTTGGCTGTTCCGCGGCGCAGCATCCGCTGCTGGCGCAGGCGGTCGGCGTCGGCTGGATCGCGGCGATGACCTGGCTGTGCTCCCGCGGCATCGCGTTTTCAGCGCGGCTGCAGGGCGCGCTGCTGCTGCTGGAGCTCATCGTGCTGGTGGTGCTGGCGGCGGTGCTGCTGCGCACGGTCTACGCCGCGCCGTGGCCGCAGAGCGCGCCGCCGTCGCTGGCCTGGTTCTGGCCGGGAAATCTCAGTGCCCGCGCGCTGTTGGACGCGCTCGGCGTTGCCATTTTTCTGTACTGGGGCTGGGACACAGCGCTCAACGTCAACGCCGAGAGCCACAACCCGCAGCGCACGCCAGGTCGCGCGGCACTGCTGGCGACGCTCGTGCTGCTGGCGGTGTTCCTGTTCGTAGCGACGGCGGCGGTGGCGTGGCGCGGTCCAACGTTCCTGGCGGCGCATCCGGACGACGCGCTGGCGGCGCTGGCGGCGGAGGCGTTTGCCGCGCCGTGGGACAAGCTGCTGGCGGTCGTGGTGCTGACCTCGGCGGTGGCGGCGACGCAGACGACGATCCTGCCGACGGCGCGCACGGCGCTGTCCATGGCGCAAAAAGGCGTGCTGCCGCAGGTGTTTGCGACGATTCACCCGGTGCAGCAGGTGCCGACGCACGCGACGCTGTGGATGGGCGCGGTCTCGGTGGCGTGGTACCTGGCGCTGGCGCAGCTGACGCCGCGCGTCGGCGCTGTGTCGCTGCAGGCGCTGGATCTGCTGGTGGCGTTCTACTACGGCCTAACCGGCTTTGCCTGCGCCTGGCACTTCCGCCGCAACGCCGCGACGCCGCTGCTGTTTGTGCTGCGCATCGCCGCGCCGCTGGCGAGCGGTCTGGCGCTGCTGGCCGTCATGGCCGGGCTTGTGCTGTGGCCGTCCGGCGCGGTGGAAGGCGTCGGACCGCTGGCGGTGGCGATGGCGTTCGCGCTGCTGCTGCTGGGGTTCGTGTTGCTGCTGGCGCAACGGCGCGCCAGCCCAGCGGCGGCGTTTTGGCGCGGACGCTGAGCCGGCGGGCCGTTCTGTGACCTAGCGCCGGCGATCTTCGCGGGCCTTGGCGCGGCCTTCCGCGCGATCTTCACGACCACGGGCGCGACCTTCGGCGCGGTCCTCGCGCGCCGCTGCCCGGCCTTCCGCGCGATCCACGCGCGCCTGACCCGGCCGACCTGCCGCCCGATCCTCGCGCGCCCGCGCCCGACCGGCCGCGCGATCCTCGCGCCCAGCC
>CAIPXZ010000607.1 GCA_903869075.1 uncultured Myxococcales bacterium | reverse complement strand
TTCATGGGCAGTTCCACCGGCACGCTGCTGGTTCCGGACGACGTCCACCTGCGCGCGGCGCTGCAGAACGGCAAGCGGCGCGTCGCGGTCCATGCCGAGGACGAGCCGCGGCTGCGCTGGCTGGCGGAGACGGTGCCGGCGACGCGACCGCACGATCATCCCCTGCGGCGCGACGTCGAGAGCGCGCGGCTGGCGGTGGCGCGGCTGCTGGACATGGCCGGTGAGACCGGACGCCATGTGCACGTGCTGCACATGAACTCCGCGGAAGAACTCGACGTTTTGCGCAACCATCCGGCGCGCCGGCTGGCGACCGGTGAGGTGACGCCGCAGCACCTGACGCTGAGCGCGCCGGAATGCTACGACCGGCTTGGCAACTTCGCCGTGATGAACCCGCCGATCCGCGAGGAGCGCCACCGGCTGGCGCTGTGGGCGGCGCTGCGCGACGGGACAGCGACGTGCATCGGCTCGGACCATGCGCCGCACACGCTGGAGGAGAAAGCGCAGCCGTACGCCAAGGCACCGTCGGGCATGCCGGGCGTGCAGACGACGCTGCCGTTGCTGCTCAACGAGCACGCGCAAGGTCGCGTTTCACTCGCAGAAATCGCGCTGTGGACGGCGCAGCGGCCGGCGCAGATCTACCAGATCGCCGGCAAGGGCGTGCTGGCGCTGGGCATGGACGCAGACGTGGCGCTGTGCGATTTGGCCAAGGTGCACGCGCTGCAGCCGGCCGAGATCCGCTCCCGCTGCGGCTGGAGCCCGTGGACCGACATCCCGTTGCAAGGCTGGCCGGTTGCGACGATTCTGCGCGGTCAGGTCGTGTTCCAGGATGGCCAGCCGGTCGGTACGCCGCAAGGTCAGCCGGCGACGTGCGGCGATCCGCTGGACGACGTCGGGCACTGACCCTGTCAGGGCGTCAGCACGCCGGTGCCCAGCTGGCACGCCACGCCGGTGCCGCCCAGCCCGCAATAGCCCCACGGGTTCTTGTGCAGGTACTGCTGGTGCTCGTCCTCGGCGTAGTAGAACGGCCCGGCGAGCGCAATTTCCGTCGTAATTTTGCCAAGCTGCGCCGCGGTCAGCGCCTGCTGGTACGCGTCGCGGCTCGCCAGCGCCACCGCCAATTGGTCGGCGTCCGCGGCGTAGATCGCCGAGCGGTACTGCGTGCCGACGTCGCCGCCCTGGCGAAAGCCCTGGGTCGGGTCGTGATTTTCCCAAAAAACCTGCAGCAGCTGGGCGAAAGTCACGCGCGCCGGGTCAAACACGACCTGGACGATCTCGGTGTGGCCAGTGCGACCGGTGCACGACTCGCGGTACGTCGGGTTGGGCGTGAAGCCGCCGGCAAAGCCGACTGCGGTGCTGACGACGCCAGGCGTTTGCCAGAACTTGCGCTCGGCGCCCCAGTAGCAACCCATGCCGAACCAGGTGATGGCGGTGCCGGCGGCGAACGGCGGGCGCAACGGCGCGTCGAGGACGGCGTGGCGCGCGGCGACCGGCATGACGGTGGTGCGGCCCGGCAGCGCGTCTTCGCGCGTGGGCAGCTTGAGCTGGGCGAAGTCGGCGAATCCCATGGGAACCTCAGGCAATGGACTGCACGCGGTCTTCCGCCTCGCCCGCCGCCTGCGCCGGCTGCAAACCGAGGCGCTGACTCGCGGCGGCGACGATCGCCCGCAGCAAGTCGGAATAGCTCCAGTTGGCCCACTGCGCCATCAAATTCATCTTGCCGTCCCAGCACCAGCCGGGATTCGGGTTGACTTCCAAGAGCTTGATCTCGCCGTCGCCATCGGCGCGGAAGTCAAAGCGCGCGTAGTCGCGGCAGCCCAGCCGCTCGAAAAGCCGCGCCGACCACTGCACAAGCCGCTGCCGCTGGCCGTGTTCCAGCTGCGCCTGCGTGTAGCGAATGTCGGTCCAATACGGCGACTCCGGGTGCCACTTGCTCTCGTAGCCGAGGATGTGCGGCGCGCCCGCCGGCAGCGCGCTGTAGTCCACTTCCAGCACGGGCAACGGCTGCAGGTCATAGCCCGGGTTGCCGATCAGCGCGACCGAATACTCGGCGCCCGGCAGGAATTCCTGAACGATCAGCCCGCGATCCGGCAGCTCCGCGCGCAGCTGGCGAATGCGCTGGCGCAGCTCGTGGACGTTGTGCACGACCGCCGCCACCGGAATGCCGATGCTGCCGTCGCCGCTGTTCGGCTTGACGATGGCCGGAAACGCCAGCGCTGGCGCCGGATCCGGGTCATGCTGCGCCACATACGCCTCGCGCGGCACCGGCACGCCCATGGACGCGGCGATCGCCCGCACGTGCGCCTTGTCATAGCAGAGCCCAAGCGCCGCCGGGCCCGCGCCGGAATACGGCCGGCCATAGACCTCCAGCAGCGCCGGCACGTGCAGCTCCAGGGACGGATCGTTGCGCAGGCCTTCATCGCAGAAATTCAGCACGAGGTCGGCGTCGTCCGTCGCCAGCATCTGCGTGAACTGCTCGTGGCGATCGACAAAGCGCACGCTGACGTCCGGCCAGCTGGCGATGGCGTGCTTGAGCCGCGCGATCGTGTCCAGATCTTCCGGGTTGAACACGCCGCCGCGCTTGACCGGATCCGGCCGCCGCGGGTCGCCCATCAGCACCGTCAGCCGCCGCTTCGGCGCCTGCAGCGCCGCCATGGGCGCGCGATCGGCGACCTGCGCCGTCACGAACACCCGGTGCGCCATCATGCCGAGGTCCTGGTCGCGCGAGGACGCCGCCTCCAGCACGTCGTGCTCGGCGATGGCGGTAAAGCCGGCGCGGGTCAGCAGCGCGCTGACCTGGGCGCGATCGTACAGCCGCTCGGCGTAGAACTGGTCGACCAAAATGCCGCGCGTGGCATGGACAATCACCTCGCGGCAGACGAGCCGCTGGCCGTCCGCCGACAGCTGCCGCTCGCGCACGACAAGCTCCTGGGCGTTCAGCCACTCCCACGAGCGCGGCTCATGGTGGCGGCGCACCCACTCGCCGTCGGTCAGGTCCATCGCCAGCGTGCCGCCCGGCTTGAGCGCCCGGCGCACCGCGCTCAGCACCAGCAGATCGTCGTCTGCGTGCTGGACGTAGCCGAAACTGTTGCCCATCATCGCCACGCAGTCCAGCTGCCCCGCCGGCAGCTTGAGCTTGCGCGCCTCGCCCAGCGTGAACTTGACCGGCAGCCCGCCCTGCTTCGCCCGCCGCCGCGCGACGCTCAGCAGGTAGCGCGACTGGTCAACGCCCTGCGCGTTGCCAAAGCCGCGCGCCGCCAGCTCCAGCGTGTGGCGGCCCTGACCGCAGCACAAGTCGAGGATGCGGTGCTCCGGCTGCAGCTCGGCGGCGCGGACGAGCAG
>CAIPXZ010000606.1 GCA_903869075.1 uncultured Myxococcales bacterium | reverse complement strand
GCGCGACCGGCTGGGCGGGCGGCGTTGCCGGCGGGCGGGCGCGCAAGGCACAGAAGGCGCCGCCGCCGACGGCAATCAACACCAGAACTGCGATTGCGATCCACATGTGCCACGTCACATCGGATTGGGGCATCCGAGCGGGTCAGCCGCGTAGGGCCAACCCCGGGACAGCATAGCGCGGTCCGCCCGGCATGTGAACGAGTCGGCTGTGTGAAAAACAATTTCGCCGATTACGGGCGTTCCTCGCCCTGCGGTTCGCCGCCTTCGTCTGGCCGCTTTTCGTCGTCGCCCTCGTCGCGGGCGCGGCGCTTGGGTCGATCCTCCTCGTCGTCAGCATTGCCGCGATCCCGACCGGCGCGCGGCTCCTCGTCATCGGCGTTGCGACCGCGGCGGCCCCGGCGGCCCGTGTCGTCGTCCGCGGGCTTCTTGTCCTCCGACTGCAGCTCCACTTTGGCCGTCTCCGGCTTCTTTTCCTCGATCTTTGCTGGCTCCGGCGTCGGCGCCGCCACCACCGCCGGCGGCGGCATGACCGGCTTGAACTCCGTCGGCGGCGGCGGCGGCATGGGGGTCGCCACCACCGGCTGCACCGGTGGCTGCACCGGACCGGGCGTCGTCGGCTGGCCGGTCGGCGGCGTCTGGCCGTCAGGTCCCGTACCGCCCGCGGGCGCTTTGCCGCGCGTGCCCACGCTGACGACAGGCAGCTCCGGCTTGCACTGCGGGCGCAGCAGCGGCCCTGTGCAGCCGATGCCGATGTAGCCGGCGCGCTCAAACGGCTTCAGCTTCGCACCAAAAAGCGTCAGGATCTTCGACCACTTCACGCGATCGTCCACCGGCTTCTCGGGCTTTTCCTCATCCGCGGCATCCTCGTCGTCGGCAGCGACGTCAACCTTCTTGCCGGCTTTGTCGCCGTCCTTGGCTTTCTTGACGTCCTTTTTCTCCTTTTCCGCCAGGTTGATCGCAAAGTGCAGCTGCAGCGTCGCCTGCTTGAGCATGCCGCGGCCGGGCGGAATCAGGATGTGCGCCGTCTCGTCGGTCAGGATCTCGACGTCCGCGCCGTCGCCGCCCGCCTCCATCTTCTCGATGTGGATGACCGTCGCCTTGTCGCTGCCGCGCGTCGCCGCCAGCGCCGCGATGTTGGACTTCAGGCCGATCTTGACCTTCAGCGTCACCGTGCCGAGGCCCAGATCCGTCATCCGCAGCCCGCCTTCCAGCTCCGGCGATTTCAGGATCGCGTCCGCCAGCTCCAGGTCGACGTCGCCGCTCATGTCCTCGCCGCCGGCGCCGTAGTGCAGCTTGGCGGTGCCATTCAGGTCGCCGTCCACGCCGGCGTTGAGGCTCTTGTTGCCGGCCAGCAAGCGGTTGCCGATGCCGATCTCGCCGAGGCCCAAATCCGTCAGCTTGCCGATCTCGAAGTCGTAGTCCTCGCCTTTCTTGACGAGCCGGCCGTCCTCCAGCTTGCCGGTCCCGGCATCCATCTCAAAATGCACGTCGATCGCCTTGCCCATCAGCGCCGGCCACAGCGCCACGCTCGCGCTCAGCCGGTCGATGTGCAGCTCCGTCTCCGGCACGCCCGGACCGACGGCGCCGTTCTCGCCCGGCTCCCCCGGCTTGGCTGGCAGCGTCATGTGCACGCCGAGCAGCTCGATGCCGCTCAGGCCGCGAATCTTCAGGTCGTCGATCTCCACCGGGTAGCCCTGCGCGCGCGCCTGCCGCGTCACGAACGAGCGCAGTTGGCGGGTCGGAAAGGTGAACGGCACGGCGATCGCCGCGACGAGGCAGAAAAACAGCGCGTAGCCCACCAGTTGGACGGCGAACAACAAGCGTGGATTGGCAAAAAATCTAAACATGCTGCTCTCTTACTCTTCCATGACGCCGTAGCGGAACTGGCCAATCTTGATGGTCGCCGCGAACTGCTCGCGCGACGTTCCGGTGCGGGTAAAGTCCAGCGAGATGCCGAACAGCGGGTCCGGATGCGACTCCAGCTTCGCCAGGAACCGCAGCAGCGCCTCTTCCGGCACGTTGCTGAAGACGGCGTCGATGGTCGACAAGAACACCTCTTTTTGGCCCTTCTTGGCTTTCTTCTGCTTCTTCGCCGGCGTGCCTTTCTTGCGCTGCGTCAGCTCCGCCAGCACGTCAGTCGCGTTAGCGAACTTGATGAGCTCGCTCAGCTTTTCTTTGCCCGCCGCCGCGCCGTCGTCGTCCTTGCGCTCAAACTCGATGGTCTTGGCAATGTTCAGCACCGTCGCCTGCAGCTGCTCTTTGCCCGCGCGCTCCAGCTGCTCGTCCGTCGCCTTTTCCTCGGCGCGGTTGGCCAGATACAGCGGTCCCTGCTTCTCAATCTCGCGCAGGGACGTCTCGCCCGCTGCCACTTCCTCTTCCAGCGCGCTGACCTTGCGCGTCATCAGCACGCCCGCCAGCACCACCGCGACGATCGCCGACACCGTCACGCCGCCGATCACGAGGCTGCGCTCGCGATCGCTCATCCGCTCCAGCATGCTGCCCAATTTGCCCATCGCTGCCGCCGCCATCAGGGTTCCTCCTCGGCCTCGGCTTTCTTGCCTTTGCCGTCCTTCTTGCCGCCGTCCTTGTCATCCGCCGCCGCGGGCTTGGCCGCAGCCTTGCTCTTGGCTTTCTTCTCGACCGGCTCCGGACACGCCACTTCAAACTGCATCGTGAACTTGAACCAGTCGTGGTGCCGCTCAAACGTGATGCGATCGGACGACGACTTCACCTTGCTGAAGCACTTGTGGCTGTCGATCGCTTGCTGCAACGCCAACAGCGCGTCTTGCGTGTCCGCCTCGCCGCGCATCGTCACGCCT
>CAIPXZ010000605.1 GCA_903869075.1 uncultured Myxococcales bacterium | reverse complement strand
CCCAGCACGAACTGACGGCGCACAGGGCCAAGCTCACCGCACCTGAATAACCGTGACGTCTTTCGGCCCCAGCGTCTCCCACTCTTTGTCGCTCGTATACACCGGCAGCTTCATCACGCGCGCCGTCGCCAGGCACATTACGTCGCCCAGCGACAGCTTGCCTTCATTGGCGCTGGTACGAATCCGTCCGACCTCCAGCCCCATTTCGCGGGTCACGTCAACCGTTCGGAACCGCTGCAGCACAAAGTCGATCTCGCGGGGCGCGAACTTGCGAAATTTCTTGCCCAGCGCGAGCAGGTGAGCGCATTCGGCCAAGTTCACCGCCGGAACCGCTGCGTCGTCAAGCACCGCCGCGACCATTTCCCAGCCTGCCTCGCCCTTGATCACGGCCATTACCGCGCTCGCGTCGAGAATCGCCGTAGGCCGTGCTGGCGTCTGAGTGACAGCCATATTAGCCGCCAGCTTTCGCGGCCTTACGGCGGGCGCGGATCAGTTCTTTGGAGAGCGATACTTCCGTCGGCACGTGCGCCGCGACGAGGTCTTGCACCTCTTTGAGCCACTCCGGCGGGGACTTTTGCGGTGGCGCTGCCTTCTTGTCCGTCGTTGTCATCGCCTTCACCTCCACGCCCGCGGCGCCCATTCAGTCTATTGTCCGGTCCGACCGCTGGCAAGCGCCAAAGCTTGATCGACCGCCGTTCCGACACACGCACGTGCGAGTCTGCCGCACTACCCGTTGCGCGTCTTGCCGCCTCTTCGTCCGCGTCCTCCAGAGTGTCCCGGAGGGCTATCGAGCCGGACAAACCCGGCCTCGCTCTACTGCGTGAGTCCGGCCAGAGCGCTGGGAGCGCAGAAGTGAAGCAGGGTTTGGCCCGACATGTCCGCGCGCTGGATATGGTCTTAATTGGTGTTCTGGGTGCGGGCTTTCCACTCCCGCGCTTCACCGGGAAAGGCGCCAAGCCGGTCACATCGAGAATTGACGGACCTCGTCGCAACGCGGTCGAACACCGGCTGGACACCTCCCCGTCAGCGGCGCAGCATGCGTTTGGCCGCGCCCACCCAACGCCGTTGGGGCTTGGCGTACGGTCTGGACGGCCTCGCGTGTCTGCACAAGGAACCCCGCAAATGCCCACCACACTCGTCGATGCCCGCGGCCAGCTCTGCCCCAAGCCCCTCATCCTCACCAAGCAGGCGATCAAGGACAGCACCCCCGACGCGCCCATCACCGTGCTGGTCGACAACGAGACTTCCTGCCAAAACGTGGAGCGCTTCTTGCGCGACAACGGCATGGCGGTGCAGACGACGCGTGACGGCAGCATCTTCACGATCCGCTTCGCGCGGAACGCGAACGACATGGCGGCGAATGATGCGAGCCCTGCGCGCTTGCCGCCGGTCGGGAATGCGAGTTACGTCGTCTCGCTCGCGTCGGACACCGTCGGCCGCGGACCGCCAGAATTGGGCGCGATCCTGACCAAGGGGTTGCTGGAGACGCTCAAGGCGGTCTCGCCCGCGCCGTCGCACTTGGTTCTGTACAGCAGCGGCGTCCTGCTCGCGGTTGATGGCTCGCCCCACGCCGATTCGCTTCGCACGCTGGAGCAGCGCGGCATTCAGGTGCTGATTTGCGGCACTTGCGTTGACTATTACGGCAAGAACGTGGAGATCCACGTCGGCACCATCTCGAACATGCTCACCATCCTGGAAGTCCAAGCCGCCGCCGGCAAAGTGATCGCCCCCTGATGACGCAGCCCTTCGACCTCCTCACCACCGTCGAATACGGCGGTTGTTCCGCCAAGTTGGCGCCTGGCCTGCTGGCCAACGTACTTCGCCATCTGGAGCGGCCTACGCATCCAAACCTGATGGTCGACATCTCTACGCACGACGACGCCGGCGTTTACCGCTTGGATGCCGAGACCGCGCTGATTCAGACGCTCGACTTTTTTTCGCCGGTTTGCTCCGATGGCCGTACGTTTGGCCGCATCGCCGCCGCCAACGCGTTGAGCGACGTGTTCGCCATGGGCGGCCGCGTGCTGACTGCGATGAACATCGTCGGCTTTCCGGCCAGCCGGATTCCGCTTGAGGTGCTGGGTGAAATCCTCGCTGGCGGTCAGGAAAAAGTCGCTGAGGCCGGCGGCATCATCGTCGGCGGTCACACCATTGACGACTGGCCACCCAAATACGGCCTCTCCGTCACGGGCGTCGTTCACCCCGAACGGGTCATCACCAACGCCGGCCTTCGCGCCGGTATGGTCATGATCCTGACCAAGCCGATCGGCACCGGCACGCTGGTTGCGGGTCAACGGGTCGGACTGGCGCGAGACACCGACTACCTGCTGGCGCTCGCGACCATGGAACAGCTCAATCGTGCCGGCGCGGAAACCATGCAGGCGTTGGACGTGCCCGCCGGAACGGACATCACAGGCTTCGGGCTCCTCGGCCACGCGATGCAGATGGCCGACGCGAGCGGCGTAACGTTGCGGATCCGCGCTGCTGACGTTCCGCTCCTAAACGGCGCGTACGAGTTGGCGGAGACCGGTTGCCTGCCGGGCGCGATGTTTCGCAATCTGGAGTACGTCGAGCAGAAGACCCGCTTTGCGTCAGGACTGGATTACAGCATGAAGATGCTGCTGCTTGACCCGCAGACGTCTGGCGGCCTGTTCTTTGGCGTTGCGCCAGAAAAAGCACAGCAGGCGGTGCAGAGGCTGCATGAGGTTGGATATGCGCGCGCCGCGGTCGTTGGCGAAGCGGTCACACGCGGTGAATGCTCCATTGAAGTCGTCCGGT
>CAIPXZ010000604.1 GCA_903869075.1 uncultured Myxococcales bacterium | reverse complement strand
GATCATCACCCAGTGGCCCGGTCACGCGGCTGAGGAAGTCGAGCGGCAGATCACGCTGCCGGCCGAGCGCGTGATGAACGGCGTGCCCAAGCAGTCGTCGCTGCGCTCGACGTCGATCGCCGGGCTGTCCGTTGTGACCTGATTTTCGAAGACGGCACCGACAGCTATTTTGCCCGCCAGCAGGTGCTCGAGCGCCTGAACAGCATCGACTTGCCGCCGGGCGCCAACAATGCGCTGGGACCGTTGGCGAGCCCGGTCGGTGAAATTCTGCGCTACAACTTGGTGAATTGCGCGGTGACCCGCACCGCGGAGTGCTCGGACGAGGACGCCAAGGTTACGCCCAAGCCGTTGAGCGAGCTCAAGGATCTGGAGGAATGGCTCGTCGAGCGCGAGCTGCTGGCGACGCCTGGTGTGGCGGATGTGGCCAGCTTTGGCGGCACGCTCAAGCAGTTCCAGGTGCTGCTGGATCCGGCGCTGCTCTCGGCGCACGGGCTGTCGATTCAGGACGTCCAGGACGCGCTGTCGGCGGCGAACGGCAACGCCGGCGGCGGCGTCGTGCGCTTTGGCTCCGCGTCGCTGAACGTGCGCGGCATCGGCTTGCTGACGCCGGAGCAGATCGCGGACGTGGCGATTTCCGAGAAGGACGGCACGCCGATCCGCGTGCGCCATGTGGCGCAGGTGCAGGTCGGCTACCAGCCGCGGCTCGGTCGCGTGTCGATTGACGACGAAAAAGACGTGGTCAAAGCGACAGTGCTGATGCGCAAAGGCGAGCAAACTCAGCAGGTTCTGGAGCGGCTGCACGAGCGCATTGCCGAGATCAACGAGACCGTGCTGCCGCGCGGCGTCAAGCTGCACCCGCACCACGACCGCACGGAGCTGATGCACCTGACGACCCACACCGTCATGCACAACCTTGTGGAAGGCATCTTGCTGGTCACCTTGATTTTGTTCATCTTCTTGGGCAATGCCCGCGCCGCGTTCATCGTCGCCATCACGATCCCGCTGTCGCTGCTCATCGCGTTCATCTTCATGGACGCGGCGAAGATCCCGGCGAACCTGCTGTCGATTGGCGCGGTGGATTTCGGCATGATTGTCGATGGTTCCATCGTGATGGTGGAGAACATTTTCCGCTTATTGGCGGAGAAACAAGAGCACGGAGAAAAATACGACCTCGGCGAACTCGTGCGCCACGCGTCGAAGGAGGTCGCGCGGCCGATCGTCTTCGCGATCGCCATCATCGTCACCGCGTATCTGCCGATTTTCACGCTGCAACGCGTCGAAGGAAAGCTGTTTTCGCCGATGGCGTGGACCGTGGCGTTCGCGCTCGGCGGCGCGCTGGTGCTGGCAATCACCGTCGTGCCGGTGCTGTGCACGTACCTGTTTCGCGGCAAGGTCAAGGAATTCAACAACCCGCTGCTGCAGCTGATGCGCTGGGTGTACCTGCCGCTGCTCAAAAAATCGTTGAAATTTCCGCGGATGGTTCTCGTCGTCGCCGTGCTGCTGATCGGCGCCGATGCGGTGATGGCCAGCAAGATTGGCTCGGAATTCCTGCCGCACCTGGACGAAGGCGCGCTGTGGGTGCGCGTGTCGATGCCGCTGAATATCTCGCTCCCGGAGGCCGAGCGGATGGTCGACGGTCGCCACGAAAATGGCGAAAATATCAGGGGATTG
>CAIPXZ010000603.1 GCA_903869075.1 uncultured Myxococcales bacterium | reverse complement strand
CGGTGGTGCTGGCGACGGTGGCCTTGCTGACGGCGCCGTTGGCGGCGATGAGCATCGTCGTCCAGGTGCCGGTGCTGGTGCGGTACGCGACCGCCGCCGCGCCGTTGGGCAGCGCCGCGACGCGCACGTCGGTGTAAAGCGCGCTGGCCGCTGGCGGGCTGCAGGTGTAGTTCCAGTTCGTGGTGATGGACACCGGGTGCGCGGTCTGGGTGGCCACGCCGTTCTTGTCAAACCAGGCCATCTCGACCGACAACGTCTGGTTGCCGCTGTAGTGCGCGTAGTACGTGCCGTAGGCGCTGCTGTAGCACGAGCCCTCGGTGGTGGCGCAGGTGTAGCCGGAGTAGTAGTAGCAGGCGTTTGTGTTGTTGGTGTAGTCGCGCTTGGCGTAGACGACGACGGACTTGCCGTCGGGGAAGGACGCCGCGGCAATGCCGCTGGACGCGATGGTGCCGGCGCCGGTGACGGACAGCGTGCTCTCGGTCCATTCGCGCGACCAGTCCTTGCTCATCCAGCGCGCCACGTAATCGTTGCCGTTCTTCCACCACGTCACAAAACGGCCGACGGTCGTGTCCTCGACCGGCGAGCGCAGGCTCTGGTTGGCGGTCTTGAACGTCGAGATTTTGTGCTCGCCGCAGAGGTTCGACGTGCCGACGCAGACGCCGGTCGTGCACTTGTCGCCGGTCGTGCAGACGTCGCCGTCGCTGCAAGCGGTGCCGTCGACGGCGGCGGTGGCCTTGCACTTGTCGTTGACCTCGTCGCACGCGCCGACGGTGCACTGGCTGCCGGACGCTGAGCAGTCGCGCGCCGCGCCGCCGTTGCAGTTGTAGTTGCCGTCGCAGGTCTCGCCGGTTGTGCAGTACAGGCCGTCGTCGCAGGTGGTGCCGCTGGGCTTGGCGGAGGTGGCGCAGCTGTACGTGGTGGTGCCCGTCGACTTGCAAGCGCCCAGCGTGCACTGGTCGAGGCCCGCCTGGCAGTCCACGGCTTTGCCGGCGGTGCAGCTGCCGGCGACGCACTTGTCGCCCTGCGTGCAGCCGCTGCCGTCGGCGTCGCACACGGTGCCGTCGACCTTGGCGGTGCCGGTGCACTTCTTGTTGGCCTCGTCGCACGTGCCGATCAGGCAGCCGCCGGACGCCGCCGAGCAATCCAGCGCCGTGCCGCTGCAGCCGCCGTTGGCGTCGCACTTGTCGCCGGTGGTGCAGAACAGCCCGTCGTCGCAGGCGAAACCGGCGCCCTTGGCCGTCTTCTTGCACAGGTAGCTCGTCACGCCCGTGCTCTGGCAGGTGGCGGCGTTGCATGCGTCCGCGGCGCTGCTGCAGTCCACGGCGGTGCCGGCGGTGCAGGCGCCGGCGCTGCAGCTGTCGTTTTGCGTGCAGCCGTTGCTGTCGGCGTTGCATGCGGCGCCGTTGAGCGCGGTCAGGTCGTGCGTGCAAAAGCCGGTGGCCAGCGCGCAGACGTCCTTGGTGCAGGCGTTGCCGTCGTCGCAGCCGGCGTCGTTGACGCAGCAGCTCGGGTTGCCGGTGCCGGCGCAGGTGCCGGCGGTGCAGACGTCGTTGATCGTGCAGGCATTGCCGTCGTTGCAGGCAAGCGTGTTGGCGGTGTAGGTGCAGGCGCCGGACGTGCCGTCGCACGCGTCCGTCGTGCACGGGTTGCCGTCGTCGCAGGCCTTGGCGGTGCCGCCGATGCACACGCCGCTCGCGCACTTGTCGCCCAACGTGCACGGGTTGTTGTCGGTGCACGCCGCGGCGTTGTAGCTGACGATGCAGCCGCTCGTCGGGTCGCAGCTCGTGTCCGTGCACGGGTCGGTGTCGCTGCAGTTCTTGGTGCTGCCGCCGACGCAGCTGCCGTTCTGGCAGATGTCGCCGTCCGTGCACTTGTTGTTGTCGTTGCACGGCGCGCCGCTGCCGGCAGCGTGGGCGCAGCCGGTGGCGGGCGTGCAGGTGTCGGCCGTGCACGGGTTGCCGTCGTCACACGCCAGCGTGCCGCCGCCGGTGCAGGTGCCGCCGCTGCATGCGTCGCTGGTCGTGCACTTGTTGCCGTCGTCGCAGGTGCCGGTGTTGTAGGTGTGCTGGCACCCCAGCTTGGCGTCGCAGACGTCGGTCGTGCACGGGTTCAGGTCGTCGCAGTTCTGCGTCGCGCTGCCGCCGGTGCAGGCGCCCGCGGCGCACTTGCCGGACGTCGAGCACGGGTTCGTCGCGCCGCAGACGTTGCCGTCGTTCACCGTGGTGATGGCGCATTTGCCGGTCGCCGGCGTGCACGCCGCGGTGGCGCAGTCGGCGGATTGGCTGGTGCCGATGGCGCACGTCACCACCGTCAGCGGGTTGACCTTGCACTTGTACGGCACCGCGGACTTGTCGCACATCAGCGTGCCGTTGCAGAGGTCGCCGTCCTCGAACCCGGCGCAGTCGGCGTCCTTGGCGCACGCGCAGCCGGCGTCCGCGCCCGTGCACGTGCCCTGCGCGCACGCGTCGTTGGTCGTGCAGGCGTTGCCGTCGTTGCAAGCGGCACCGGTTGTGGGCGTGTAGACGCAGCCGCCGGTCACGTTGGCGTCGCAGCTGTCGCTTGTGCACGGGTTGCCGTCGTTGCAGGTGCGGGCGGTGCCGGCGCAGGCGCCTTGGCTACACAAGTCGTTGACGGTGCAGGCATTCAGGTCGTCGCACGGCGCGCTGGACGCGGTGGTCTTGCAGCCGGACACGGGATCGCAGGTGTCGATCGTGCACTGGTTGCCGTCGTCGCACACCGCCAGCTTGCCGCCAACGCAGGTGCCGCCGGCGCAGGTGTCGCCCTCGGTGCACGCGTTGCCGTCGGTGCACGCCAGCGTGTTCACCGTCGAGACGCAGCCCTTGGTGGCGTCGCAGACGTCGTCCGTGCAGGGGTTGTTGTCGTTGCACGAGAGGAAGCTGCCCTGGCACACGCCAAAATCGCAGGCGTCGCTGCCGGTGCACGGGTTGCCGTCGTTGCACGGCGCGGTGCTAAACGTGTGGGCGCAGCCGGCGGCGCCGTTGCAGACGTCGTCGGTGCAGAGCACGCCGTCGTCGCAGGTGCCTTCGTCGACGACCTTGTTGCAGTTGTTGTCGAGCCCGTCGCAGATTTCCTTGGCAAACGGGTAGACGGTCGGGTTCAGCGGGTCGCAGTCGCTGCTGTCCGGCGTGCCGTCGTTGTCGTCGTCGGGGTCGCAGGCGTCGCCCATGGCGTCGCTGTCGTGGTTGGCCTGGTCGGCGTTGGCGATCAGCGGGCAGTTGTCGCTGCTGTCGGGCACGCCGTCGCCGTCATCGTCCGGGTCCACGCAATCGGCGATGCCGTCGCCGTCGGTGTCCAGGAAGCCCTCATCGGTCTTGCCGTCGCAGTTGTTGTCCAGGCCGTCGCAGACCTCCTTCTCCGGCGACGTGCCCTGGCACGCTTGGCCAGTGCCCGCGCACACGGCGACGCCCGGGCAGCTACCCCAGCTGTTGGTGACGATGCACGTGGCGGTGGCGATGTCGTCCGTCGTGCCGTTGCAGTTGTCGTCCTTGCCGTTGCAGGTCTCGGCGGCGGGGACGGCGGCCTGGCACGGCGTCAGGCCCGCGCCGGTGCAGTGGCGGGTGCCGGTGCAGGTGCCAAAAGTATTGCTGTTGGAGCACTTTGTCTGCGCGCCGGTCTTGAGGAAAAGCGGCTTGCACGTGCACTCCGCGCCGGCGCTGGGCACACATTGCGCGACGGTGTCGCCATTCAGCGTCGTCGCGTTGGCGCAGTCGTAGCCCGTCGGGCACGGGTGGTCGCCGTCGCAGGCGTTGCCGCAAAAAGCGCCTTTGGCGCCCTGGTCGACGCAGCGGTCGAGGCCCTCGAAGCCGGGCGTCTCGCAGTCCTTGTCGGCCTGGCACGGCGCGCACAGCAACAGTCCGGTCTGCACGCAGCCAAGCGCGACGTCGCCGCTCGCGCTTGTGACGGCGGCGCAGGTCTCGCCGGTCGGGCAGGTGTCAGTGCAGGTCTCCGCGCATTGCTTGCCTTTGGCGGTCAGCGCGCACACGGCCGAGGCGCAGTCTGCGTGGGCTTGGCAGCCGCATCCGGCGGGCGCGGGCTTGGCGGCACAGGCGCCGGCAGTGTCTGGCGTGGCATCGGCGGCGGCATCCAGCGCCGCATCGGGCGCGGCATCCGGTGCCACGTCGGGCAGGGCGTCAGGCAGGGCGGCGTCCGCGGGCATGGCGTCGCCCACGGTGGCATCGCTCGCCATGTCGGCCAGCGGCGCTGTGTCGGGCAAGCCGAGCTCGTCCTGTGGTGTGTCGGTCACCGCGGCGTCGTCGCCGGCGCCGATCGTCGTTTCGATGCCGGACGCGATGTTGGTCGAGCCCGCCTGGCCGCAGCCGGCCAGCAACAAAATCAATAGAACGACGCGATTTCGCATATTTGCCCCAAATCCAGACCGCGGCGAAAAGCGGTGGGGCAAGGGTAGTCTGCGCCGCTGGGCACGGTCAAGCGCGACGCGCGGCGCCACAGCTTGCCAGCGGAGCACGAATCCGGCAGCCTGCGCGCCATGAAGTTGACCGCCCATTGCGTCCCCATCGTCCTCGCCTGCACCGCCCTCGGCCTCGCCTGCAGCGGCCCCAAAGCCGTGGAATTGCCGCCACCTGGCGTGGAAATCACCGCCGAGCCAGGCGCGGAGGACGGCGCCAACAAGCCGATCGACGGCAAGGTCATGGTCTCGGACGCCGAGCTCAAAGCGGCAGCGCGCCGCGCCAAGCAAGCCGCCGTCGACCAGAAAGTCGCGCGTGGCCGCAAGAGCCGCCAGACACAGCGCGAGCACAGCCGCGATGAAGGCAAGGACCGCGAAGCCGAAAAAGAGAAAGATTCCGATGATCTGGACGGCAAAACCGACGAGGAAACGCCGGTTGCCAAGCCGGAGCGCAAGGCCTTGCCGCACGACCCGAACCCGCCCTCGACCGTGCCGGCGCCGCCGGAGGTTGCGGCCGCGCCGGTGGATGCGGCGCGCACGACAAGCGGCGTGTGGCACAAGGTGCTGAAGCCCGGCAGCGGCTCGGAGCACCCGACCGAGGACGACTTGGTCGTCGTGCACTACACCGGCTGGACGACGGACGGCAAAATGTTCGACAGCTCCGTCGTGCGCGGCGTGCCGGTGCGGCTGTCGCTGTCGCAGGTCATCCAGGGCTGGCGCGACGGCGTGCGGCTGATGGTCGTTGGCGAGAAACGCCGGATGTGGATTCCGGAACATCTGGCCTACCAAGGCCGCTCCGGTGCCCCACGCGGGATGCTGGTTTTTGACGTGGAATTGCTGGACATTGAGACGCCGTGAGCGCTCAATAACCGTGATCCCATTGACTTAAGCGCCGCCGGCGGGTACACCGCGCGGCGCAGTGGGCCGACGAAGCGCCAGACAGGAGCACCATGCATCGTACAGTCTTGAATTCGGTCGGGTTTGCCGTCCTCGCGCTGACGGCCGCGTGCGGTGGCGCGCAGTTCAAAGCGACGCCCAACCAGCCGGCGCAAAAGCCGCTGAAGCTCGGCATCAAGCCCGAAATCGTGGAGTCGGCCGACGGCTTGCCACAGCCGGTCCTCGTCGTCGGTGTTCTTGCCGAAACGACGAAGTCGGGTGAGGAAGACCGCAAGTCCGTCGAGAAAGATTTCAAGCTGCGGGCCGCCGGCAAGGGCTGCAACGCGATCGTCGGGCTGACGATGGAGGCCGAAGAGCAGCACGCGCAGCAGAAGGTTTACCACAAAGGCGCTGATGGCAAAGTCAGCATCAGCAATGAAGATGTGACGACCCAGACCTACCACTGGCACGCCGACTGCGTGCGCTCGGCGGCGGCGGACAGCGCGGCGCCCGTCAAGGGCTCGGCGGTGGCGCCTGGTCCGGCTCCGGAGCCAGCGGTCGTGTCGGGCGATACCGATCCGGCGGTGCAGGAGTTGCTCAAGCAGCTCGCGCCGTTCGAGACCGCGTACCTGCGGAATTGGAAGGAAAAACTGCACGGCTCAACGGTCGACCCGCTCGACGCACTCGGCGCGACGCTGGAGCTGATGGCCCAGGTCGACAAGTTCTGGAAGATCACCGTGCCACAGGAATGGCTGGGCTGCCGCGCCGATCCGCGCAGCGATGCGTGCGTTAACCACTCGAAATTGCTGAAGAGTTTCCATAAGGCCGATGAGCTGCGGCGCGACATCGAGCGGCTGGATCGCAGCCCGGCGGCGCTGGCGTGGTTGCGGCGCAACGGCGCGCGCGTGGCGGCGTACCTGGACACGTATGTGCCGACCGAGACGAGCGATTCTGCGATGCGCGCGACGCCGCTGTGGGCGGAGCGCCTCGGACACTGATTCACCCTTGCGGGTACACTGCCAACCGCCGAAGATGGCGAGCGGCGGCGGAGCTACCGGTGGGGACCGGCAGCATACGTCCGTTGAGGTGTCGACGATCGCGCGGACGCGAGCGGGGCTGGGATGCGGATCGGCAAACGGCGAGACAATGCGATGCGGCGGGGCGTGCTCCTCGCGCTGGTCATCAGCGTGGGACTGCCGGCGGCGGCCGGTGCGAATCCGTTTGACGTGTACGGACTTGGCGTCCGCTCGTCGGCGATGGGCAACGTCGGCACCGCGGTGGCGGACGACTTCAGCGCGACTTATTACAACCCCGCGGGGCTGGCGCTGGCGCAGCCGACGTTCAACGCCGGGCTGCTGCTGACCTACGATGACGTGGCGATCCGCTTGAAGGACCGCCCGGCGGGCTATGACATCCCCGATCTCGGCTCCAAAAGCCCGCTGATTCCCACGAAATACCGGCTGAACAGCCGGACGGACACGACGGACATTCCGGCGACCTACGCGCTGCAGCTGGGCGGCGTCGTCGCGCCGTGGATGGACCAGCTGCGGCTGGGCTTCGCGGTTGGCTTGCCTGTCAACTCGGTGGGCGCGCAGACGGCGCGGTTCTCGGACGAGCGCGAGCAATACTTTAGCAATCGTCTGGACTTTGAGCTGATCGGCCACCGCCAGCAGCAGATGTCCGTGCTGTTCGCCGCCGGTTTTCGCGTCACCGAGTGGCTGGCGGTCGGCATCGGCACGTCGCTGTTGCCGAACTCGTCGACCAAATCGTCTGTGTATCTCGCGGATTCCGGCCATCAGGACCAGATCCAGATGACGGTCGCCAACGAGCAGAAATGGAACCCGACCGTGCACGCCGGTTTGCTGGTGCTGCCGTCGCCGAATTGGCAATTTGGCCTGGCGTGGCGCGGCCAGAATTCGTTTGACCTCGATATCCAAAACGAGGTGCAGATCAAGGGGTTCCAAGGCACGTCGAGCGGTTTTCCGATTCCCCAGGTTGCGCATTTCGTGATGAATTTCACGCCGCACCAGTTCATTGGCGCCGCGGCGTACAAAAGCGGCACGCTGCTGGGCACGGTGGACGTGATCCGCTCGCTGTGGAGCCACTATGTGGACACCGTCGGCGAGCTCGCCGGCTTCAACGACACCTGGAGCGGGCGGCTGGGCGTGCAGTGGCAGGCAACCGCGCAGACGCAGCTGTACGGCGGGCTGCGCTACGAACAGACGCCGGTGCCGGACCAGACCGGGCGCACGAATTACGTGGACAACGACCGCGTCGGCGTCTCGGGCGGCGCGCGGCACCGCTTTGCCATCGGCGAACGCGGCATCGACGTGGGCTGGTACGTGTCCGTGCAGCGGCTGCTGGCGCGTGACACGAACAAGGCGCAGGGGCCGTACAAAGCCTGCGCGCCGGGCGTGACGACCGTCTGCGACGAGCTGCCCGACACGACGACCGACCCGGTCTCCGGCAAGACGCTGCCGCAGGCGCAGGGGCTGCAGACGGGCAACCCGGGCTTTCCCGGCTTCTTGTCCTACGGGACAATCCTCGGTGTTGGCTTGGACTTGCGCATTCCGTTCTAGCTCCGGACGTTGCCGCCACAATGGCGCCGCGCGCCGAGGTCAAGTAGGATCGCGGCCGTCAGGTTTGCAGCCGGAGCGCACAGCGCGCCGAATGGGTGGCTTATGAAGCGGTTGGCATGGGTATTTCTGGTGTTGGCGACGGCGTGCGGCGCCTCGACGGGCGGCAGCGGTGGTGGCCAGACGGGCGCAGACTCGGTGGATGACACCGGCCTGATCGACGACGCGAGCGGCGACGCGACCGATCAGGACACCACGGCGCCGGACACAACGGCTGGCGACGCGCCCGATGCCAAGGCCGATGCGGCACCGGGCAAGGACGCAGCGCCGGGCACGGATGCGATTGCCGACATCGGTCCCGTGGATGACACCGGTCCCGGCGTGGACGGCGCGCCGGCCGATACCACCAATCTGGCAGATGCGGCGACGGTCGATCAGGACGTCACCGCGACCGATCAGGACACGGCGGCGACGGACCAGGATGTGGCGGACGCCGGTGACACGGCGGCTGACGTCAAGCCCGCCTGCAGCGCCCAGACCTGCGACGACGGCGATCCATGCACCGACGATGGCTGCGACGCGCTCGGCGCCTGCGTCCACGGCCCCAAGCCCGGCTGCGGCACCACGCCGGTGCCCTGCGCCAAGGCCGCCGACTGCGGCAAGGGCATCTGCGACACCGCGTTGCACGTCTGCGTCGCCTGCCAGAAGAACGCCGACTGCGGCACCGCCGGCCTGTGCGTCAACCAAGCGTGCGTCGCCGCCGTGCCGTGCGCGTCCGACGGCCAGTGCAAGGCCACCAACCAGGTCTGCGACAAAACCGCCGGATTTTGCGTGGATTGCGTCAGCGCCGGCGACTGCAAGGCCACCGAGAGCTGCGTCGCCACGCACTGCGTGCCGGCGCTGACCAAGTGCGCGTCGTCCAAGGACTGCCCGGGCGTGCTTGTCTGCGACAAGGGCTTGGGCGTGTGCGTCGGCTGCGTTGCCGCCGGGGACTGCGCCGCGGACCAGAACTGCAAGGCCAGCCAGTGCGTCGCCAAGCTGTGCACGACGCCGATCTGCCAGGGCGCGACCGTCTGGAACTGCAACGCCGACGGCACCGGCTACGCCGCCGCGCCGACGACGTGCGACGACAACGAAGTCTGCACAACCGACCTCTGCGCGCCCGGCAGCGGCTGCGCCCACGCGCCCAACACCGTGCCGTGCAACGACGGCAACGCCTGCACTGCCAACGACACCTGCAGCGGCGGCAAGTGCGCCACCAGCACACCGACCGACTGCAACGACCTCAACGCCTGCACCACCGACGCGTGCGAGCCAGCCAACGGCTGCGTGCACCTCGCCAGCGGCGCCACGAGCTGCGATGACGGCGACGCCTGCACCAGCGGCGACACCTGCGCCGGCACGGTCTGCGCCGGCAAGACGACCGTCACCTGCGACGATGGCAACGTCTGCACCGCCGACGCGTGCGACAAGCTCGGCTGCGTGCACACCCCCGGCGCGGGCGCGTGCGACGACGGCAACCCCTGCACGTTGGGCGACAGCTGCAGCGCCAGCGCCTGCACCGCCGGCACCGCCAACACCTGCGACGACGGCAACGAGTGCACGACCGACGCCTGCGACGCCAAGATCGGCTGCACGCACCTTGTGACGCCCGGCTGCGTGCCGGTCAGCTTGCCGCCGTGCGCCACCAACACCGACTGCACCGGCGGCACCGTCTGCAACACTGCGGCGCACACCTGCGTCGCCTGCCTGCAAAATGGCGACTGCAGCGCCGGCAGCGTCTGCACCGCGAACGTCTGCGTCAAGGCCATCAGCTGCATCTCGGACGTGCAGTGCAAAGCCAGCAAGCAGGTCTGCGACACCGCGACCAAGGCGTGCGTCGACTGCAACGCCAAGACCGACTGCGCCACCGGCCAGAGCTGCGTGGCCAACAGCTGCGTGACCGTCAAGACCTGCGGCTCGTCCAAGGACTGCCCCAAGGTCTGCGACCAGCAGATCGGCCAGTGCGTGGACTGCCTCATCGACGCCGACTGCAGCGACGCGCAGTTCTGCGGCACCGACCACGTCTGCCACGCCGACGTCTGCAACGGCCCGACCTGCAACGGCAACAGCCTGTGGACCTGCAGCGCCAACGGCGGCGCGTACCTCGGCGCGACGTCCTGCGACGACGGCGTGATGTGCACCGTGGACTCCTGCACCGCCAAAGCCTGCGTCCACGTGGGCAAATTCGACGCGACAGCGTTTGAATTCCCCGGCAACGGCTTGGACGACAACTGCGACGGCAAGACCGACGACGTGCCGTTGTGCGACGCGAACCTGTCCAGCGCCGTGCCGGGCGACTACGCCAAGGCGCTGGATTTGTGCACGGGCGTCAGCGATCTGCCCGTCGCCGCCGCCGCCAATTCCCACGCCGTCCGCGGCAAATTCGGCAGCACATTCGTGCCGCAAGCGGGCAGCAACGTGGTCATGCTCTCCACCGGCGTCGCTGCCGCCGAGAGCGAGACCGGCTACGTCACACCGCAGCCCGGCACCACGTTCGGCGGCAACTCCAGCGGTGTGCCGGTCGGCAAGTGCTCCGGCGTCACGCCCATGGACGGCACAACCTTGCGCGTCAAGGTGCTGGTGCCGACAAACGCCTCGGGGATGTCCTTTGATTTCGCGTTCTTCAGCGCTGAATATCCGGAATACGTCGGCGCGCAATTCTCGGATGCCTTCACCGTTGTCGTGCAAGGCGCGGCGTACGCCGGCGACGTCGTCGGCGACGCGCTGGGCAAGTGCTTTGACCCGACCAACATCAGCTTCAGCACCTGCCCGGAAACCACCTGCAGCAAGGGCGCCGCGGGCTTGACCGGCACCGGCTACGAAGCCGGCGTGGGCGGCGCCTACGGCTGGAGCACCGCCAGCTTCCCGGTCAAAGCCGGCGACACGGTCACCATCCAGTTCAGCGTGTTTGACGTCGGCGACGGCGCGTACGACACCGCCGTCCTGCTCGACAGCCTGCGCTTCACCAACGCCGCGCTCAGCAAGCCGACGCTCGTCGTCAAGTAGCGCGCGTGGACATCCAGCTCGTCACGCTCAACGCCCGGTATTTCCACGCGTCGCTGGGCCTGCGCTACCTGTACGCCAACCTCGGCGCGCTGCAGCCGCAGGCGGTGATCCGCGAGTTCATCACCACGCAGCGGCCCGCCGACATCGCCGAGCAGCTGCTGGCAGAGCGGCCGCGGATCATCGGCCTGGGCGTGTACATCTGGAACGTCGTCGAGACGACGCAGCTCGTGGCGATCCTCAAGGCCGTGGCGCCGGACGTGATCGTCGTGCTGGGCGGGCCGGAAGTGAGCCACGAGCCCGAGCTGCAACCTATTGTCGCGGCTGCGGATTACCTGATTTGCGGTGCGGCGGATCTGGCGTTCGCGGCGCTCTGCGCGGCGCTGCTGCGCGGCGAGCGGCCGGCGGAGCGGATCCAGCACGCGGCGGAAATCGCCTTGGCGGACCTGGCGTTGCCGTACGCGCACTACACCGCGGAGGACATCGCCAACCGGCTGATTTACGTCGAGGCGTCGCGCGGCTGCCCGTTCAAGTGCCAGTTCTGCCTGTCGGCCTTGGACAAGACAGCGGTGCCGTTTGAGCTGGAGCGCTTCCTCAACGCGATGGCGGACTTGCACGCGCGCGGCGTCCGCCACTTCAAGTTCGTCGACCGCACTTTCAACTTGAGCGCGCGCACGGCCGAGCGGATCCTGCAGTTCTTCCTGGCGCGGCTGGATGACCGGCTGTTCCTGCACTTTGAGCTGGTGCCGGACCGCTTGCCCGACGCGATTCGCGCGCTGATTCCGCAGTTTCCGCCGGGGACGCTGCAGTTTGAGGTCGGCATCCAGACCTTCAATCCGGCGGTGCAGGCGCGCATCGAGCGCCGCCAGGACGACGCGCTGACGGACGCCAACCTGCGCTGGCTGCGCACGCACACGCACGCGCACCTGCACGCGGACCTGATCGTCGGCCTGCCGGGTGAGAATTTGCCAAGCTTTGCCGCGGGTTTTGACCGCCTGGTGGCGCTGGATCCGCAAGAAATCCAGATCGGCATCCTCAAGCGCCTGCGCGGCACGCCGATCCGCGCGCACGCGGTGCCGTTCGGCCTGCAGTTCAGCCCGGCGCCGCCCTACACCGTCCTGCGCACCGCCGCGCTGGATTTTGCCGACGTGCAGCGCCTGACGCGCTTTGCCCGCTACTGGGATTTGCTGGCCAATTCCGGGCGCTTTCCGGCCACCAAGCCGCTGCTGCTGGGCGATCAGCCCTTTGCGCGGTTCCTGGCTCTTGCCGACTGGCTCTACGCCACCACGCAGCAGACCCACCAGATCGCCTTTGACCGGCTGTTCGCGCTGCTGTGGCAAGGCCTGACCGAGGCGCTGGCGGTGGACCCGGAGGCGGCACGGCTCGCGCTGGCGGCGGACTATCAGCGGAGCGGGCTGCGCGGCGCGCCGCCATTTTTGGCCTCGCCGGCGGCCAAGTCGCGGCCGGATCGCCAGGCGCGGCAGAACCAGCACACCCGCGGCGCGGCGCAGTAGACACGCGCCGATAAAGCGCGCAAAACTGGTTGCCAACCGCGGCGCGATCGCCTACACAAAGGGGCGCTTGAGTCCGTCGCTAGGGCAAATCCACTTTGCCGGTTGCCGCGTGGTCGTGTAGGGCCACGGGCCCTTGAGACAGAGCGTTTCTGAGGTGTTTTCGTGGCCCAGCTCGTCATCTATCAGGGCGATGACTGCCGAACGCTGGAGTTGCGTGACGACAAAGTCGTGACGATTGGCCGGGCGCGCGACGCCGACGTGCACATCGACGACCCGAGCCTGTCGCGCCGCCATTGCGAAGTGCGGCGGGTGGACGGCCAGTGGTTGCTCAAAGATCTCGGCAGCTTCAACGGCACCTACTGCAACGACGGCATGGTCAGCGAGCACTGGCTGCGCCACGGCGATCGCATCCAGCTGGGCCTGACGGTGCTCAATTTCGAGCAGTCCGAGGCCGAGCAGCGCTCCGCCACCGCAGTGACCGAGAACGTGGCGCTGCCGGACGACCCGGATCTGCTGCAGCGGCGCCTGCGCAACTACATGGCGTTGTTGGAGATTACCAAGGCCGTTTCCAGCGTGCTGTCCACGGACAACCTGTTCCGGCTGGTGATTGAAAAATCGCTGGCGCTGACCAACGCCGAGCGCGGATCGCTCATTGAATTCACAGACAAAGGCCCGATCTTCCGCGTCGCCCGCAGCCGCGATGGCCAGCACATCGCCGACCCGGAAAAGACCGTCTCCAAGTCGATCATCGCCAGCGTCCACCAAAATGGCGAGCCGGTGGTAACGATGGACGCGGTGAATGATTTCGCCGGCGTCAGCAACACGATCGCCCACTTGGACATCCGCTCGCTCGTCTGCGCGCCGCTCAAGGTCAAGGACAAGGTGCTGGGCTGCATTTACGTCGACAGCCAGATTTCAGAACGGGAATTTGGCGGCGAGGCGCTGAACCTGCTGCAGGCTTTTGCCGACCAGGCGGCGATCGCCATCGACAACGCCCGGCTGTACGACGAAATGATGAAGTCGCGCGAACAGGAAAAGCGCGTGCGGCAGGTCTTCCAGAAATACGTGCCGGCCGACGTCGTGCGCCGGGCGCTGGAGATGGACTCGACAAAGCGGCTGTCCACCAAGCAGGTCTGCACGGTTTTGTTCAGCGATATCCGCGGCTTCACGTCGATGTCCGAGCGCATGGAGCCCGAAAGCGTCGTGTCGTTCCTGAACGACTATCTGCAGCGCATGGTCGATATCGTCTTCGATGAGGGCGGAATTGTTGACAAATTCATCGGCGATGCGGTGATGGCGGTTTTTGGTGCGCCATTCCCCAAGCCGGACGACGCGGTGCGGGCCGTGCGCGCTGGCCACCGGATGCTGGAGGAGCTCGACCGCTTCAACGCCGATCAGGCGGCGATCGGCGGCGTCAATATCCGCATCGGCATTGGCATTCACACCGGACCGGTGATCGCCGGCAACATCGGCTCTGACAAGAAGATGGAATACACGGTGATCGGCGACACGGTGAACATCGCCAGCCGCGTCGAGTCGCTGTGCAAGGAACACAAGACCGAATTCCTCATTACCCAAGCGTGCTACGACGCGACGCGACGGCGCGTGGCGGTGCGGCCGATTGGCCCGGTGTCGGTCAAGGGCAAGGAAATTTCGCTGATGATTTACGAGGCGCCGCGGCGCACGGTCGCCGGTCAGGTCGCGCACGCCGCGCCCGTGCCCGCGAGCGTCAACGCGCGCGAGCTGCGGACCATCGAGGCGTCGGCGCTGCAACAGAATGAATTGACGGGCAATCGCACGGCTTTTGGCCACCCGGATTTGCAGCCCGTGGCGCCCAGCGCGCCGCCGGAGCGCCGGGTGCGGCCGATGACGATCCCGCCGCCGCCGATCCGGCCGATCACCAAGCCGAACAACGCGATCCCGCCGCCGCCGCTGGACAAGCCCAAGTAGCCGTCAGCTGGCCGCGAGGATGGTCCGCGCCGCTTCCAAGCCCTCGATCGCCGAGCTGACGATGCCGCCGGCGTAGCCCGCGCCCTCGGCGCACGGGTACAGTCCGGCGTGGCTGATGGACTGGCGGTCGTCGCCGCGCAGCACCCGCACCGGCGAGGAAGTCGTTGTTTCCACACCAATAATCGCCGCGTCGGCGCTCAGATAGCCGCGCAGCTGCAGCTTGTCGATCTGCCGCGCGCCCTGGCGCAGCGCCATCACCAGCCGGCCCGGCAGCAGCCGGTCGATGCGCCCCAGCGTCAGCCCCGGCCGGTAGGACGTCCGCTCCGGCAGGCGCGTCGGCGCGCGGTCGTGGACAAAATCCAGCAGCGGCTCCGCCGGCGCGGCATAGCCACCGCCGCCGGCGTCAAAGCAGCGTCGTTCCAGGGACTCCTGCAGCGCCAAGCCCAGCAGCGCGCCGCCGGCGACGTGCACGCCAAATTCCGGGTCCGCGTCGAGGTCGCCGGGCTGCTCCAGCCAGAACTCCGTGCCGCGGATCTGCGCCACAAGCGCGGCGTTGGCAAATTCCGAGCCGCGGTTGGAGTTGGACATGCCATTGACATTCAAGCGGTTTTCACTTGCCGGCGACGGCAGCACGAAGCCGCCGGGGCACATGCAGAACGAGTAGACGCCGCGGCCATAGGCGTCCTGCGCCAGGTGGTATTCCGCGGCGCCGACGGCCGGATGCCCAGCCAAATCGCCCAGTTGCACCTGGTCGATCAGCGCCTGCGGGTGCTCCACGCGCGCGCCGACGGCGAAGTCCTTGCGCGCCATCGCCACGCCGTGCCGCGCCAACAGCTGGTATACATCGCGCGCCGAGTGGCCGGTCGCCAAAATCACATGGCTGGCCAGCAGTTCGCGACCGTCCGCCAGCCGCACGCCGCGCACGCGCTGCGTCGCCGGGTCGACGAGCAGATCGACCATCCGCGCTGAAATCAGCAGCTCGTGGCCGGCCTCGCGCAGCGCCACCCGCAGGTGTTTCATCATGGGAATCAAGCGGTTGGTGCCGACGTGCGGGTGCGCTTCGGTCAGGATTTCGCGGCTCGCACCCAGCGCCACGAGCCGTTCGTAGACCTCCGCGACCGCCGGGTGCTTGGAGCGCGTGTACAGCTTGCCGTCCGAGTACGTGCCGGCGCCGCCCTCGCCAAAGCAGAGATTGGATTCAGCGTTCAGCTTGCCGTGCACGCGCAGGTCGCGCACGTCCAGGCTGCGTTTTTCGACCTCCGGGCCGCGGTCCAGCAACGTGCAGCGCACGCCGGCGTCGGCAAAAGCCAGCGCCGCAAACAGCCCCGCCGGGCCCATGCCGACGATCAACGGCTGCACATTCTGGTGCGGTTTCGCGAGCTTCTGCGGGCGGATTAGCGGCGGCAGCGCGTCGTCGGGCGGGATCTCGGCGGCGTCAAAGACGTCGCAGCGATACACCCACGTCGGGTCACGGCGCTTGCGGGCGTCCAGCGAGCGACGGCGAACGATGACGGCGCCCAGCGCGTCCTTGGGCACGTTCAGCGCCGCGCACGCGGCCTGGCGCAGCGCGGCGTCGACGTCAGGCGGCGGCCCTTCACGCGGGCCGATGGGCAATCGCAGTTCAACGTTCTGCACGCGGGCTCCCGCCAGCGGGCGCTGGCCGGCCGACAGTGTCCGCGCACGCGCCGCGCCGGTCAATCGCGCCGCTGTGTCTGTTTCGTCTAGCCGAAAACCGGCGTTCATGCTCCAATCCACGAACGCGACATCCCCCACCCGTCGTCGCGTGGAGAGCTATGGGCGCACGCCACCTCGCAGTTTGCCTTGTCTGCCTGGGCCTTGCGTGGGCGGCACCGGCGTTCGCGGCGGACTCCGATGGCGACGGCTTGGATGATGCGTGGGAATCCGGTTATTTTGGCGGCTTGAGCCAAGGCGCCAATGGCGACCCCGACGGCGACGGCTTGTCCAACGCCAATGAGCAGGCTGCCGGCACGGACCCGACGCGCAAGGACACGGACGGCGACGGCTTGTCCGATTTTGCCGAGCTCTTCCCACAGCCCGGCAAGCCCAAGACCCAGCCGACGCTGGCGGACACCGACGGCGATTTCCTTTCCGACGGCGATGAGGTCCTGACCTACAAGACAAACCCGACGCTGGCGGACACCGACGGCGACACGCTGCCGGACAACCTGGAGCTGCAGGTCTCCAAGACGGACCCGCTCAAGGCGGACACCGACGGCGGTTTTGCCAGCGACGGCCAGGAAGTGCTGATCGACCACACCGACCCGCTCAAGCCCGACGACGACAAGACCGACACCGACGGCGACAAGCTGACCGATTGGCAGGAAGTGACGCTGTACCACAGCGACCGGCTGAAGGTGGACACCGATGGCGACACGCTGCCGGACGGCGATGAGGTGAACCTCTACAAGACCGACCCGACCAAAAAAGACACCGACGGCGACGGCTTGGACGACAACGAGGAAGTGGCGGCGATGACCGACCCGCTCAAGCCGGACACCGACGGCGATGGGCTGAAGGACGGCGAGGAGGTCCACACCTGGAAGACGGATCCACTGTTGACCGACAGCGACTGGGACTCGCTGAGCGACGCCGACGAGATCGGCACGTTCCAGACCAACCCGCTGGCGGCGGACAGCGACGGCGGCGGCGTGTACGACGCTGTCGAGGTCAGCGACGGCACCAACCCGATGCTGGCG
>CAIPXZ010000602.1 GCA_903869075.1 uncultured Myxococcales bacterium | reverse complement strand
CGCGTGGTTGTCGCGCACGTTGCGCTCGGCGATGACGTCGAGCAGCATGGCCTGCGCGTCGACGTCGTTGGGGTCCACGGCCAGCCGCGCCTGCACCGCCGCCTCGCGCGCCGCCGGCAGGCCGCCCGCCAGCAGCTGCGTGACGTGCAGCCGCGCCGCCGGCAGCGGGGTGCCAAAAGTCTCCGGCGGGGCAAAAGCGCTCGCCATTTCGACCGGAATATCGGCGCCGGAGCGCACAAGCAGGTACTGCTCGCCGGCGAAGATCACCTCGCCAGACAGCACCGTCGTCGGCTCGCGGATGCGCAGGAACACGCCGCCCGGTCCGGTGATTTCGTCGAGGTTGATCTGTTCGCCAAAGCGATCGACCGCCAAATGGCGCGGCGCCATCAGCGAATCCGCAGCCATCGCCAGCTCCGCCGAGCGGCCAATGTGCACGCGGCCTTCCGGCAGCTCAAACGCCGTGCCTTCCAGCACCGGACCGCGCAGCACGACAAGCCGGACGATCGACGCGTCCGGATAGGAAATCTGCGCGCCCGGCGGGTCGTCAAACAGCAGCCCAGCCTCAGCTTCCTTGGGCGCGGGGCCCATCGGCGGCGGCGGCGGGATGAACGGCAGCGGCTCGGAAACCGACATGGACGAGCCACACCGGCCGCAGAACTGGTAGCCGGCGGGCCAGGACGTACCGCAACTGGAACAGGTCACTTGCGCCATGGACTCAACTCGCGTTTTTGGCGTGCATTGCCGCCGTGCGCAGGATTCCAGAATGATCGGCGCGGCGCAACTGCTAGCTGCCGCGGACGCAGAATCTCGCGCCGCGGCTGCAAACGGGTACACTCCCGGCGATGGCGCAGCGCACTGAACCCAAGCCCAAGTCCCCGCCGGCCAAAGCCGCGCCGCCGCGCAACACCCGCGGTCCGGCGCCCGAAAAGCCGGCCAAGCGCGGCTGTCTGACGCGGCTGCTGGCGCTGGCGCTCGTCGGTGGGCTGCTGACCGGCGGCGTGGCGGCGGTGACGTGGTACTGGCTGGACGCGACGCTGCCGGACGTCTTCACTTTCGAGGCGTACCGGCAACTTGCCAAGGAATCTTCCCGGGTTGTCGCCGCCAGCGGCGAGGTCGTCGCGGTCTTTGGCGACGAGATCCGCACCGTCGTGCCGCCCGAGCGCATCCCGCCGGTGATGCGCGGCGCGATGGTCTGCGCCGAGGACGCGGCGTTCTATTCGCACCCCGGCCTGGATCTGGTGGGCGTCGGCCGGGCGATCTGGACCGACATCGTGCGCGGTCGCTACGCCCAGGGCGCGTCGACGATTACCCAGCAGCTGGCCAAGACGCGGTTTTTGGACCGCACCAAGACCGTGACGCGCAAGCTGAAAGAGCTTGTGTTGGCGCGCAAGCTGGAGCAAAAGCTGAGCAAAGACGAGATCTTGTCGCTGTACCTCAACGAGGTCTATTTTGGCCACGGCCGCTATGGCGCCGAGGAAGCGGCGCGGTTCTACTTTGGCAAGTCGGTCAGCCAGGTCGATGTCGCGGAGGCGGCGCTGCTGGCGGGGATCGTCAACAGTCCTGCGCGGTTCTCACCGCTCAAGCACCCGGACGCGGCCAAGGAGCGGCGGCAGTACGTGCTGGGGCAGATGCTCAAGCACGCGTACATCGACCAGCCGGCGTTTGACCGCGCCAACGCCGCGCCGATGCCCAAATTTGGCCACGACAGCCCGCTGGACGTTGGGCCGTGGTACGCCGAGGCGGTGCGGCGGTTCGTGCTGACCAAGACCGATCGCGCGACGCTGGCGTGCGCCGGGCTGCGCATTGAAGTGGCGATGGACGTGGCGACGCAGCGCGCGGCGGAGCTGGCGGTGCAGAACGGCCTGGGCAAGATCGACCGCGGCTACAAGTCGCTGGCGCCGGTCAAGCACTACGACGACGACGCGGCGCTGACCGACGGCCGGGCCAAGCTTGTGACGCAACAGGACAAGCTGCTGGTGCCGGGGCGCACGCTGCTGGGCATCGTGCTGGCGAGCGACGCGACGGCGAAGGCCTACACGCTGGCGCTGGGTACGCGCGAGGGCCTGCTGCCGTGGGCGGCGCTGGCGCGCTATGGCCGGCCGCAAGAAGCCGACAAGACCGGCGGCGGCGCGGCGACGGTGGAGACGCTGGGCAAGCTGTTTGAGCGCGGCGACCTTGTGCGCGTTTCGGTGCTTGAAAAGACCGAGCAGCGCGTGGTGCTGTCGCCGGAAATGGGGCCGCAGGCGGCGCTCGTGGCGATCGAGCAGGAGACGCGGCTTGTGCGCGCGCTTGTGGGCGGCGACGATTTTGCGCTGCATCCGTTTGACCGCGCGACGCAGGCGCGGCGGCAGCCGGGCTCGACGTTCAAGACGTTCGTCTACGGCGCGGCGCTGGAAGCCGGCTTGATTACACCGGAAACCGAGATGGTGGACGAGGCGCGCAGCTTTCCCGCCGGCCGCAAGCCGTGGACGCCGCGCAACTTCAGCGGTCGCTACGACGGCCAGCCGCACGCGATGCGGGATGCGCTGGCGCAGTCGATCAACTCGATCGCCGTGGCGGTGGCGGACAAGGTCGGTCCCGAGCGCGTTGCCGATTTTGCCAAGCGCGCCGGCATCCAGAGCGAGCTGGACGCCCGGCTGCCGCTGGCGCTGGGCGCGTCGTCGGTGGCGCCGATGGAGCTGGCGAATGCCTATGCGACGATCGCCAACGGCGGCAAGGTCGCAGAGCCGATCCTGGTGACGCGGATCGTCGATCGCGCCGGCAAGGACCTGTACCTGGCCAAGCGCGAGCCCGGCCAGCAGCTGCTGCGCGAGGACACGACGCGGCAGCTGACGGACATGCTGGGCGACGTCGTGCGCCGCGGTTCGGGCAAGGAGGCGCAAAAAGCCGGACGGCCGGTGGTGGGCAAGACGGGCACCTCGAACGGCGGGCGCGACGTGTGGTTCGCCGGATTTTCCGCGGATCTCTGCGCGGTTGTGTGGATCGGCTACGACGATCGCAAGCCGATGCCCAAGGCCACGGGCGGCACGCTGGCGGTGCCGATGTGGACGGAATTCATGCGGATTGCCCTTGAGCGTGTGCCGGTGCGGCCGCTGCCGCGTTTACCGCACCTGTTTGACGCCGCGCTGCCGCCCGCGCCGGGCTTGGCGCCGGTGGATCCGGAGCCGGCCAACGCGCCGGCGGATGAAGCGCTGGAGGACCCGCATCCGCCGCCGCCGCCGGAGCTGCCGAAGCTGGAGCGCCGCGTGGAGCCGTGAGCGGCGCCGTGAGCAAATGTAAAGAAATGAAAAGGCCAAAAACCCATAGCGCTGTGCGTGCTTGCCGGCGCGTCCGTGGATGCGTAGGATACCAGCAGTGGCAATTTTGCCGCATCGCCCCCCACAGTGAGTGCACCCGTGACTGAAAAAACCAGTGTAATGCGTCGGATGGCTCGGCTTGGTGGGTATGCGTTGCTGGTGCTTGCGGCAGCAGCGTGCAGCAATCTTCCGACGGGCGGCGGCGGCGGCGGCGTCTACAAGCTGCCTGACGCCGGCAAGACCGGCTTGGACAGCACCGCGTCGGCATCGGAAACGACTTTGGGCACCGGCGACGGCAACGACCAGAGCTGCGTGCCCGCCTGCGCCGCGGCTGCCAACGCCGACGCCACCTGCAACGCCGGCGTCTGCGGCTACAGCTGCCACACCGGCTTCTTGGACTGCGACGGCAACGCCAAGAATGGCTGCGAAATCGACAGCACCACGCACCCGTCCCATTGCGGCAGCTGCGACAAGGTCTGCGGCGATGTGCCCAACGGCACACCGGCGTGCGTCAACTCCGCGTGCGCGGCGGCGTGCGACCCGGGCTGGCAGGTCTGCAAGAGCGACCCGCTTGTCTGCGACACCAACACCGACGGCGACGAGAGCCACTGCGGCGACTGCGCCACCGAATGCCCCGGCGGCCCCAACGCCGCGCCGCGCTGCCTGAGCGCCGCGTGTACGCTCAAGTGCGATCCGGGCTGGGCCGACTGCAACAAGATCGTCGACGACGGCTGCGAAGTGAACATCACCAACGACCCCAACCACTGCGGCTCGTGCGGGCTGATTTGCGACAACGCCAAGTGCGTGAACAGCGCCTGCGAGTGCGCGTCGAGCACGCAGACCGCCACGCTCATCCCGTTGGATCTGTTCATCATGATGGACCAGTCCGGCTCCATGACGGACACCACCGGCACCGGCGCGACCAAGTGGGACGCCATCAGCCAGGCCTTCACGACCTTCGTCAACGACCCGGCGTCGGCCGGCATTGGCGTGGGCATCCAGTACTTTCCGCTGTCCGGCACCGGCATGAGCTGCCCGTCGACCTGCAGCGGCAGCGCCAACAAGACCGCGTGCGAAAACGGCGGCGGACTCTGCCTCGGCAGCACCTGCATTTTGTGCAGCGGCGGCGGCGGCGGCTCCTCGTGCACCGTCGGCGACTACGCGACGCCGGACGTCGGCATCGCCGCGCTGCCGGGCAACGGCGCCAAAATCATCAACTCGATCAACGCCCACAGCCCCAACGGCTCGACGCCGACGGCGACGGCTCTGAGCGGCGCGATCCAGTACGCGCAGACGTGGGCCACGCAGAACCCGACGCACACCGTCGTCGTTGTGCTGGCGACCGACGGCGACCCGACCGACTGCAGCCCGCAGGACATCCCGTCGATTGCGGCGATCGCCGCGGCGGCCGTCTCGGGCTCGCCCAAGGTCCTGACGTTCGTCATCGGCGTCGGCAGCTCGCTCAGCTCGCTCAACGGCATCGCCGCGGGCGGCGGCACCAACGCGGCTTTTGTCGTCGACACCGGCGGCAACGTCGTCGCGCAGTTCGGCGCGGCGCTCAAGGCGATTCAGGGCAAGGCGCTCGGCTGCCAATACGCCATCCCGGCGCCGACCGGCGGCCAGCCCGTCGACTTCACCAAGGTCAACGTCCAGACCACCAACGGCGCCGGCACGCAGACGCTGCTGAAGTACGTGAATGACGAGACAAAGTGCGACCCGACGACCGGCGGCTGGCACTACGACGACCCGCTCAAGCCGACCAAGATCCTGCTCTGCGGCCTGACGTGCAAGGCGGTGACGGCGGATACCAAGGCGCAGGTCGACATTTTGCTCGGCTGCGCGCGGCAGTAGCCGCTACGGCGTGACGCCGGTGTGCAGCGGCCAGCCTTGCGCTTTCCAATACAAAATCCCCTCGTCCAGCACCTTGACCGTCGTGTAACCGTTGGCCAGCAGCGTGTCCGCCGCCTGGCCGGATTCTGCGTGCGGGCAGGCGCAATACGTCACAATCCACGCATCCTTGGGCAGCTGCGGCAGGTAGTCGGCCACGGCGTAGAACGGCGTGGAAAGCGCGCCGGGCAGGTGAAAATTCGGGTAATCCGCCGGCGGCCGCGCGTCCAGCAGCACAAGCCGCGCGCCGGCGTCCTGCGCCGCCTTGAGGTCCGCCGCCGGCACGTAGCGGCCCGGCTGGCTGGCAAAAGCCGGGGGCGGACCTTGGGGATTCTGCACAACTTCGCCGAGATCCCGCGTCGGCAGCTGGCTCGGCCCCTCGACGGTTGACTGCTGCCAGCTGCGGATCAGCGCCACCAGATCGTCGATGGCCTGGTTTGTCTGCGTCGCCGCGTACGCCGGCATGGGCGTGCCCGGCCGGCCCCAGGCGATCGCCGCGCGCAGGTAGGCGTCACTGGCCGTGGCGAGGAATTCCGGATTGGCGATGCCCATGTACGGCTTGCCGACGCCCTGGACGTTGTGGCAGCTGACGCACTCGACGTTGTAGACGGCTTGGCCCCGCGCGACAGCGCCCGCGGCCACCTGCACGTCCGCGAGGGAAGACGGCGGCGCGGTCTGGTAGGAGCGTAAGAACGCAATGACTTGTTCGACTTGTGCGTCGGTCAGTGGACCGCCGAGGCCGGCGCCCGACGGCGACATCGGCGTGCCCGGCCGGCCGCGGATGAGGGCGGCGCGCAGGAATTCGTCGCTGGCATCCGCCAAAAAGTGCTGGTTGGTCAAGGCATTGGCGGCGTCAGCGACATAGCCTTGGCCGTTATCGCCGTGGCACAGCGCGCAGTAGCGCTGGTAGACGGCGCGGCCGGCGGTCACCTGCGGGTCCTCCGGCGCGGCGCTGCCACACGCCACCAGCAGCAGCAACGGCGCCAGCCGCTTCACGGGGTGCTGGCCGCCGCGGCGACGATCGCCGCGTGCAAGGTGTTGTAGCCCTCGTGGACCGAGAGGTTGGTGATGCGCTGGCCGTCCGACGGCAGGTAGTCGAAAAGCCGGCCGTCGCGGCCGAAGATCAGGAAGTCGTCCTTGTTGGCGCCGAGGCGCGCGTAGGCGTTGACGGCGTCCGTGTCCTGCAGCAGCGCGAACGCGCACTGGTCGACGAGCGCCTCCTGGTTGGCGACAGCGTCCGCCTTGTTCACCGTGATAAACTGCAGGTCGTAGCCGGCTTTTTGCAGCTCCAGCCGCATCTGCTCCAGCTTGCCGGACTGTGCGACGCAATAGCTGCACCAGCCGGCGAAAAGCGCGACGACCGTGACCTTGCCGCTGGCGGCTTGCAGGCCGTAGGTAGCGCCAAAACCGCAGCTCTGTGGCTGGAAATCGGTGAGCGCGAACGCCGGCGCGGCGGCGCCCAGCACCGGCGCGGCAACGCCGGTCACGCCTTCAGGCCCCGGCACGGCTGTCCACGCCGCGGCTGCCGGCTTGACGCCGATGCACTGGCTGACCGCCGCGTCACCGCCGGCATCTGCCGCTGCCGCTGTGGCGTTTTGTGTCGCGCAGCCGGGCGCGCCCGCCAGCACCAGCGCGACAAGCCAAGCTGCATTTTTCCCGGGTTTACCGACCATCGCGACCTCCTGCCGACCGCGGGGATCTTACGCCGCACGCCGCGGATCGCACCGCCGCCGCGCCGGCAATTGTCATGCGGTCGTCACACTGCACGGGTGCCAAGGCCTTTGCCTACCTTGAATTTGCTGGCCATGTGCCGTACGCTCGCGGCCCCTCGCAGGCGGCGTCGGGCACACCCGCGGGACGCAATTCCAAGCCCGTTCTTGTACGCCAACTCACGTTGCGCCTGCCTGCCGGACGCCGCTCTTACCCCACGAGGACACCATGACATTGCCAACAGCCAACCAGAAATTGCTCAACTGGGTCGACGAAGTCGCCCGCATGGTCAAGCCCGCCCAGGTCGAATGGTGCGACGGCTCGCGCGACGAGTACGAGCGGATGATCGCCCAGACGATTGCCGAAGGCCTCGCCACGCCGCTCAACCACGCCAAGCGGCCCAACAGCTACCTGTTCCGCTCCGACCCGTCGGACGTGGCGCGCGTCGAGAACCGCACCTACATCGCCAGCCGCGACAAGAACGACGCCGGTCCGACCAACAACTGGATGGACCCGGACGCGCTCAAGCTCGAGATGCGCGCGCTGTACGACGGTTGCATGGCCGGCCGCACGCTGTACGTCATCCCGTTCTCGATGGGCCCGGTCGGCTCGCCGATCGCCAAGATCGGCGTGGAAATCACCGACAGCCCGTACGTCGTCGCCAACATGCACATGATGACCCGCGTCGGCCGCCACGTGCTGGATGTGCTGGGCGACCATGGCGAATTCGTGCCGTGCCTGCACTCGGTGGGCAAGCCGCTGGCGCCGGGGGAGAGCGATCACGGCGTGTGGCCGTGCGCGCCGCTGGACAAGAAGTACATCTCGCACTTTCCGGAAGAGCGGCTGATTTGGTCCTACGGCTCCGGCTACGGCGGCAACGCGCTGCTGGGCAAAAAGTGCCTGGCGCTGCGCATCGCGTCCGTGCAGGCGCGCGATGAGGGCTGGCTGGCCGAGCACATGCTCATCTTGAAGCTGACCAACCCCAAGGGTGTGGTCAAGTTCGTCTGCGCGGCGTTCCCCAGCGCGTGCGGCAAGACCAACCTGGCGATGCTGGTGCCGACGGTGCCGGGCTGGAAGGTCGAGACCGTGGGCGACGACATCGCCTGGATGAAGTTCGGCAAGGACGGCCAGCTGTACGCCATCAACCCGGAATTCGGCTTCTTCGGCGTCGCGCCGGGCACGTCGACGCTGTCCAACCCCAACGCCATGAAGTCGGTGGAATCCAACACGATCTTCACCAACGTCGCGCTGACGAGCGACGGCGACGTGTGGTGGGAAGGCATCGGCTACGACCCGCCGGAAGGCCAAGTCATCGACTGGAAGGGCCGGATTTGGGACAAAAAAGAGCCCGCCGCGCACCCCAATTCGCGCTTCACCACGCCCGCCAGCCAGTGCCCGGCGATCGCCAGCGAGTGGCAGGATCCCGCCGGCGTGCCCATCAGCGCCATCTTGTTCGGCGGCCGCCGCCCCAGCACCATCCCGCTCGTCCACCAGGCGCGCAGCTGGAACCACGGCGTGTTCCTCGGCTCCATCGTCGGCTCGGAAGTCACCGCCGCCGCGCTGGATTTGAAGGCCGGCACCGTGCGCCGCGACCCGTTTGCCATGCTGCCGTTCTGCGGCTACCACATGGGCGACTACTTCAAGCACTGGATCAAGCTGGGCCAGAAAGAGGGCGCCAAGCTGCCGAAGATCTTCTTCGTCAACTGGTTCCGCAAGACCCAGGAAGGCCGCTGGCTGTGGCCGGGCTACGGCGAAAATAGCCGCGTGCTCAAGTGGATCTTCGAGCAGTGCGAAGGCACCGGCAAGTTCGTCGAGACCGACATCGGCATCATGCCGACCGTCGACGGCTTTGACCGCCCGGACGGCGTGAGCAAGGAAGACCTGGCGGAGCTGCTCAAGGTCGACCACGAGGGCTGGGTCAAGGAGATCGCGGACGTGCGCGCGGAGCACTACCCGAAGTTTGGCGACAAGCTCCCGGCGGAGCTGTGGCACGAGCTGGAAGGGCTGGAAGCGCGGCTGCGGGGGTAGGGGGAATGGGCGCGGCTACGGCGGCGGCGGCACATACTCCCGCACCGTCATCACCCCGCCTACCTGCAGGTGGCCATCCGGACACTGGTACACTTGCGCGTTCGTGACTGCCGTCGGCGAGACGATCAGCCGCAGGTGATCAAAGCTCTGCGGCCGCGCGTCAGGCTCAAACGTCAGCAGCATCCCGTCGCTGGGCGGATTGCCGGGCGTGGACACGGCGTCCATGGGCGGCGTCGCTGGCGTGATGGCCTGCGGCTGGGTGGCATTGAACGCCAGACCGCTGAAGCTGCCGCGCAGGCGGATGTCCGTGACGGTGGTGCTGGTGCTGCCGGGCGGCGCCGACGGCACCTGCAGACCGTTGT
>CAIPXZ010000601.1 GCA_903869075.1 uncultured Myxococcales bacterium | reverse complement strand
GCGCCACACGCCGTCAACCCGGCGAATCCGATACGGATTTGTCGCCTGATCGTGCTGAATGCGCTCAACCACGTGCTCGACGTGCTCGAGGTCATCCGGGTGAATGACTCTGCGCCACAGCTGATGATCCCGAGCCAGCTCGGCAATTCCAAAGCCAAAAAGCCGCACGAACGCCGGATTTGTGTAGCTCATCACGCCGGACGGAATTTCGGTGACATACAGGGCTTCGTGAATCGTCTCTGCGAGATCCTGGAAAAAGCCGGCGTCGCTGGTGAGCGAGTCGCTCAGCGGCCGCGCACTGGTGCGTCCAGCCTCAGTGCTGGGCGGCTCGACTCCGGCAGAATTTGCTTGCATTGGCGCAGACTTGCGCGCCCCCTTGCGGGAATTGCGGCGCGGCGCAGCGGGCTTGGCGTCCATTTTCTGCTCTTCTGCCGAGGGCGGCATGGTTGTCGATGGCTTCATCCTACGCTGGTTTAGCGCCGGGAAAAAGCCCCAATGAGGCGGCCGCTACGCCGCCTGGCTCAAGCCGGCGTGGCGCAAGAGCGCGTCGGTCGTGGCATCGCGGCCGCGAAACGCGCGGAAGACGTCTGCGGGATGCGCGCTGCCACCCAAACCGAGCACGGTGTCGGCAAAACGCCGGCCCGTCTCAGCGACTTGCGTCGGATCGTCCAATCCGGCTTCCTCAAAAGCGGCGAACGCATCCGCGCTCAGCACTTCTGCCCACTTATAGCTGAAATAACCGGCCGCGTAGCCGCCGGCAAAGATGTGGCTAAAGGCGCACAAAAAGCGGTCCTCGGGCAGCGGCGGCAACACCGTCGCACGGGCGGCAACGGCGCGATAGACGTCAAACGGCGTCTCGCCCTGCCCCGGCTGGTAGCCGTGATGCAGCGCCAAGTCCGTAAGCGCAAACAGCACTTGCCGCAGCATGTCCGAGCCGGCGCGGTAGGTCCGAGCCGCCAGAATCCGGTCGAACAGCGCCATCGGCAGCTGCTCGCCGGTCTGGTAGTGGCGCGTCAAGCCGCGCAAGGTCGGCGCGTGATAGCACCAATTTTCCATGAACTGGCTCGGCAGCTCCACGGCATCCCACTCGATATTGCGAATGCCGCTCGCCATGCCCTCGGCAACCTGCGTCAGCATGTGCTGCAAACCATGGCCGAATTCGTGGAACAGCGTCTCGACTTCGCCAAATGTCATCAGCGACGGCACCTCGCCCACGGGCGGCGTTTGGTTGCACACCAAATACGCCACCGGCAGACGCACGGCTTCGGTCGGCTGCGCCAGCGCGCTACTGCGCCCAACGCACTCATCCATCCACGCCCCGCCGCGCTTGTGCGCCGGCCGGCTGTACGGATCGAGGAAAAAGCTGGCGATCGTCTGCCCGCGGGCATCCTGCACCCGGAAGAATTGCACATCCGGGTGCCAGACCGGCGTCTCGCCATCGGCGGCAACAATCGTCACGCCAAACAGCCGCTGCGCCAGGGCAAACAGGCCGTCGAGCACGTTGGGCAGCGCGAAATACGGCCGCAACTCCTCGTCGCTGAAGCTGTATTTTGCCTCGCGCAGCCGCTCCGCCCAGAACGCCACGTCCCACGGCTGCAGGTCAGTCGCCTCCGGCGCCGCCGCCGCCAGCGCCAGATCGCGCAGGTCCTGCAGGTCACCGCCCGCCGCCACCAACGACTGGCCGCGCAGCTGCTCCAGAAGCGCCAGCGCGGTATCGGGCTGCGCCGCCATCTTTTGCGTCAGCGACAGCGCCGCGTAGTCGGCAAAACCCAGCAAATTCGCCAACTCCAGCCGCAGGCCGAGGATCGCGTCAAGCAGCGGCGTGTTGTCAAACGGCGGCTGGCTCGCGCGCGTCACGCTCGCCCGATACACGCGCTCGCGCAGGGCGCGCTGGCGGCTGTGCTGCAGGAACGGCGCCGCCAGCGGCGTGTCCAGCGTGATCCGCCAGGGTCCGTGCGTCGCCGCGTCGTCGCTCGCCGGCGCTTCCGGATGCGCCTCGCGCCAGATCTGCGCCGCCAAGCGCAGCAGGCTCGGCGGCAGCCCGGCGACGTCGTCGGCTTGCGTGAGATCGAGCGACCACGCCTTCGTCGCGTCCAGCACGTGGTTGGAAAACTGCGTCGCCAGCTCCGCCATCTGCAGCTGGATCGCGTTGAAGCGCTCGCGCGCCGGGCCATCGAGCGCCACGCCTGACAGCTCGGCATCCCGCACATTGCACGCCACGATGCGCCGCTGCGCCGCATTCAGCTGCGGCCACTGCGGGCCATCGCGCAGCGCTTTCCACGCCTCGTACAGCGGCCGTGATTGGCTCGTCGCCATCGACACCTCGATCACCTGCGGCTGCGCGGCGTCGTGCGCGGCGCGCAGCTCCGGACTGTTGGCCACGCCCATCAGGTGGCCAACGGTGCCCCACACGCGCCCCAGTCGGTCCTGCAGCCGCTCCAGCGGCACCGCGAGGCCTTGCCAGCTCGGCACGACGTTCGCTTCCAACTCTGCTAAACCTTTTGACATTTCAGCACAAACCTGCGCCACCGCCGGCACCACATGCGCCGGCGTGATGCGGTCAAACTGCGGCAGCGCGCTCGGTGCCAGCAACGGATTCTCCAACTCAGCCATGGCGATCGTCCTCCGGGCGGCATGAGCAGCGGCCGCGTCTGGGCCCAACGCTAGCCGCTCGCGACGTGCGCCGCAATGCTTGCGCGCCGCGCCGTCCTGCGACAAGTTAGGACGCCGGAGGCTCGCGTGCCGCACCAGCTACACCAAAAAGTCCTCGACAAAAACGCCGCATGGCAGCTGCAAGTGATTGAAGCCTTTGGCATCTGTCCGTTTGCCAGGCAGTGCCGCGAGCAAGGCAAGCTGTGGCGCGATGTGTTGGAGTCCACCCCTGACGACTTGGAAGACCGCCTGACCGCCGCGCTCGTGGCGCTGCATCGCGGTGCGCTGGGACCGGAAATTCCCTGTGAAATTGGCCTGCTGCTCTGTCCTGACGCGACCGCGGATGCCAGCGCCTTCGAACGCAGTGTGCGTCGCGCCGCCGAACGCGCGACTGCGCTCGTGCACGCGCAAGCGCGTGAGCCGCTCTACTACGCCGTGGCTTTCCACCCAAACATGGCGTATTCGGCGGCGGATCCACAAAAACTCGTTGGTTTTTGGCGGCGATCCCCCCACCCGACGGTGCAACTCGTGCACATTGCGACGCTGCAGCACCTGCGGAACACGCGAATTCCACCCAAATACGTGGATCCGGAGGACCTCGCGGCCGTGCAAGCGCTGCTTGGCCAAGCGGTTACTGGCGACCTTGCGGATCGGATTGCCACTGCGAATTGGCGTACTTACCACGCGAACGCCGCGGCGCTTGAGGCCAAAAGCGCGCAATTACTTGAGACTGCGCGCAAGAGTTGACGGCACCGGGTATTTGCGGCACGAACGCTGTCTGCAGTTGGGGCTGGCGTCGCGTGGCGCCACGGCCAGCTGGCGCGGCACGCACGCCGAATGATCTGGGAACCGATGACCGTCGCCGTCACGCCGGACCTGCTGCAAGTCGAGGCGCGGCGCCGTAAATGGCTGGCCGTGGGCGGCGCGTCGCTGGCGGCGATCGTCGCCGCGCTCGGCGTGTCGCTGGCGCTGCTCGGTCTGCCGGCGATCCAGCCGCCGCTGTCGGCGGTGAACCTGCTGCTGATCGCGTTCGTGCACCTCGGCGACGAGCCAGGCAGCCCGCTGCACGTGCCGCAGCGCGTGCGCTACGCACTGCTCGCTTTTCCGTTGCTGGCCGCGACGTTTGCCGGGCTGTGGCTCGCGGTGCACTGGCCTTTTGACGTCTGCCGCGTGCTGTGGCCGCTGCCGACGGATCTCGAGCCGACGCCGGCGTGCGTGGCGGCTGTCTGGCTGCTGGCGCTGAGCCGGTTGGCGGCCGAGCGGCCGCAGTTCACGCGGTTCTCGGCGATGCTCGCGGTCGCGGCGCTGCCGCCGGCGCTGACGAGCCTGATCGGCTGGTTTTTTGGGCCGACGCTTGTCAGCTCGGTTGTGTCGCCGCTGCACCTGCGCGTGCCGTCGGCGATCATCGTCCTGTCGCTCGTCGCCGCGCGGATGGCCTCGCCGCTGCAGGTGATGCCCTATCGCTGGCTGCTGGGCGGCGGTCCGACGGCGGTGTGGCTGCGGCGGCTGCTGCTGGCGGTCCTGGTGGCGATCCCGTCGCTGATGCTGCTGCACGATCACGCCGTGGCGGCGAAGTGGTACCAGCCGAACGCGGCGGCGATGATCAGCACCGTGCTGCTGCTGGCGATTGGCATCACCGGCATCCTGTGGTCGGCGAGCCGGCTGCATCGTGCGGAAACCTTGTTGCGAAACGCACAGTTGGAGCTGGAGCAGCGGGTCGCCGATCGCACCCATGAGCTGGCCCTGGCCAACCAGGCGCTCAACCGCGACATCGCCGAGCGGCGGCGGATGGACGAGCAGCTCCGGGCGTCGCGCGAGCGGCTGCGTGCGGTGACCGAGTCGGCGATTGACCCGATCCTGACGGTGGACGCGGAGGGGCGAATCGTCCAGTGGAATCAAGCGGCTACGACGTTTTTCGGCTATCCGGAGTCGGCGATCCTCGGGGCGCGCCTGGAGCTGTTGCTGCCGGAGCTCGCGGCGGGCACGGACGACACGCGTGAATTCGCCCAGCGCATCGCCGGTTGGCTCGGCCAAACGCGGCGCTGTGCCGGCCGCCGCAGCTCGGGCGAGCGCATGGACCTCGAGGTCTCGCTGGCGATGTGGCAGGACCGCGAGAGCCGGTTCTACTCCATCATCGGCCGCGACGTGAGCGAACGGATGCGCGCGGAGGCCGAACTGACCGCCGCCAGGGACGCGGCGGAGGCGGCGAACCGCTCCAAGAGCGAATTCCTTGCCAACATGAGCCATGAAATCCGCACGCCGATGAACGTGATCCTCGGCATGGCTGAGCTGATCGGCGCGAGCGATCTGAACGAGGACCAGCGGCGTTACCTGCGGACGACCCGCGAGGCGGGCGATCACTTGCTGGAAATCATCAGCGATATCCTCGATTTGTCGAAAATCGAAGCCGGCAAGATGGAGCTGGACGCGCTGGAATTCGACCTGCGCGAGCTGGCAGAACAGGGTGTGGATTTTCTGGCGCCGCGGGCGTACGCCAAGCACCTTGAAATCGTCTGCCACCTCGACCCGGCGCTGCCGTCGACGGTGGTCGGCGACCCGCAGCGGCTGCGACAAGTGCTTGTGAACTTGCTCGGCAACGCTGTGAAATTCACGGACTTCGGTTACGTCGAGCTGTATGTCGACGTCGTCGGCCCCGACCGCTTGCACCTGAAAGTGCGCGACACCGGCTGCGGCATCCCGCCGGACAAAGTGGAGGTAATTTTCGAGAGTTTCACCCAAGCGGACACGTCTTCGACGCGGCGCCACGGCGGCACAGGCCTCGGCTTGGCGATTTCGCGGCAGCTTGTCGAGCAGATGGGCGGGCGGCTGACGGTCAAGAGCGTCGTCGATGAAGGCAGCACGTTCCACGTGGACGTGCCGCTGCCGTTCCTGACGACGGTAGGCTGGTCGCTGCCGCAGGCGCTAAGCGCCGACCCGGAGCTGGCGCAAAAGCTGCATCATTGCCGGGTGATGGTCGCCGGCGGGCAGCCGATCTTCCGCCAGACGCTGGGCGGGCAGCTGGCGCAGACTGGCGCGATTGTCACCGAGGTCGGCAGCTTTGCCGCGCTTGTGCCGCAGCTGCGGGCGTCCGAGGAGGCCGGCCGGCCGTGCCAATTGCTGCTGCTGGACGCGGACATGGGCGAGATCGACGGCTTCGCCGCGGTGCAGCGCATCGCCGACGCCGGGCTGTTGCAGCCGCCGCGCATCGCGCTGACCAAGGCGAGTGAAGACTCGGAGGACATGCGGCGGCGCCAGGAATCGGCGGTGGCGGTGATCCTGCGCAAGCCGGTGCGCCAGCGCGCGCTGCTGGAGGCGCTGGCGGGCGCGCTGGGCATGCAGCGCGCGCACGATGCGCCGGTCGCGGCGCAAGTCGTTGAACTCGCGTCGACTTCGCGCGCCGTGCTGGTTGTTGACGACGCGTCCGACAACCTGCGGCTGATGGAGGCGTTCTTGCGCGATACCGCCTGGCACGTCGAGACGGCGGAGGACGGCGCCGAGGCGGTGGAACGGTGGCGCGACGGGCAATTTGACGCGATCCTCATGGATTTGCAGATGCCAGTCATGGACGGGCTGGCGGCGACCCGGGAAATCCGCAGGCTGGAAGCGGAGTTGAACCTGACCGCCACGCCGATCATCGCCGTGACGGCCCATGCGTTGGAAGAGGCGCGCGCCGAGAGCCTGCAAGCGGGCTGCAACGCCTTTTTGGCCAAGCCGCTGCGCCGCGCGCGGCTGATCGAGGTCCTGACAGAGCTATTCTTCGGCACGCCGCACGCCGTCACCCCCGACGGCGGGCCGATTGAGGTCGAAGTCGATCCGTTGCTCCTCACCCTCATCCCGGGTTTTTTGGAACATCGTCAAGAGGACGTCGTCACGATCGAAAACGCGCTGAAGATCAGCGATTTTGCGCCGATCCGCCTGCTCGGGCATAGCATGAAAGGATCGGGTGGCAGTTATGGCTTCGACGTCATCAGTCGCATCGGGCGCGACATCGAAGTCGGCGCGCGGGAAAGGGATTCGGCGGCGGTGCGCCACGCGTTGAACGCCTTGGATGACTATCTGAAGCGTGTGAAGGTGCGTTGACACGCTTGATTCTTGCGCGAAACGCCAAGCGGGGCTACGGTAGCGCTTCAGGTGCGGAATTGGGGGGCAAGAGCTTGGCGACGAATTCACCAACGAACAAACGGTCGGGGCGCATTCTCGTCGTCGAGGATCAGCCCGATATCCGCGAATTGATTGCGACAATTTTGCGTGCCGACGGCCACGAGATCTCGTTCGCCGCCGATGGCGAGCTCGGCGTGCAAATGGCCCAGCGCGACCCGCCGGACATTATCCTGCTCGACCTGATGATGCCGAAATTGCACGGCTATCAGGTGCTGCAGAGCCTGCGCGCGCTGCCGGCGACGCAGCGGTCCGCGATTGTCGTCGTGTCGGCCAAGGCGTACGCCAGCGACAAGCGCAAAGCGATGGAGATGGGCGCGTCCGCGTACCTGCAAAAACCGTTTGATGCGGCGGCCTTGCGCAATATCGTCCGCCAGCAGCTGAACAAAGCGGTGCTGACTTTCTGGGGCGCGCGCGGCTCGATCGCCTCGCCGGGTCCGGGCACGCTGCGCTACGGCGGCAACACGCCGTGCGTGTCACTCAACTACCGCGGCACGCAGATCATCCTCGACGCTGGCACGGGCATCCGCGCGCTCGGCGTGGCGATGCAAGCGGGCTCGGCGGGGCGGCCGCTGGACGTCAACCTGCTGATTACCCACACACATTGGGACCACATCCAGGGCTTCCCCTTCTTTACGCCCGCGTTCGTTCCCGGCAACCGCGTCAACGTTTTTGGCCCGCACTCGACCGAAAAGCCGCTGGAAAAAGTCCTGCGCGGCCAGATGGATCACGAGTATTTTCCGGTCGCGCTGGGCGACATGGCGGCAACCATTACGGTGCGTGACGTGGCGATGGAGCCGTTCGCGGTCGGGCCGTTCACTGTGCGCGCGGCGTACATGAACCACCCGGGCATGACG
>CAIPXZ010000600.1 GCA_903869075.1 uncultured Myxococcales bacterium | reverse complement strand
TAGCCACGTGCGCCACATCAGCGCAACCGATTGCCGCCGCCGCTTGAGCCAGTCGGGGCATGAACGATTCACCAGCTGCGCGCAAACCTGCGTTTGCAGTCGCTGGAAGTACCGAGGTTGCTGGCCAAGAACCCTTTCGGCGCGTCGCGGCTCTGGCGCTGCGAGGACCACCGATGCCCATCTCTTGTTCGGCCACCACTACTGCCCTTGACCCGAGCCCCGTTGCGCGTACCGGCATTGTTGCACGGGTGCGCGCCGCTGGCGTTGGACTTGGCAAACGGTTGGGCGCGTGGCTCACCGACCTCGAATACCGCTTGCGTGTCTCCTGGCCGTTCACCCACGGCCGCGGCGCAAGACGCGTGTTTTACCCGGGCTGTTCGCTGACGGCGGCGGATCCAGAGCTGGTGATGCGCACCTATCGCTGGCTGCGCGAGCGCGATCCCGAGGTGGAACTCTGGTCCGATTGCTGCGGTATGCCGCTGGAAAAGTTCGCATCGCCTGGCGCGGCCGAACGTGGGCGAGCGCTGACGCGGCGCAAGCTGCGCGACGCGGGCACGGAGGAAATCATCACTGCGTGTGGCAACTGTGCCGTGCAATTCGGCGCGTTGGCGGTTCCCGGCGTTCGCGTTACCTCCCTGTATGGACTGCTGGCGGAACACGATTGGGGTCCGCGCCCGCTTGCAACGCCAGCGGTCGTGCACCACCCGTGCTCGGCGCGGATCGACAAGGGCCAACAGCAGCATTTCAACGCGCTCGCCAATCGCCTGGAACTGACTGTCGCCAACGCGGATTCGTCGAAGCATCCGCTGCCCTGCTGTCTGGTGCGCACGCCCAAAGCAATGGCCAAGCGCGGTGCGCTCGCGAGCACGCGGCTCGTCACCTATTGCGCGCATTGCACGGTCGCCTTCCAGCCCGACATTTCGACGCGCCACATCCTGCAAGAAGTGTTCGGCGCGCCCGAAGATCGGTGGGTGCGGCGAGGTAAGTTTGCGCGCTTCCTGCAGTACCGTCGTTTCGCGCGCCTGGCGGCGACCGGCCAGCTTCCACCCACCACACAGCCGGCGCTGCCGCACACACCGGGCGGCACGGATCCGCAACTGAAATCATAGGAGCCCACGAGGCTCGGAGGTCCAATGGCTCTGACTGAAACAATCGCCGCGTTGCCTTGGGAAATGGTCATTCTGGCTTGTCTGACACTTGGGCTCGCCCCGTTCACGCCGCCGCACATCGTGGAGAAGCTCGGGATGCTGTTTGCCGGTAAGCTGGTCAAGCCCATCGACTGGTTTGACCTGTTCCTGCACGGCGCGCCTTGGACGCTGCTCATCGTCAAGGCCGTGCTGACGACGGCGCGTCCCGCCTAGCGCAGCCCGACTGTGATTCATCGCTCATCATTTTCTGGAGGTTCTCATGGGTGCACCCTCGCTCAACTTTGAGGCCGCGGTCCTTCGCGTCTACGGCGACGGCGCCAGGCGCGACATCGGCTTATGCTGTCCTGTCGACTACGACCAACAACTGCTCACAATCATTCCGAACGACGTTCTGGAACGCGACTACGGCTGCGGAGATCCCACCCGTCACGTGGCGGCGGGCGAGACCGTCCTCGACCTGGGCTCCGGCTCGGGAAAATCGGTCTACATCATGAGCCAAGTCGTTGGGCGCGAAGGGCGCGTCATCGGCGTGGACATGAACGATGAGATGCTCGCTTTGGCGCGCGGCGCGCAGGTGCAATTCCAGGCCAACGGCGGGCCAGATAATGTCCGTTTTGGCAAGGCGCGCATTCAGGACCTGCGCCTTGACCTGGAGCTTGCGGACAAGTTCCTCGCCGAGCATCCGGTGCGCACGATGGCAGACCTCGCCGCGGCCGAAGCGCACTTTGCGGACTTGCGAACGCGTGCACCGCTTGTGGCGGATGAGTCGGTAGACGTTGTGGTTTCAGACTGCGTGCTCAATCTCGTGCGCCCGTCCGACAAGGTCATGCTCTTTCAAGAGATTCACCGCGTCCTTCGCCCCGGCGGGCGCGCCGTCATCTCGGATATTGTCTGCGATGAGGATGTGCCCGATCGCCTGCAACAGGACCCGGAACTCTGGGCTGGCTGCGTTTCCGGTGCGATGCGGGAGGACCACTTCCTTCAGGCCTTTGAAGCCGTCGGCCTCTACGGCATCGAAGTCGTCGCGCGCACAGCAGAACCTTGGCAAACCGTCGAGGGCATCGAGTTCCGCAGCGTCACCGTCATCGCGTACAAGGGCAAAGAAGGCGCCTGCCTCGATGGCAAGCAGGCGGTCATCTACCGCGGGCCATTCAAGGAAGTGCGCGACGACGACGGTCACGTGTTTCCGCGCGGCGTGCGGTTGGCCGTATGCCGCAAGACGTTCAACCTCTACGCCAAGCCGCCGTACCGGCAGCACGTGGACCTCGTGGAGCCGCGCGTCGCCGTACCGGAGGCGGAACTTCGCCCGTTTCCCTGTGGCGACGCG
>CAIPXZ010000599.1 GCA_903869075.1 uncultured Myxococcales bacterium | reverse complement strand
GCGCTCTGCGGCCAAAACAGCGACTGCAGCAGCGGCTATTGCGACGGCGTCCACTGCGTGAGCGACCCGTGCGTCGACAACCAGACCGACGCCGGCGAGAGCGACAAGGACTGCGGCAACGTCTGCGCCGCCAAGTGCAGCGTTGGCCAGGGCTGCGGCCTCCCGGGCGACTGCTCCAGCACGTTCTGCGACGGCAGCCAGTGCGTTGCAACCGCTTGTTTGGACAAGAAAACTGACTTCAGCGAGACCGACGTCGACTGCGGCGGACCGTGCGGCGCGACCTGCGCGGTCAAGCAGAACTGCGCTGGCGGCGGTGACTGCGCTTCGGGCTTCTGCGCCGCGACGTCGCTCATCTGCGTGGTCGACGCCTGCGGCGACGAGGTCCAGAACGGCAGCGAGACCGCCATCGACTGCGGCGGCGGCAGCTGCGCGAAGTGCACAGTCGGCAAGGGCTGCGCCGTGGACGGCGACTGCGCCAGCGGCTACTGCGACGGCACGGTCTGCGTGTCCGACCACTGCCAGGACAAGCAAAAGGACGTCGGCGAGACCGACACCGACTGCGGCGGCACCTGCGGCCAAGCCTGCGACAACGGCGCGGGCTGCGCGCTCGCCACCGACTGCACATCTACGTTCTGCGCCGCCATCGCGCTCGCGTGCGTGGCCACGCCGTGCGCCGACCAGGTCCAGGACTTCACCGAGACCGGCGTCGACTGCGGCGGCGGCATCTGCGCCAACGCCTGCCCGACCGGCCAGGGCTGCGCCAGCGCCAGCGACTGCATCAGCGGATTTTGCAACACGACCAGCGGCAAGTGCGTCGCCGACCACTGCGGCGACGGCGTGATGGACGGCAACGAGCTTGGACCGGATTGCGGCGGTGACTGCGCCGGCTGTCAGGACGGCGTTGCTTGCAGCCACGACACGGACTGCGTCTCCGGCACGTGCAACCCCGCCGGCTCCGGCTTGCCGGCTGTGTGCGGCTGCCCGCCGTGGACCGTTGCCACGACCGTCCACACCGGCGGCGTGTACAAAACCCAATGCGTGCGCAATTTCTTCAGCTCCTACAACACTGACTCGTGCCCGGTCTCGCCGGAGTCACCGTACATCATCGCGTGCAACAATTCGGGGCTGGAATTTACGCTCAACGCGGGAATTCTCTACTCCGAGGCTTCGGCCAAGCAGTATTGCGATGACATGGACATCGGCGGCCATGACGACTGGCACTTGCCGACGTTGGCTGAGATGATGACCATCATCCAAGGCGGCAGCACCGTGACCATGACCGGCCTGACAATGCCGTTCTACAGCAACGGTCTGCGCGGCCTGTGGACTGCCAGTACGATCCCGAAAGGCTTCAACTTCGCGATGAAGGGCTGGAACTTGCCGGCGGGCAGCCCGTATTTCATCCCGGTGGACGAATACGCCTGGGTCAGCCCGGTCTTTGGCAACACCGCGCCTTTGCTCGACCAGGCCGGCGACTCGTTCTACGGCTTCGCGTTCTGCGCGCGCTTCCCGTACGGCACGCCGTCGCTGCCCAACCCGCGCTTCGTGTTGGTGGCCAGCGGACAGGTGGTGCAGGACCGCTTGACCAACCGCTACTGGTTCCGCAGCAAGCTGACGCACCAGACGCAGGGCACGGCGGCGCAGTACTGCGCGTCGCTGTACGTTCCGGGGATGAACGGCACGTGGCGGCTGCCGACGTTGGCGGAGCAGATGTCGATTGTCGACACGACCAAGCAGCAGCCGTTCTGGGACACCGACTTTTTCCCGGCGGTCGACCCGCCCAACAGCAGCAATTCCAACAACAGCGAGTCGTTCGTGACGGCGGACCACGACAACCAGGACTGGCTGTTGCCGTGGCCGGACGGCACATACCCGTCACCGTACGCGGTCTATCCGTGGGACGGGCGCATCTACCCGGGCGGCGGCTACTGCAACGCGGCGGGCTGCGGGACGTCGTCCGCGATGTGCATCATTCCCTAACCCCACATGCAAGGCAGCAAACCGATGCGAGCGCAAATGGCGAGTTTGAAATGGCTGTGGCTGGCGATGCTTGGGCTCGCCACGGGGTGCGGCTCGCTTTCCGCGGTGCCGTGGCCCGATGGCGACGTGGCGCTGGGCGATGTCGCGCTGGACGCTGCCCCAGACGCGGGCGTGGATGCGGCCGCGGACGCGCTCGCCGGCGATGTCCAGAACATCGGCAGCAATGGCGACGTGGGCACGACGCCGCCGACCGGCACGTGGCAAACGCCGAGTGAAAACGCGATTGTGGCGCTGGCCGACAATGTCACGTTCACGGCGACGGTGTCGAGCCCGTACGTCGCGCCGGCGGACCTGTTCCTGGCGGTGACGCTGACGACCGGGCCGTTTCCCGACAAGCCGGTGCTCAAGGCGGATGCGGCGGGCCACGTCAGCTTTACCTCGAGCGTGCTGGCCGCGGGGCCGCAGACCGTGGTGCTGCTTGTGATGGATGGCGCCAACCCGGCGACGGCGGTGCCGCTGGACCTGTACGTCGACACGCCGCCGGGCACGCCCAAAGTCGTTATTCTGCCTGTGGATCCGACGACGGGCGAGGACTTGCAAGCGGTTGTCTCGCCGGCGCCGGACGTCGACCCGGGCGAGGCGGCGACGCAGACCTACAGCTACGAATGGCTGTTGAATGGCCAGCCGACGCCGCAGACCGGCGCGACGCTGCCGGCGAGCCTGACCGAGCCGGCGCAGACGTGGACCGTGCGGGTGCGGGCGCACGACACCGCGGGCGCGGGCAAGCCGGGGCAGGCGAGCGTGACGATCGCCGACCAGCCGCCGCCGACGCCGTTTGTCCACGTGGAGCCGCTGCAGCCGACGGTGGCGTCGACGCTGAGCTGCGGCATCGACGAGCCGGCCAAGGACGCGGATGGGCAGGGGATTTCCTTCCAGGTGCACTGGACGCGCAACGGTCAGCCGTGGCCGGAGGCGGGCAGCCAGGCGGTCGTGGCGCTGGCGCAGCTGCAGGCGAACCTGTGGCAACCGCTGCTGACGACGCACGCCGGCGACGTCGTGCGCTGTACCGTGCTGGCAAGCGATGGCACGAACGTCCTGCCGCCGGTGGACTCCACGCCGGTGACGCTCGCGGCGTTTGATTCCTGCGGCGACGGTCACAGCCCGTGCTCGCTGTTTGCGGCGTGCTCGCCGTCGGACAGCGTCACGCCCACCTGCGCTTGCAACGCCGGCTGGGTCGGCGACGGCGCCAGCTGCCTCGACGCCGACGAATGCGCCGGCGCCAACCCGTGCCCCGCCAATGCAAGCTGCACAAACACCGTCGGCAGCTACAGCTGCGGCTGCGACGGCGGCTTTGTCGGCATCGGCGGCGCCGTCACCACAAGCTGCGCCGACGTCGACGAATGCGCCGCTGGCACCGCGGTCTGCGACCTCAACGCCAGCTGCACAAACACCGTCGGCAGCTACACCTGCAGCTGCAACGCCGGCTGGGCGGGCGACGGCACGGCGTGCCAGGACGTCGACCAGTGCCAGCTGGGCTTGCTCGTCTGCGACGCCAACGCCATGTGCACGAACTTGCCCGGCGCAGACACCTGCACCTGCGACCCCGGCTGGACCGGCGACGGCTTGAGCTGCGTCGACCTCAACGAATGCGCCACGCCCGGCAGCGCCTGCGGTCCCGACGCCGTCTGCAGCAACACGCCCGGCAGCTTTGACTGCACGTGCAACCCCGGCTTCGCCAGCAGCGGCGGCATGTGCGAGGACGTCAACGAGTGCGACCTCGGCACCTTCATCTGCGCCGCCGAAGCGACGTGCCAGAACGTGCCTGGCGACTACCAATGCGTCTGCGGCAGCGGCTACATCGGCGACGGCAAGCAGTGCGACGACGTCGATGAATGCACGGCCGGCACGTACACCTGCGCCGCAGCGGCCGCGTGCGTCAACAAGCCCGGCGGCTACGACTGCGTCTGCAAACCCGGCTGGCAAGGCGACGGCAAGACGTGCGTGCTGGAGGTCCCGTGACGAGTATGCGACGTATCCTCTCGATTTTGTTGACTTGTGGCGCGAGCGCTGCTTACGCGGCCGACAACCCGCGCAACAACGCCGACACGTTCCGGCCGTCGGCCATCAGCGGCGATGTGCTGGCGGTCGGCACGACGGCGACTGGTCGCGATGGCTTGAGCGCCCTCTTCGGCGCGACCTGGAATGAGAAGCCGCTGAAGGTGACCGACGCGGCGAGCGGCGCGGAAGTGCGGATTGTCGCTCGGCAAATTGCCTTGGACATCGGCGCCGCGTGGCAGTTTGCCGACCGCATCAGCGTGGCGGCGGTGCTGCCGGTGTTCGCGCTTTCCGATGGCAGCGCGCTGCCGGCGGAGCTCGGACTGAGCCAGGTCGGCGGCGCGTCCGTGGGCGACCTGCGCCTGAGCGCGCGCGGCGTGCTGCTGCGCGCGAGCGGTTTTGGCCTGGCGCTGCGCGAGGACGTGACGGTTCCGACGGCGAATCGCACGGATTTCACAGGCGATCTGGGCGTGACGTCGACCTCGCTGCTCGTGGCGGACTGGGCGCACGGCGACCTGCGGCTGTCGCTGAACCTCGGCGCGCGGCTGCGCAAGTCGGTGAACGTGCTGGGGCACGACTATGGCCACGCGTGGCTGGCATCGGCGGGCGCGGTCGTGCCGCTGCTGCCCAAGCTGCTGGAGCTGATCGGCACGCTGGAGGCGCGTACGGCGCTGACGGCGCCGTTTGCCGACGCCCAGGACAATGTGCTGGATGCGCTCGGCGGCGCGCGCGTGCACCTTGGCGATTTTGCGCTGACTGCAGCCGCAGGCGGGGGCCTGGCGTCTGGCTTTGGCAGCCCGGCGATGCGCGCGACGATTTTGCTGGCGTGGGCGCCGCAAGCAGCTGCCGTCGTCGCCGCGCCGCCGCCGCCACCGCCCGCACCTGCCGATCGCGATGGCGACGGCGTCGTCGACGCCGCTGACAAGTGCCCGGACGTCGCCGGTCAAGCCGCATTTGCCGGCTGCCCGCCGCCGGACGCCGATGGCGATGGCGTCCTCGACGCCGCCGACAAGTGCCCGAACGCCGCCGGTCCGGCTGCCAACGCCGGCTGTCCGGCGGATCGCGATGGCGATGGCGTCGCCGACGCGCTCGACAAGTGCCCGGACGCGCCTGGTCCCAAAGAACGCAACGGCTGCCCGGAGCAGCGCGTCGTCATCACCAAGCAGAAAATCGTCATCACCGACAAAATCTTCTTTGAAACCGGGCTGGATCGCATCCAGAAGCAGTCGCTCGGGCTGCTGGATGAGGTCGCGGCGCTGCTGAAAAAGCACCCGGAAATCAAGAAGGTGCGTGTGGAGGGCCACACTGACAACGTCGGCGACGCGGCGGTGAACTTGAAGCTGAGCGGCGTGCGGGCGCTGGCGGTGCGCAAGTATTTGGTGTCCAAGGGGATCGCCGAGGCGCGGCTGACGTCGGCCGGCGTCGGTGATCAGCGGCCGATTGGCGACAACACGACCGAGGAAGGCCGCGCGCAGAACCGCCGCGTCGAGTTCATGCTCGTCGGTCCGGGCGACTGAGGCTACGCCGACCGCTGCAGCCAGGCGTAGCCCATCGCCCGGCGAAAGCCCTCGCGCCGCGCCGGCGAGGCAAACGGCCGCATGAGCGCCATCACCAGCCGCGCCTGCCACGGCAGTGGCGCCGGGCGGTGGACGCGCGCCGCCTCGTCGGCGACGTAGCGCATTGTCCGCACCGTCAGGCCGTGGCTGGCGAAAAAGCTGAACCAGTCCGCGGGCATGAACCGGAACGGCGCTTGCGCCAGCCGCTTGTCCACGCCCGACCGCTGCCGCGCCGCGATCGACGCCGGCGACACGTACTCGACGATCCAGCCGGCCAAGTGCGGCAGCCCAGCGATGTCATCGGCCAGCGACGCCACCGCCGCCTCGTCCAGGTAGACGACGACGCCCTCGGTCAGCACCAGCAGCTGCCGCGCCTCGCCGTTCAGCCGCGCCAGCAGCGCCTGCCGCGCCCGGATGTCCGCCAGGTCCAGCGGCACCTGCTCCAGCTGGCAGCGCGGCGGCTGATCCTGCAGCTGCGCCTGCTTGAAGGCGATGACGTGCGGGTAATCGACCTCGACCCAGCGCAGCTCCGCAGGCAGCTCCAGGCGCCACGGCCGCGTGTCCAAGCCCGCGCCCAGGTTGACGATTGTGTCCACGCCCGCCGCCACCGCCTCGCGCACGTAGGCGTCAATGACAAGCGTCCGCATCGTCACGACCCAGTTCGTCATCGGGGCGTTCGGCATCGCCTCCGCGACCCGCTTCCCGCGCTCGCCCGCCAGCTGCGCCGCCAGCGGGTCGCGAAACAGCGGCTGCGGCCGCAAGTGCTCCAGCCCGCGGTGATGCGCGACCCAAAAGGCGGTGTCAGAGACGTGTTGGACGGTGGAATCGGTCATCGGCGGCCTCACGGCGCGTAGTGGTAGCCCATGTCCAGCGTACCCGTGTCGGTGACGCCGTCGCTGCGGGTCGTGTAGGTGTTCAGCCCGGCGGAGACGGCGGTCAGCGGCGTGAGCGAGCCGTTGTTGGCGGGGCCGGGATCGACGCAAGGCGATGGGTAGCCCTGGCCGGCGGCGATTTGCGAGAGGTAGTAGCTGCCCTTGGGACCGGTGACGAACAGCGGGTCGGCGTCGATGTTGCCGCTGCCGCCGACGAACAGGCCGGCGCCGCCGTTGAAGGCAAGTGTCGGGTCGTAGACGCCGGCGGTCATGTTCGTGATGTCGCAGAATTGGACGGTGCCTGAGCCGGCCAGTTGCGCGCCGGTGGTGGCGGTGTTGGTGCCGAAGATGGCGAAACTCAGCGTGCCGCTTGATAGCGTGGCGCCGCCGCCGGTCGCCGCGGAATTGTTGATGAACGTCGCGGCCTTGATGGTGCCGCCGTTGACGCCGCCGCCTGAGGCGCTCGCCGTGTTGCTTGTGAACAGGACGTTTGTCGCGGTGACCGTGCCCAAGTACGCGCCGCCACCGTTGACCGCGCCGTTGCCGGCAAACGCGCAATGGCTCACCACGGCCGCTGAACTGCCCGAGGCCCAGTAGACAGCGCCGCCGTTGGCTGCCGTCGCTGTGTTGCTTACAAACGTGGCCTGCGTGATGGTCCCGGCGGACGAGGCGTAGATGGCGCCGCCGCCGCCGCCCGAGGTCGCGGTCGCCTGATTGCCGGTGAAGCCGCAGCCGGTGACGTAGAACGGCGAGGCGAACTGGCCAACCAGGTACAATGCGCCGCCCGCGGGTGCGACGTTGTTCTCAAACGTCGAGCTGTAGATATCGATCACGTTGGCGCCGGTGGCACAGTAGATCGCCCCGCCTTGGCTTGCGGCTTGGTTGCCTTTGAATGTGCTGGTCTGGACGACGGCGCCGTAGTTCCCGTCGAACCGCGCCGCGCCGCCTTTGAGCCCGGAATTGCTGGTAAACGTCGCGTTGGACATGCCCGTGGAATTGCTCAGCACCCACAGCGCGGAGCCGCTCGGGTTGACGTTGCCGCTGAACGTGCTGTTGCTGATGCCGACGCCCGCGGGCGAGTTGGCTTGGCTGGCGTTGACGACGAGCGTGCCCTCGTAGAGGCTTCCAGCGACAAATACCGTGGAATTGTTGTTGAATGTGCAGCCGGAGACGCTCGCTGTCGCGCCGGAGTAGACCGTCGCACTGGTGCCGGTGTTGGCGCTGAACGTGTCGCTGGTCAGCGTCGCGGCGCCGGTCGCGTGCAAGACCGAGCAGTCCGCCGTGGCGAGGGTGCACTTGTTGTTGCTGAGCTTCGAGTTGACGACGCTGGCGCTGACGGAAGCGGAGATCAGGCTTGCGCCCGTGGTGTTGCCCGTGAACTGGCAGTTGCCCAGGCTCAGCGTGGCGCTGGACGCGATGACGCTGCCGGTGCTCGTGTTGTTGAGGAACTTGGCGTTGCTCACAGCGACGGTCGCGGAGGACGACGAGAAGATCGGTGGCGCGGCTACAGTGAGGACCGGCAAGGCGTGGCCGGCGAAGCGCATCCCGTTGAACGCATAGGCGTACGCGTTGCTGCCCGGGTTCAAGCTGATGGCCGGGTTGCTGGACGGGAGAATGGTGTCGCGCGTGAGCGATGCCGGACCTGTCGCGCTGAAGCCGACTGCGCCGGTGCCGCCGGCGAGGACGCAGTCCATGCTTGTCCAGGTGGAGACGATGTCGTCGACGGCGTAAGCGGCCGCGCCAGGTCCGCCAAACCGACACCCCAGCGCCGTTGCCTTGCTGCTGTTGACGGCGATGCGGTTTACCGTGGCGAGGCCGATCGTCAAGCCGGCTTTGGCGCCGGTGACGTAGACGAAGTCGCTGCCGGTGGGCGTCGTCGTGTCTTTCACAACCAATTCGGACAGCGTTGGCGTCGTCACCGACGCGGTCGCCGACACATACACCGCATACGCCGAGGCATTCTGAATCGTCATGCGCGCCACGGTTGTCGCCGCTGTCTCGCCCGTCTCGGCAAAACCAAAGCCGCGACCGCTGTTCTCGACGTCGACAACCGTCGCCGCCGCGCTCTCACCCAGCACCAGGATCTGCCGACCGACTGTCACAAGGTTCTTGTTGCCGGTGCCCTTCCATGCGCCCGCGTGCACGAACACGCAGTCGCCATTGACGGACGCGTTGATGGCCGCCTGAATCGTGCCGTACGCCTGGTCGGCGCCGACGTGCAGGATCTTGCCCGTGTACACGTACGCGACCGCCCAGCCGTGCGCCTGGTTGCCCTGGCTGTCCGTGACGATGACCGGGTAGAAGTGCGCGCCGACGCCCAAGCCCGCCGTGCTGACGCTGGCGGTGCAGGTGTTGCCGCTGCACGTCATCAGCTGGTCGACGACGCCGTCGGTGTTGCCGTCGATGCCGACGCCGCTCGTCGGATCGACGTCGCCTTCCGGGTCGCTGTAGGTGAGGGTCAGCGTCGCGGCGTTGCCCAAGAGCACGGGCAGCGTGGTGCTCGTCGTGCTGTCGATGTTCGGGTTGCTGTCGATGAAGCACTTGCCGGCTTTGCACGCACCGGCGTTGCCGCAGACCGTGCCGTCGGCGCTTGCCACCGTCGGGGTGCAGACCTGCGCGCCGCCGCTGCACACGGTCGTGCCGGTGAAGCAGTCGCCTGTGCAGGCAATGCCGGGGACTGCCGTGTTGTCGATGGCGTGCACGCAGCCGCCGTTTGCCGGGAAGCAGCTGTCGATTGTGCATGGGTTGCCGTCGTCGCAGCTGCCCGCGGCGGCGGTGTGCACGCACGCCTGGCTGACGCAGGTGTCCACAGTGCAGGCGTTGCCATCGCTGCAGTCCGCGGCGCTGCTGCAGCTGCACTGGTTGTTGGTGCCGACGCAGCTGCCATTGCTGCAGCTGTCCAGGCTCGTGCAGGGGGTGCCGTCGTCACCCGCCGCCGTGTTGTGGGCGAGGACGCAGCCGAGCATGGCATCGCACGCGTCGCTGGTGCAGGCGTTGCCGTCGTCGCAGCTGAGCGCCGTGTGGACGCAGTCGCTGACGAGCGAGCAGTAGTCGGCGGTGCAGACGCTGCCGTCGCTGCAGCTGCCGGCGGTGTGGCTGCAGCCGGCGACCGGGTCGCAGCTGTCGACAGTGCAGGCGATGCCGTCGCTGCAGTTGATGGCCGTGCCGCCGCACTTGCCGGCGGCGCAGACGTCGCTTGTTGTGCAGACGCTGTTGTCATTGCACGCCGTGGTGTTGTTCGTGTGGACGCAGCCGCTCGCTGTGTTGCAGCTGTCGGTCGTGCAGCTGTTGCCGTCGTCGCAGGACAGCGTCGTGTGGGTGCAGCCGAGCGTCGCGTCGCAGGCGTCCGTCGTGCAGGCGTTGCTGTCGTTGCAGCTGCCGGTCGGGGCGTGCAGGCAGCCGAGCACGGCGTCACAGCTGTCCGCGGTACACGCCACGCCGTCGTTGCAGGTGTTGGCGACGCCGGTGCACTTGTTGGTGGCGCAGGTGTCGCCGGTCGTGCACGGGTTGCCATCGTCGCACGCGCCGGTGGTGGCGGTGTGGGCGCAGCCGGTCGTGGCGTTGCAGGTGTCGGCGGTGCAGGCGTTGCCGTCGCTGCAGCTGATGGCGGTGAACAGGCAGCCGAGCGCCGCGTCGCAGCTGTCCGTCGTGCAGACGCTGCTGTCGTTGCAGCTGATGGCGATGTGGGCACAGCCGGTCTTCGGGTCGCAGGCGTCAGTGGTGCAAGCGTTGCCGTCGTTGCAGCTGACCACGGTGCCGGCGCACGTGCCCGCCGCGCAGGTGTCGCTGCTGGTGCACGCCGACCCGTCATCGCAGCTGGCGCTGTTGTTGACGTGGACGCAGCCGCCCACGCAGCTGTCGTCGGTGCAGGCGTTGCCATCGCTGCAGCCGAGCGGTGCGCCGCTGCAGACGCCGCCGCTGCAGCTGTCGCCGGTCGTGCAGGCGTTGCCGTCGCTGCAGGCGGTTGTCAGGTTCGCATGTTGGCAGCCGGCGATGGGGTCGCAGCTGTCGCTCGTGCAGGCGTTGCCGTCGTCGCACTGGCTCCCGCCGGTATCGACGTGCGCGCAGCCGCCGGGCGCTGTGCAGCTGTCCACCGTGCACACATTGCCGTCGCTGCAGTTGGCTGGCGTGTGGCTGCAGCCCGCGGCGCCGGCGCAAGCGTCCACAGTGCAGGGGTTGCCGTCATCGCACGCGCCCGTCACGTGTACGCAGCCGATGGCCGACTGGCAGGAGTCGACCGTGCAGTCGATGCCGTCGCTGCAGTTGATGGCGGTGCCGGCGCACACGCCGCTGCTGCACACGTCGCCGGTCGTGCATTGATCGTTGTCCGAGCACGCCGCGCTGTTCCAGCCGTGGATGCAGCCGCCCAGGCAGCCGTCGTCGGTGCAGGCGTTGCCGTCATTGCAGTTCAGCGCGGGCGCGGCACAGCTGCCGGCGGCGCACCAATCGGGTCCGGTGCAGGCGTCGCCGTCGTCGCAGGCGATGTCCAGGGGCGCGTGGCTGCAGCCGCTGGCCGGATCGCAGCTGTCTGCCGTGCAAGTCTCGCCGTCGTCGCAGGAAAGGGCGGTGCCCTTGCACAAACCGGCGCTGCAGGTGTCCTTGCTTGTGCATGCGCTGCCATCGGAGCACGCCGCGCTGTTGGCGACGTGCACGCAGCCCTTCTTCGGGTCGCAGCTGTCGTCGCTGCAGGGCTGGCCATCGTCACAGCTCTTGGCGGTGCCGGTGCAGGCGGTGCCCACGCAGACGTCCCCGGTCGTGCACTTGCTGCCGTCGTCGCACGCGGCGAATGACGGCGGGTAGCTGCAGCCGCTGGCGGGCGCGCAGGTCTCCGCTGTGCACGGGTTGCTGTCGCTGCAGTCCAGCGGCACGCCGCCGACGCAGACGCCGCCGACGCAGCTGTCGACCGTCGTGCAGGCGTTGGTGTCGTCGCAGCTGCCGGCGATAGGCGCGTTGACGCAGCCGATGCCGGTGAGGCAGCTGTCCGCTGTGCACGGGTTGGCGTCGTCGCAGCCGACAGTGGCGTAGCTGCACGTGCCGTCCGCGCCGCAGGTGTCGGTCGTGCAGACGTCGCCGTCGTCGCAGCTGGCGGTGGTGCAGGGCACAGCGGCGTCCGGTGCGGCATCGCCCGCGGTGTCAGGCGCAGCATCCGCGGCGGCATCGGGCGCGGCGTCGGCTGTGGCGTCGGCTGCGCTGTCTCCTGCCGTGTCCAGCGCCGCATCGCCCGCAGCGTCGGTCGCCGCATCCACGCTGCCATCCGCTGCCGCGTCACCGTCGTCCGTTGCAAGCCCATCGCCGTCGCCGGTGTCCGCCGCATCGGGTGCCGGCAGCTCGGCAGTCGCCGCATCACCGGCATCGCTGTCCGGGCTCGGCGCATCGGCGTCCGGTGCGCTCGCGTCGCCGTCTGGCGTCGTCGCATCGGTCGCTGCGGCGTCGGCGTCGCTGCCGGCAGCGGCGTCACTCGCCGCATCGCTGGCATCGACCTTGGCCAAGTCGTCGCCACCGGCATCGGTTGTTTGGGCGGCGTCCGCGGCGGTGTCGGGATCGGCAACGTCGGCGGCCGTCGTGCCGGCGGGCGTACCGCAACCGGCGAGCGCCAGCACAAGACCAGCGCAGACAGCCAGGACTTGGCGCGCCGTCGAGGGCAGGGAACTGGACACGTGGACCTCCGCCGCTGCGCGAGCACTGCTTGCAGGTGCCGGCGATTGTCCGGCTTTGCGGCGTGAGGCGTCAAGCTGGCAGACGGCACGCCGCGACCGGCGTGGGTTGGCGTCGGCTGCGAACAAGCGCCGCTGCTGCATGACCCGGACTTACCAAAGGCCTGCCGCGGCGCAGGCATCGCCATCCCCGCCGGTACCGCTGCTGGAGGCGCAGCCGCAGATCAAGGCCAACGCGGCCAGAAATGTGCGCTTGTTCTTCGTGGACAGGACTGTCTCCAATGGGGCTCCGGCGTGTCCGCTGCAGCCCCCTGCGCGTCAACGCGCACGCCGGCAGCTTCCGGCGCACTGCAGCGGCTGCAGGGACACTGCGCGGTGCAAAACGGCACCCGCTTGACGCCGATTGTCGGCTGCTCGAAAATCACCGGTACAATGCGGCGCCTGATTCGCCGCGGCTACAACCCATTTTCCCGTCCCGTAGGAGGCCATATGTCCCGTGTTTATGACGCTGCGTCTCTCGTCAAGCTGCCGGCGCTGGATGCTGCATCCGCTGTAGCGCTCGCCACATCGCTTGTGTCGACCGCTGGTGACCCCAAGAAGTTGAAGTCGAACGTGGCAGCTTCCGTCACAAGGCTGACCTCCGGGCTGGCAGCGCTGAACGCGACGTTGGTGTCCGGCGTGGGCACCGTGCCAGCGTCGGGCTTGCGCAAGGCCCTGCACGACGAGGGCGCGCTGTGGACCGGCATCCACGACTGGCTCCTCGGTTTGGCTGCGACCGGCGCGCCGCAGCAGACTGCGCTCGCCCAGAAGCTGCTGGCGGCGCTGTTTGCCAACGGCCTTGTGTTCCTGCGCGCCGCGGCGGCCAAGCGCTGGACCGATACCGAGACGCGGCTACAGCTGATCGACAAGGACAACCTCACCGCCGAATTTGCCACGCTCGGCGGTGCCACTTCCCTGCAGCGCCTGCGGGACGCCCACAAGGCCATTGGCACAGCCGCCGGCATCACAACGCCAAAGGACGCTGTGGCCGGCAAGGCGCTGCGCAAGGGCACGGACGTGCTACGGGCGGCGATGCGCAACCATGTGCTGCAGGTTGTCGCCAATGCTTCTGACGCCGATAACGCGGCGGCGACTGCCTACGCCGAGAAGCTGCTGCAGCCGCTGCTTGTGTACGTGACCCCCGAGCCGGCCAAGCACGCGCCCCCGCCCGTGCCGCCGGTTGCCGCGGCTTGAGGCAGCTCCGTCCGGCAAGCGCCGGCAGCTGCCGTCCGTGCATGCAGGGACCGTCGGCAAGAGGCGGCAGTTGCCAGCGGTGCATGCAGGGACCGTCGGCAAGAGGCGGCGGCTGCCAGCGGTGCATGCAGGGACCGTCGGCAAGAGGCGGCAGCTGCCAGCGGTGCATGCAGGGACCGTGAGCAAGTGGCGGCAGCTCCCGGCGGTGCATGCAAGGACCGTCGGCAAGAGGCGGCAGCTGCCAGCGGTCCATGCGGGTACCGTGGGCAAGCGCGCGCGGCTGCGGGTGACCCGAGCTACCGGCCCGGATTCCAGGCTGCCGTCAATCTGCCCACGTGGGGAAGACGCTCAACACCCCGAGGATGTTGTGCACGCGGTCCGTGTGCGCGTCTTCCTGCCAGCCGCCGCAGCCGCCGTCGAGCGCGCGCTGGCCGGGGCAGCCGTCGCTGTTGACGGACTGGATCAGCAGGGCGATCGCCAGGTACGCCCGCGCCCGCCGGCTGGCATCGCCCGTCACCGCCGCGTAGCGCGCCTCCGCCTGCGCGTAGGTCGAGAGCACGCCGCCGTACGGCTTGCGGTCAAAGTCCTGCTCGATGCACAGCGCGAAGCCCTGCCACTTGTCGACGAAGTTCGCTTCGACGAACTGCAGCAGGACGTCGGCGTGGTGCAGCCAGTCGGCGTCCAGCGCGTCGCGGCGCTGCAGCAGATACGTCGCCGTCGCCGCCGGCGCCCACGCCGTGCGGTTGGTCGGCAGCACCTGATCCTCAAAGAACTGCGCCCACAGCGTGCCATCACCGGCAGCGTTGGGGATCTGCAGGTCGCGCATCCAGTGCCACAGCCGATCGCGTGGCGCCTGCAGCTCCGCGTGGCCACCATCGATGAGCGCGTCGAACAGCCGCAGGTTCCAGACCATGTTGCCGGAGATGTCGCCGTTCGGCGTGTTGTCACGGTAGTCCACGCGAAACGGCCACGGTGACGTCGTTGTGCTGCCGTCGGTCATGTTGGCGGCAAGGACCACCGCGTTGTGCAGCGCCGCCGCCGCGTACTTGGGGTTGCCCGTCGCCGCCGACAGCCGCAGCAGGGCGTAGCCGGCCAGACCCAGCTTGTCGGGCTCGATCTCATACGGCTGGTCCGAGCGGATGCCGCAGTCGGCCGGCTGCGGGAACGTCAGCGGCTTGCCGGTGGAGCGGAACACGCCCGGCCACTTGCCCTCGTTGGGCGTCACCGCCTCGTCGACAAGGTAGTCGCCAAAGCGCGTCGCCGTCTGCAGCCAGCGCGGGTCGCTGTGGTTGGTAAAGGCGTCGTAGTCGAGGTAGGACAGGATGCCGGTGCCGTCCTGCATGGCCGGGATGACCTCGGAGCTGCCGCTGGCGTTGCAATCGCTGCCGTAATGCGTGGCGCTTGCCAGCAGCGGGTAGCCGCCCACGTCGGCGCATGCCGTGGCGTAGTAGGCCATCTGCAAGGCGAGCGCTTGACGCCACGACTTCCACGTCGGCACGAAGCCGCGGCCTTCCACGCGTCCCGGCTGGTTGCCCAGCGTGACCGCCTCGGCGAGCGCCACCGCGCAGACGCCGACCTGGCCGGCGCTGTCGCCGCGTGCATCGAGCGGCGTGCACGGGCTGCCGCTGCAGTCGCTGCTGGCACAGCACAGGCGGGTGCAGGTCGCGCCGTTACAGGTCAAGCCACTGGCGCAAAACGGTCCGCTGACGCCGTCGCATGCGCCGCCTTCTACCGCCGGGCTGGTGCCGGCGGTCAGGCATTGCCACGTGCCGTCGGGCGCGAGGTCGCAGCTGTGCCCGGCGTCACAGCCGGCGTTCGTCAGCGGGCTGCAGAACTGTGGTCCTGTGCCGCATGCCGCCGGCAGCAGCACGTTGGGCGTCGGCAGCACCGGTCCACTGGCGTCCGCGGTGGCGTCGGCAGCGGCGTCGACGGCAGCGTCCGCGGCGGAAGTGGCGTCCGCAGTGTCGGCGGTGGCGGGCGGTGCCGCGGCGTGGCCGCATGCGGCGAGAATCAGCAGGGGGAAGAGTGTGCGCATGGCGGCGGACGGTGCGGCGCGTCGGCAACGTTCGTGTGAACCAACGGTGGCATTTCAGCTGCGCATCGCGTTGTTGCCGTGGCGTCATCCGCGCCCTGGTTTCGTCACGCGGGCGTCATCGACGGCGTCCACACTGCTGCCGTGATGCGTACGTTTGCAGTTGTCGCCGCTGTGCTCTGGTCCTTCGCCCTCGCCGGCTGCGCCGCGCCTGCTGCCGGCACAGCCGCTGCGTCGGAGGATGCGGTTGACGCTGCCAGCGCCGAAGTCGCCAGCGACACCGATGCAAGCGTGTGCACCTGCACCACAACCGACGCCTGCTGCGATGGCTGCGCACCGCGCAACGACGCCAAGAAGTGCCCGCCGCCAGGAGCCACCTGGGGCGTCTGCAAAGCAGGCAGCTGCATGGCGGTACCGGGCAGCATCGCTGAGTGGCCGCAAGCCGGCGCGTTGGGCGTCACCGGCTTGGCGGTCGATGGCAAGCACTTGGCGGTGGCGCTCGGCGATCCAGACGGCGTGGCGGGCACGCTTGTGCTGTGGGACCTCGCCAAGCACGCGCAGCTGTGGACGCGTGATGGCTACGCCCAGAGCATCGCCTTGCTGCCCGGCGAGGCGACGGTGCTCATCGCTGGCACCACGCCGGCGCTCCTGCTGGCGCTGGCAGATGGCGCGACGGCGACGGTATTGGCCGGGACGTCGGGTCCGGTGGCGGCGTCGCCCGACGGCCAGCAGGTCGCGGCGGCCACGGACAGCGAAGTGCGGCTCTACACGCCCGCGGGCGCGCAGCTGGGCGCGCTGCCGCACCCGGGACCGCAGAAAGCGCGGCACCGCAGCATCGCGTTTTCGCCCGACATGCAGCACCTGGCGAGCGCGACCGGGCAAAATGGCCTCGGCTCGCCGCATGGCGACGTGCGGCTCTTCGATC
>CAIPXZ010000598.1 GCA_903869075.1 uncultured Myxococcales bacterium | reverse complement strand
GGAATGACCAGCGGTGGCAGCCAACTCTTGCCGACCAACCGCCAAGGGTCCAGCAGCGCTGTTTTGTTCGCCGACATGTGCTACTCCCTTTCGTCGCGTCGCGTTCGTGTAACCGGGCCACGCGTCAGGCCCCGACTGGGTTTTCAGACTGCGCGAAGCGCGCTCTGGAGTCTGCGGACCGTCCTCGCCGTGGCGCCCATCCCGTCCTACCCCCGAAACCTCACAACCACAACGCGCGCCCCCGTCTCCACCGTCCCCAGCGCCGCCACCAGCACCGCCAGCGCCCCGTCCTCGCCCAGCCCGCCGGTGCCCGCGCCAATCACCGGAAACGCCACCGACGCAAACCCCTCCGCCGCCACCACCGCCATCGCCGCCAGCGCGGAATCGTGAATCGACTGCGCCGACGCCCGCCACAGCAGGTTGATGCCCGCCACATGGATGATGCCCTTGTAAGGCAGCCGCCCCGCCGTCGTCAGCACCGCCCCGCCCAGCGGAATCGGCCCCAGCTTGGCCAGCGCGACAAACGGCGCGCGGCCGGCGCGCCGCAAAATCGCGCCCGAGACGCCTTGCGGTAGCAGCAGCCACCACGGCAGGACGTTGCGGTTCCACGGGTTGACGATGACGTCGACCGGCTGGTCCAGGAGGTCGCCATCGGTGATCAGCGGTACGACCATGGCTCCCTGCGCGGTGAAAGATGGTGCGTTGCGGCGCGGGGCTGCGCCGTGCAGCGGGTGCTGGCGGTCCGCGCTCCAGCCCAGTGTGCCCGCCGCCCCAATCGCGTCAAGCCGGCCGCACCCAGCACCGCCGCGCGCCGGGGGTTAGCCCTTCGCCGCCTGATTCGCCCCGGCGAAGCCGTCCAGCCGCGTCACCGTGTCCACCAGCAGCACGAGCGGCTCGCGCACCGGCGGCTCCAGCAGCAACTCCAGCGGCGCGGACTTCACGTACGCCGTCCACTCGGTCAGCAGCTGCATGCGGGACGCCAGGTCGTTCGCCGCGCTCGCCTGCACAATCGCCGCCAGCGCCATCGCCGCTTCGGGATTGGACTCGGCAAGCGCCAGCGCGCGGTCCAGCACCGCGCTCAGCCGGTTGATCGACAGTGGCGGCACGGCCACTGGCTCAGCGCCAGTAGTTTTCAGGTGTTTTTTTCTTTGACATACGACGCTCCAGTTGGCCCAAACCCACGTTTGGGGACGGCAAACCCGGCTCGCGGCACCAAAGCGCGGCATCCGGACGCGACGGCAACCGGCGCTGGACCCGCACTGCACACGCTGACCTCTGTCCAACTCCAAGTCCTTCCAGCCAGACCTGCTGCATGTCGGACTGGATCCACGAGCGTGCACCTGCGGTGGCACGCCGCGGCTGAAGACGGCTTGATCTCAAACTTCGGTCGGCGTGTTTGGACCTGTCCGAACCATGCGGCGCGCCGTGGTCAATCCAAGCGCGTCATCCGTCTGGTCGCTGCCGGCGCTGGGCGTGAAGACACTCGCCCGCGACGACACCGCCACGCACCAAAGCGTAGGCCGATTGGCCGGCAATGCTAGGCGAAATTGTCAGTGCCGTGTCACGGTTCGCGCGCCAATTCGCCGTGTTTTGTCACAGCAATGCGGTCGCGTGCGGTTGGCGACCGACCCGCGGCGCACGCCTTTCAACCGCAAAAAGCCGCGCGGGCCGCCGAGGTTGCCCCCGACGACCCGCGCGCGCCGCGCGTCAGTGACGGGCTAGTCCCAGCAATTGCCGACGTAGATGCTCGCGCCGTCGATGCTCACGCCCGAGACAAGCGGCACAATCCCTTCCACCGCCGTGACTTTGTAGCCAATGCGGAACTGGAAGTGGTTGGTCAGCATCGCCTGCGGCACGAGGAAGTCGCTGCCCTGGTTGATCTGGTACGACGGGTTCCAAACGCTCGAGGTGATGTCGCCCTGCGACGTTGTCGCGACCGTCCACGTCTTGCCGTCGCCGCTGAATTCGATGCTGACGCTCTGCCCGGCGATGCCGGACAGGTTGGCGTAGATGCCGAAATCGAGGTACAGCGAGCGGTCATAGCTCGTGTAGTCGAGGTACGTCGACGACGCCTGGGCGGACAGGTCGATCGCCGGGCTGGTCAGGTAGTACCAGTCATGCGGCGTGTTGCTGATGTTGCCGCCGATGACGGTGCCCGCGAGGTAGCCGTCGCCGTTCCAGTCGCCCGCCGGATCCGGGTTGCCGAACGTCGCGTCCGTCGACGCCAGCGCGAGGCCAATCTGCCACTCGCCCTGCAGCTTCCAGCCCGCGCTGGTCTTGAACGTGCTGTTCCAGACCGTGCCGCTGTCCTGGACCTTGCACACGCCGTCCAGCTCATCGCACGTGGCGATCTGACACGAGCTTGTCGCGTCGTACGGCAGTTGCGCGCAGCTGTTGGGCACGTTGCTGCATGCGCCCGTGAGCGGGTTGCAGTCGTCGATCGTGCACAGGTCGTCGTCCATGCAGCTCGTGAGCGCGCCCGGCAAGCAGACGCCGGCCATGCACGCGTCGGCGATTGTGCAGTTCACGCCGTCGCTGCAGGCGGTTCCGTCGGCCTTGGTCTGGGCTTGGCACATGCCGTTCGCCGGATTGCAGACCGCCCAGTCGCATTGGCCGTCGCCCGGCGTGTTGCCGGCGACATCGGGACCGTTGGCGAGGCTGATGGCCAGATCGGCGGCGGAAAGCGCGCTGTTGTAGATGCGGAATTCGCTGATGGAGCCGTGGAAGAACGGATCCTGGAAGGACGACTTGCCGAGGAACAGGTTCGGCAGCGCGTCGAAGTCGCCCAGCGTGAACGTCGTGTTGGTGCGGGTCGCAACCAGCTTGCCGTTCAGGTACAGGCGAAATTCGTGCGCCGGCGCGTCAATGACAACAGCGACGTGGGTCAAGCCGCCCACCGGCAGCATCGTCGCGGCGTTGGCCTGCTCTTCGCCGGAATTCGCGCCGGTTCGCATGGCAAAGCGCGGCGTGTTGTTGGCCGGACCTTCGCCGAAGTTGCCGCTTTCCGGGCTGAAGAACAGGTAGCCGCTCTGGTCAGGCGCGCCAAAATCGAAAATGCGCGTCCAGACTTGGCCGGCTTCCACCCAGGTGAACCAGGCTTCAAACGTCGCGCTTGGGTAGTTTGTGAGCTCGGTTGCGCCGCCCGCCAGGTTGATCTGCCCGTACGCCGCGACGCCGTCCAGCTGCAGCGCGCCGTCGGCCAGGGTCGCGCCGTCAAAGAGGCTGACGCTGCCCATGCCTGTCGCGTCGCTGCCGTCGGTGGTGAAGCTGAAGCGGTGGGTGGGGGCGACGCCGATGACGCACGCGACCGGGTTGCTGCCGACGCACGTGCCGGCGACGCAGACATCGCTCTGGGTGCAGGCGTTGCCGTCGCTGCAGGCGGTGGCGTTGAGGCTCGCGTGCGCGCAGCCGCTGAGCGCGTCGCAGCTGTCCGCCGTGCAGTCGTTCTTGTCGTCGCAGTTCAGCTTGCCGCCGCCGACGCACACCGTGTCGATGCACCCGTCGTTGACCGTGCACGTATCGCCGTCATCGCACGTGGTCTCGAAAGCCGTGAACACGCACGCGCCGGTGTCGGGGTTGCAGGAGTCGGTCGTGCAGACGTTGCCGTCGTTGCAGACCGTGATTGTCGCCACGCAGCCGCCGTTGGCGCAGACATCGCCGGTGGTGCAAGCGTCGCCGTCGGTGCAGGTGATTGTGTTGTTCAAGTTCACGCAGCTGCCGGTGCCGACGTCGCAGCTGTCCGTCGTGCAGTCGTTGCCGTCGCTGCAGGTCGCGTCGCTGGCGATGCCGACGCACGCGCCGGCCGTGCACGTGTCCGCGAGCGTGCAGGCGATGCCGTCATCGCAGGTGGCGGCGTTGGCGAGGTGGACGCAGCCCGCGGACTTGTCGCAGGAGTCGGTGGTGCAGACGTTGTCGTCATTGCAGCCAATCGCCGTGCCGCCGCACACCTTGGCAGCGCAGACGTCGCCCGTCGTGCAGGCGTTGCCGTCGTTGCATTCAGCGGTGTTGGCGGCGTGGACGCAGACGCCGTCGGTGCCGCAGCTGTCGTCGGTACACGGGTTGGTGTCGTCGCATGCCGCGGTGGACGTGCAGCCGGTCGCGATGTCCGCGGTGTCTTTGGTGTCGGGTGAGACGGCGTCGGTGCCCAGCGCGTCCGTGCCTTCGCCGTCTTTGCCGACCGTGTCCGGCGTCGTGTCGCCGTTGCCCAAGGTGTCGGACTTGATGTCCAGTTCGGTCAGGTCGATGTCGCTGCCGCTGAGGCTGTCGAGGTCGACGGTGTCATCGGTTGAGGTCGCGCTCGCGCCACAGCCGACCGCCGTAAGAAGGAGCAGACAGGCTGCTGCAGAATGCAAAAAAACACGCACGGGTATCTCCGAGATGAGCGCACAAAATACGCTTGGTAGGGGTGCTCAACCGCATGAGCAACGTCCGGGACGCTAGTCGAGCCCGGGCCGATAGCAACTCGATTCGTCACACCGCCCGTAGATGCTCGGCAAATGCCATCCGCGTCCCCGCGCGGGAAAGGGCGGTAGTCGCGTTGCGCAGGACGCCGCCCCGCTGGGAATTCACGCCGCCGGGCTTCGTGTCGCACCCCGCAGCGCCGGCACCGTCAGCGCTGTGGTGTGGTCGGGCACCGCGCCTGTGTCAGCCGCATGGCCATCGGTCCGCGAGGAAAATCATGAAACTCAGCGTGGAGTGCAGTACTCGGCAAGCGCGTCGCGTCGAATTCCTGGCTTGGTCCACCCTCTGCCGCGAATGCCTGCAGCGCTTGGCAGCCATCCATTGCCGCGCTGCGGCAGCCAGGTTCAAAAAAGATCCAGGTATCGGGCGGCAAGCTGCCGTTGCGCTCGCAAAATGCCCGGGCGACGTCGATGCTCAGCACGTCGCTGGTTGGCCCGTTTGCCGTCCAGCGACCGATCGGCGGCCCCATCAGGAATCGGCTCCCGGCAACGCCGTCCATCGTCATGAAGTGCGCCGTCCGCTCCGCAGCCAATGCGGGGCGGCGGGACAAGAATTGCCATGCGGTGCCCTGACTGTCCAGAAATGCCCTGGCAGGGCTGGGCAAGAGCAATTGCGTGAACAGCGTCACGCCGATCAGGGCACTGATCACCTTGGCGCGCCGCTGCCAGCGCTCCGGCGCTTCGGTGACGAGGCTGCCGCAGGACGCGACGAGCACGCCAAGCGGCACCGCCCATACGGCTTGATACCGCAAGCCATCTGAGACGCAGGCATTCACCAGGCTCGAGACGCGAACGAGCAGGGTAAAGCCAAGCAGGAACAGGGCGATCTTCCAGAACTCCTTGTCCCGCGCCCAGCTGCGGCAGCAGACAAGGCCGCCGAGCAGCGCCACGGCCAGACCGGTCCATGGCAGCCACGCGTCGGCGGTCCAAAGCAGCAGGCTCGGATGGAAACGCAGCAGCGGCAGCCAATCGTCGGTGAGCCGGTGCGTCAAGGTGGTCTGGACCAGGGCCCCTTGGATAGCTGACGCAACGCCGGTTGTCGCCAGCAGCACGAGCGCGCGCGCGCGGCCGATCCCGCCTGCCGCGCGATGTGGCGCGAAAGCGATGGCGAGCAGGAGGGCGCTGGCGGCAAAGCCTGGACCCAACGGGTGCCCGAGCGCCAGCAAGGCCACCGCCGCGCCGAGACCGGCGATTTGCCAGCGCGTCGTCTGGCCGCAGCCCAACAAAAGTGCGCAGGCAAACAGCAGCTGGGCGACCGCGAAGGGGCTCTCCGAATGGCCAACGCGACACGCAAAAGGCGCGAGAGCGATCAACCCGCCACCCAACGCGGCAAATGTCAGGCTTCGCGTTCGGGATAGCCCGGCCACAAACGTGAGCGCTGCGGCCAACGCGCCGACCACCGTGGATAGCCGTCCCAGCGCCTCAATATCCGCACCGAAAATGCGCAGTCCCAGCTGCTGCAGGAGCACCCACGCCGCGCCGTAGTTCGCCTCCGCGTCCGTTGCGACGCCGCCCAGTCGCATCGCGAGCGCGGCATCATGGGTCCAATGGCCGTTGGCATGCAGCGGCCAAAAAGCGCACGCCAATCGGCTGCAGAGCGCGGCAAGGAAGGTGAGCGCCGTGCCGCCGACCAAGGGCCAGTGGCTGGACTGGCGCAGCCGCAGCTGCGTCGTGAGCGCGGCGGCGCTGCGAATCATGGCAATCAGCAGCACAAGCCAGAGGATTTCACAGGCGTACACGATGGGCACGGTCGCTGGCGGCCACGCAAACGGCACGGCCGACGGCAAGGTGATGGGGCGCCGCGGCGGCGCTGGTGGCGGCTCGCGCGCGGCAAACGGCGCGAATTCACGACCTTCCAGATGGCGCTGCAAGGCCGCTTCCGCCATCGCCAAATCCGCTTGCGCCACCGCAGACACGCGCACGACAACGCCGCGTGGTCCCGTCGCCGCACTGGACGCCGCCGGCGGCATCAAGGTCACGGCAGCGCCTTCATGCGCAGAATTTTGCAGGCGAACGACGATCTGCGTCGGCGCGACTTCGATGCCCGAAATCACGACGCCCGGGACCACAAGCGCGCCGTCAGCGTACGGCGAGAGCAACGCCAAGATGTCTGCTTCGTGGCCCGGCTGCAACGCCGGCGCGGCATAGGCGGATGGCACACAAGCGAAGGCGCTGAGCGTTGTGATGAGCAGCCACACGCGGACGCACTGCCGCCGTGCCCGCCGCGCCGCCGCCGGGGCGCCACCCAAACGAGAGCGGGTTGGGGGCTCAATCGACATCGACTCGCCTAACGACTCTTGCCGGGAGGGAGTGAAGGGACCGGCCACGATCGAGTCTACGCCGGCCGATCCGCGCGTCAATGGCGCGTTCGGCGATGGGGCAGCTTGCATGCGCGTGGTCGGTTTTCGCGACGCGGATGGACGATGCGGCGCTGCAACTCCCGCCGGTCGCAGCGTTGGCCGCGGCGTTCCGAAACCGGATCCAACCAGCCCACGACCCACCGCCTGGGTCACTTGACGACCTGATCCGTCGCCGTAGACTGCCGTCGATTGGCGCAGCAGGCGATGGCGGAGTCGAACGTGAACGGCAAGTTCGGCAAAACGCCAGTCCCGCAGCGCCCGCTGGTTCTGCTGTTGGTATTGTGCTGCGCGCTCGGGAGCAGTTCCTGCGCGAACCCGAGCACCCCGGCGTGCGATTGGCAGGCGAGCTGGCACGCGAAAAACCCCACCGGCTGTCCGTCCGAAGCGCCGCCCATCAGCGCGGCCGGCGCGTCCTGCACCGGGGCCACGCAGTGTGTCTACGGCGGCAGCTTGTGCTGCGGCATGTGCTATCCGACCGAAGCGTGTGTGTGCGAAAAAAACGCCCAGTGGAACTGCTTCCCGTTGCTCACCTGCACCGGTTATCCGGACTATTGTCCCGAGCTCAGCGACGCGGGGGCGGACCAGGGCAGCGCCGATGCGACAACGCCAGACGTGAGCGCGCCCGATTCCTTCAGCGCCGACAAGACCGCCAGCGCCGCCTGGACCGCATTCTCCGCCACCGTCCTCGGCGGCTGCACGTCCGCATGCGCCAAGTCGTGGACGCTCGCCACCGACGGCACGCTGGCCATCGTCAAATCCGCCGTCACGAGCAGCGGCAAACTCAGCTCCGGCGAATGGGCGAGCCTCAACGCAATCCTCAGCCAGGGCTCCTTTGGCCAGAAAATGCAGGACGGCTTCACCTGCGGCGCACAGACAACCCCGGGCATTTCCTATGCGTTTTCGTACACGCTCGGCGGCGTGCTGCACCAGCAAAACGTCACAGGCTGCGCGTCCGCGGTCGCCGACGATGGCCTGCTGGTGCAGGATATTTTGGCGATTTTGCAGAAGTACTGACGGCGGCAGCGGCAGGTGCCGCGGCGCACCAGGGGATTGTCGCGAGCCGTCAGAAGCGGCCCGTCAGGTGCACAAACGGGATTCCCAGGACGAATCCGGGATCGACGTCGCTCGTTACCGGCCTGATGAAAGCGAGGTCGGCGGCGAATCGCTTGAAGAAAAATCGCACGCCATAATTGACGCTCATGAAGTCCAGGGCGCCACGACTCCAGGAATTGACGCCGACGGGTAGCCAGAGTTCGGTGAGCACCTTCACGAAGCGGTTGGCGCGGACAGTCACGCCCGCGGCGGCTTCGAAGGTCAGCCCTGGGGACCATCGCGCGCAGCAGTTCGTGTTGGCAAGCAGCTGGATCGTGCCGTGCAGCGCAACCGCCGGGTGCACGTATTGGTCAAGCGCGATGCCGCCGCCCAGGTAGAGGCCGGTTGTTGCCGGTCCGCCCTGGACGGACGCACTGGGCGCGACCGCGCCGCTGTGCGCAGCGCCCAAGGCGGCGTTCACGCTCAGCACCGTGCCCGACCGCCGCCAGACGACGAGCTTGCCATTGAGCAGCGCGAGCATGGGGGTGCCTTCGGTTGGCGTCGACGCGAGGGTCACGGAAGCCTGCAGGTCATTGGTCAAGCCGTAGGTGACGCTCGCTATGAAGATTTCATAGCTGTCGATGCCGATTTGGCCGGCGCCAATCGTCTCGGCGTGGGTCGCGACGATGCCGTGATCCATCGCCGCATCTTCCGCACGCGCCGCGCTGGCCAGATCGGACGGGCTGGCGGCATCCGGCAGCGCCGTCGCAGAGGCGTCGTCAGCGAGCGTGGGTGCGTCGTCGCCATGCGACGGTTCCGCGGCTTGGGCGGCGAGTGCGAGGCAGGTCAGAAGGGTGCAGACAAGCGCATTCGCCGCGCGCCGCGCCCAGATGCCCTTCGAAATTTCCGACCACATCCGACCTCCGTCACACCGAGCCGGCCACGAGGCGCTGTCACGAGCGAGTCTTGTGCAGGCCAATCGACGCGTCAAGGGCAAAGCGGTGGGCCCGCAGGGCGGTGGCAAGCTCGACCTCGTGCTCCCGGGACTGAAGTCCCGGGCTATTGTTCGAGATGTCCGCCGGAAGGCGGACTCGGCCAAGCCCAGAATCCCGCAGGGATTTCTTGAACCATAGCCGCGGACTTTAGTCCGGGGCGTTGGGATGTGGGCGCGACTTGCTG
>CAIPXZ010000597.1 GCA_903869075.1 uncultured Myxococcales bacterium | reverse complement strand
TCAAACTTGTGCTTTTTCGCCAGGCCGAGCGCATAGGCCTGCTGCCAGTCCTCGACGGCGTCGATCTTCGGGTCCAGCTTCTTCAATTCCGCCAGTAAAATCGCGAACTCCGCGCGCATCCGCTTGTCCGACGCCGCCGTACTGCGTGCGATGAATTCAGCGACATTCTTTTCCGAGCGGATCATCTTGTTGGCGGTGATGTAATCCGCCCAGTTGGCAAAGCCGAGCAGCTTGGCCTGTTCCGCGCGCAAGTTCAGCATTTTCGCGAGGTTGGCTTGGTTGTCCGGCCAGCCGCGCTGGCGGTAGACGGTGTAGAGCTGCTTGCGCAGGCCGTCGTCCTCGGCGTAGCTCATGACCGGGATGTAGTCCGGATAGTTGGTTGTGACCTTGATTTTGCCATCGGCGCCGGGCTTGTGCGCGTCGATCCAATCCTGAGGCAGACCCTTGAGTTGCGCCGCGGTCACCTCCACGCTGCGGGTGTCGGCGGCGATCGCCTTGTCAAATTTCTGGCCAACCTCGACGAGCTCGTCGTTCAGGACTTTGAGCCGGGCGCGGGTCGCCTCGTCCTTGTCGACGCCGGCGCGCTTGAACTCATCGATAGTCTTGGCAATCAGGCGCTGCTCGTCCGCCGGCCGCGGCGTGGGGTCCAGCTTGGCAAAAACGTCGTACAGCGGCCGATCCAGCGACAGCTCCGTGCGCCGCGCCGCCACAAGCCGCTCACACTCGCTCGCCGCGTCGCGCACCTTGGCGTCGGGATGCACGGCGCGCATCAGGCCGGACTCGGCGTCGGCATTGTCCAAGGCAATCGCCAGCTTGTTGTACGCCGCCAGCACCGCGTCGGCCTGCACCGCCGTCGCCGCGCCCGCCAGCACCAGCGCTTCGCGCTCGGTCTTCGCCGTCTCCAGGCGCGCGCGACAGCGCTGCAGCAGCGGATCCTCGGGCGGCGGCACCGGCTTGGGCGCTTCCGCCACCGCGGGCGGCGCAACCACCACGGGCGCGTGCGTGCAGGCGGAAAGGCTCAGGGAAATCAGCAGGAAACGTCGCATCGGCACCTCCGGACGCCGGGCGTCCACCAGCCCGAGCTTGCCACGATGCAGCGCGGGCGAACAGGGTGGCTGAGTCGGCGGCGATTCGCTATTGTAGGCGTGGAGGTCGCGATGCGTACGCAACGGGTGATTCTGGCGGTGTGGCTCCTGGCGACGGTTCCGGCGTGTGGCAGCGCGGGCGCGGGGACGGCGGACGCGGGCGGGGACACGTACGTCGGCTGCGTGAACGACCCGCGCGTGAACCTGACGGCGTTTCCCGGGACGGTGGCTGCCGACGCGCCGGCGACGGTGCAACTGGCGCTGCTGACGGCGGACCCGCCGGTGCCGCTTGCCGGGGAAAATACCTGGACTTTTGCGCTGCGCAACGCCGACGGCTCGGCGGTGACGGAGCCGGCCGGGACGGTCATCACCGCCGACGCGTTCATGCCCGACCACGGCCACCCGAGCTCGCTGGTGCCGAGCGTGACGCTGCAGCCCGACGGCACGTGGCGCCTGGAGCGCGTGTACCTGACGATGGCTGGCGTATGGCGGATTACGCTGAAGATTGCCCAGCCGACGGCAACGCAGACGGCGGTGATCTACGTCTGCGTGGCGGGCTAGCGGCGGCTATTCGCGGCAGGGAACGGTCACGACCGGGCAGTCCGACGTCGTGACCACCTTGCTGGCGACCGAGCCGAGCACGAAGCCGGTGAAGCCGGTGCGGCCGTGCGTGCCGACAACGATGAGGCCGTAGTTGCCGGCTTTGGCGATGCGCACGATCTCCGGCGCCGCGTTGCCGATGGCGGTGAGGATGGAGACGTCCTTGACGCCGAGCTTGACGGCGTCCGCCTGCCACTCCTCGAGCATCTTGCGCGTGCGGTTCTCGACCTCGACGAGCACGTCCGGACCGGCGGCGATGAAGCCCTCCGGCAGCACATAGCCCGGCACCGGGTAAACGTGCGCCAGCGTCATCGCTGAGCCGTAGTGCCGCGCCAAATCCGCCGCGACCTCCAAGGCTTTGCGCGACGGCTCCGAAAAATCCGTCGCCACCAGAATTTGCCCGAACGCGCCAACCGTTGCCATGTGACCCTCCTGCGACCCAAGATAGGACGCGCGGGCGGCGTGTGTCACGGCTTTGTCGGTCGCAGCCCTTGTGTCCCGCTGACCTCCCGGGGACACTACGCCGCGGCGCAGGACCTGCCGGCGCCGCACCCGTCCCCGCTGCCGCCGACGCTTCCCTTGCCGCCACGCCCGCTTACGCCGCTGCCGATTGATCCGACGCTGCCGGCGCTGCTGGCGGCCCTGCAGGCGCACGGCCAGGCGGTGCTGCAGGCCGAGCCGGGCGCGGGCAAGACGACGCGCGTGCCGGTGGCGCTGCTGCAGGCGAATCCGCAGGCGCACGGCGAGATTTGGGTTGTGGAGCCGCGGCGGATGGCGGCGCTGCTGGCGGCGCGGCACGTGGCCGAGGAGCTGGGCGAAAAGCCAGGCGGGACGGTCGGTTATCGCGTGCGGCTGGACGAGCGCGTGGGCCCGGGGACGCGCATCGTCTACGCCACCGACGGCCTGCTGCTGCGGCGGCTGCTGGCGGATCCGCAGCTGCGCGGCGTAGACGCGGTGATTTTGGACGAGTTCCACGAGCGGCGGCTTGTCGGCGACCTGCTGGCGCTGCTGCTGCGGCGGCTGCGGCGGACGACGCGGCCAGAGCTGCGGCTGCTCGTGATGTCGGCGACGCTGGACACCGCGGCGGTGGCGGCGTGGCTGGACGGCGCGCCGGTGCTGCAGGCGAGCGGGCGGCAGTTTCCGGTGGCGGTGGAGTTTGCCGCGACGCTGGACCAGCGGCCGCTGGAAGACCAGGTGGCGGCGGCGGTGCGGCGGCTGCTGGCGGAGCAGCTGGACGGCGACGTGCTCGTGTTCCTGCCGGGCGCGGCGGAGATTCGGCGTTGCGAGCGGGCGCTGGCGGGCGTGGCGCAACAGCACGACCTGGCGCTGCGGCCGCTCCACGGCTCGCTGCCGATTGACGAGCAGGAAAGGGCGATTGCGCCCGAGCGGCAGCGCAAAATCGTGCTGGCGACGAACATTGCCGAGACGTCGGTGACGCTGCCGCGCGTCGTGGCGGTTGTGGACACCGGTCTGGCGCGCGTGGCCAAGCACGCCGTGTGGTCGGGGCTGCCGAGCCTGCAGCTGGCGCGCATCAGCCAGGCGTCGGCGACGCAGCGCGCGGGTCGGGCGGGTCGCGTCCGCGCGGGCCGCTGCCTGCGGCTGTACACGCAGCACGATCACGACACGCGGCCGGCTTTTGACGTGCCGGAAATCAAGCGCGCGGACCTGGCCGAGGCGCTGCTGACGCTGCGGGCGCTCGACGTGCCGCCGGGCGAGGAGCGCTGGCTGACGCCGCCGGAGCCGCAGCAGGTGAGCCAGGGTCTGGAATTGCTGGCGCAGCTGGGCGCGCTGGACGGGACGCGGGTGACGCCGCGCGGTCGCGAGATGCTCCAGCTGCCGTTGCCGCCGCGGCTGGCGCGGCTTGTGCTGGCGGCGGCGGAGCGCGGGCTGGCGGAGGAAGGCTGCACGCTGGCGGCGATTTTGGCGGAAGGCGCGCCGCGGCTGGACGGCGAGGTGGGCGTGCAGGCGGCGCATGGCCACTCGGACCTGGTTGTGCTGCTGGAGCAGCAGCGGCGGCGGCGCGACGGCCAGGTGGATCAGGTGGCGCGGCAGCTGCGCGGCCAGCTGCGCACGCGCGGGGCGCTGACGCTGGCCAAGGACGACGCGTTGGGGCTGGCGGTGCTGGCGGCGTTTGGCGATCGCTTGGCGCGGCGGCGGCAAACCGGCAGTCTGGACGTGGAGCTGGCGGGTGGCTGGCCGGCGAAGCTGGACGCGCGGTCGCACGTGACCGAGCCGGAGTGGCTTGTGGCGGTGGACGCCGAGGAGCGGCGCGACGGCAAGGGCGCGACGACGGTGGTGCGGCTGGCGCAGGGCATCGAGCCGTCGTGGCTGCTGGACCTGTTTGCCGACCAGGTGGAGACGCACGCGCGGCTGACGTGGAGCCCGCAGCGCGGTCGCGTGCTGGCCGAGGAACGCCTGCTGTACCGCGGGCTTGTGCTGGATGCGAGCGTGGGACCGGCGGCGCCGAGCCCGGAAGCGGCGGCGCTGCTGCTGGAGCAAGTGAACGCGGCGGGGCTGGCGGCGGTGGCGGACGCGGACGCCCTGGAGCGGCTGGGGCAGCGGTTGGCGTTTGCGCGGACGCAGGCGGGTGTGGCGCTGCCGGAGCTGCCGGCGCTGCTGGCGGCGAGCGTGGCGGAGCTGTGCGCGGCGCGGACCTCGCTGGCGGAAGTGCGCGCGGCGGACCTGTTCGGCATCCTGCGCCGCCAAATCGCCGCGGGCCTGAACGGCCAGGGCCAGGCGCTGCTGGACGCCGCCGCGCCGGAGCACGCCGTGCTGCCGGGCGGGCGCAAGGTGAAGATCCACTACGCGCCGAACCAGCCGCCGTGGCTGGAGTCCCGCCTGCAGGATTTCTTTGGCCAGGCCGATGGGCCAAAGGTGGCAGGCGGGCAGGTCGCCGTTGTGCTGCACCTGCTGGCGCCGAACATGCGGCCGGTGCAACTGACGAGCGATCTGGCAGGTTTCTGGACACGGCACTATCCAGCGGTGAAAAAGGAGCTACAGCGGCGCTATCCCCGGCACGCGTGGCCAGAGGACCCGCGGCACACTCCGCCGCCGCCGCCCCGGGAGCGAAGATAGCTGATGCCTGAATTGCGCCCTGAAATGCTTGGCT
>CAIPXZ010000596.1 GCA_903869075.1 uncultured Myxococcales bacterium | reverse complement strand
CCAAAATGCGCCGGGTTGTATGACATTTGCGCAACATCATTTCAGCCCCGCCGAAGCGCCATCGACTCAGGCAGCCCTGCAATCCGTCAAGAGTTTTTCCGGCAGCGCTGCGTCGTCCGCGGCCGCACCGCCGACAAAAGCAGCAGCGGCAACCGGCGCGCAAGCGACCGCGATGAACAGCGTCAGCAGGGCGAGGCCGCCCATGGGACCACCTCACGGCGGCGCCGCGGCGGCGCTGGATGGGGTGACGGTAGCATTGGCGGGGAGCCGGGACAAAGCGCCCAATCGCCGCAAAACCGCGCGACTCCGACTCGACATTGCCAAGTTTCACGCCAAAACCCGGCTCCGCGAGTTGACATTGCCAAGTTTCGCGCCAAAACCCGGCTCCGCGAGTTGACAGAGGCAAGTTTTGCCGCAAAACCCAGCTCCGCGAGTTGACATTGCCAAGTTTCACGCCAAAACCCGGCTCCGCGAGTTGACATTGCCAAGTCGCGCGCCAAAACCCAGCTCCGCGAGTTGACATTGCCAAGTTTCCGGGTGCCGCAGAAGTCCGAACGCAGACTTCTGCGGCGCTGGGATCACCGAAACTGCCGCGCAAACTCAGAAGCAGCCCAGCCCGCCGCCCTGCTTCGCGCCGCAGCTTCCTCTCGCACCCGCCGCCACCCGCGCGCAGCGCCTACCGCTCCGCGACAGCGGCCACTTCCCCGCAAACAAACGTCCCATCCGCCGCCGGCGTCAACACCGCCCGAAACCGCGCCGTCAGCACCGTCGCCGTCCCGGACACCGGCCGAAAATGCACCGGCGCCTCCGCCACGAGCTCGGACCGCCCGGGGCGGTCGTTGCGCGACAGGATCTCCATCTCCGACACGTCGCAGCGCACGTCCGTCGCCTGGCAGCGCGCCCAGGTGCGCACGACGTAGGCTTGCACGCACACGCGCGCGTCCTCCGCCGAGGCGTTGCGCTTGCAGCCGCCGAGGCTCAGCGCCGTGAGCAGGGCGATTGCGCTACATCTTCCAAACATCCGCCACCTTCGTCGGCACGAGGATCGCCGGCTCGCCGTTGTATTCCCTGCGGATCAGCGCCGTGTACACAGCCAGCGACAGCTTGCGCGTCAGCGGCGCCAGCACCGCGTGCAGCGGCTCGTCCTCGTTCACCGCCGCGGCGCGGATCGCCAGCTGCGCCAGCAGCTTCAGCGTCCAGTGGCCGGACACCGGCGCGATGTCCACGCGATCACACGCCGTCTTGCCCATCAGCAGCCACATGTAGATGTGCGGCAGGCTGGCGAGGCCAAATAGCCGCGTCCACTCCGGCAGCAGCTCCTGCAACATCTGCGTGTTCGCCTGCGCGAGCAGCACGCCCTCGACATTTTGCCGCGCCGGCACGTATTGGCGCGCGGCGTAGGCGCGGTAGAAGGCGCGGGCATCATTCAAGTCCGTGGGGATGTAGGCGTCCGGGATGCCCATGCACGCGCAGAACACGCGCCACGGATAAAACAGGTCCTCGGCTTCCTCGGCGGACAGGCCAGCGCCCAGGCGCTGCAGGCCATCGACGACAAGCAGCGAGAACGCCATCACGGTCGCCAGCATGTCCTCGTGGTTGCACGGCACGCCGTGCGCCGCCTCGTAGCCCGGCACATTTTGCCGGACCAGCGGCCGCAAGCCGGCGTGCAGCAGCCGCAGCTTCATCGCCACGCGCAGCGCCTTGCCATCGGACTCGAAACCGCCGTCGACGGCGACGTCCAGCACCATCTGCAGCACGCCAAGCAGCCGCCGCAGCGGTCGGTCCTGCAGCAGCCCGGTCATGTACAGCACTTTTGTCAGCGCCGGCGCGGCGTAGCCTTCGGGAATGGACTTGCACAGCAGCACGACGGCGATCGGCACGCCGTTGGCCAAGAACACCCGCTCGCCGCGGAGGATGCGGCCGTGGTCCGCCCACGCCGGCACGTTCACCTGCGTCGCAAAGAATTCCTTGAGCGCCTCGGGCGCGTGCGCCGGGATCGGGCTCTGGTTGGTGGGCATGGCGCGAAAGACCGCTTGCATCGGGTCCATCTGCCCGGTCGCCATCAGCGCGGCGAGGCAGCTGTCCGCGGCGAGATCGGATTCCGCGCGCATGGTCGCGGAGAGGCTGGCAGTCCAGCGGCCGTAGGTCATCGTGCAGCTCCAAAAGCCCGCGCGTGGGCGCTTGAACGTAACCGCTTGGCAAGTGGGTGGCAAGACGCGGTCTGCGCAGGGCGGTCGCAAGCTCAGCAAGTCGCGCCCACATCCCAACGCCGCGGTCTAAAGTCCGCGGCTATGGTTCAAGAATTCCCTGCGGGATTCTGGGCTTGGCCGAGTCCGCCTTCT
>CAIPXZ010000595.1 GCA_903869075.1 uncultured Myxococcales bacterium | reverse complement strand
GGAAGGCGGACTCGGCCAAGCCCAGAATCCCGCAGGGATTTCTTGAACCATAGCCGCGGACTTTAGTCCGGGGCGTTGGGATGTGGGCGCGACTTGCTGAGCTTGCGAGCGCCCTGGTCAAAGCCAGCCGTTGCCTTGACCGGCTCCACCGCGGCCGTCATGCTGCTCGCTCGCGCTATCGCTCCGGAAACACCGCCCCATGAAGCCCCTGCCGAGCCGCCGACCTGCCCCGCCCGCGCTGCGCCGCCTGGATGCGCCCGTGGCTGTGCTGCTGGCGGCGCTGCTGGGCTGGCTGTACCTGCAAGCGCCGGTCGTGCAGATGGCTGACTCCCGCTACACGCTGCTGGCCAGCCACGCCGCGCTGCACCACCAGACGCTGCTGCTGGACCGTTACAACCTGCCGTTCACGGTGACGGCTGCGCCGCACGGCCAGCTGGAGCGGCACTACCCGTACCAGCTGGACCAAGCCGGTGAACACGTGGTGAGCCACTATCCGCCGGGCACGCCGCTGCTGAGCGCGCCGCTGCTGGCGTGGCGTGAATCGGCGGGCGAGACGGTGCTGACGCCGACCGGGCAGTACGCCCCGTGGCTGGACGAGCGCATCCAGCACGAGCTTGCGGCGCTGCTGACCGCGGTGACGGTGCTGCTGCTGTGGGCGCTGGCGCGGACGTGGCTGCCGCCGCCGTGGAGCTGGCTTGTCGCCGGCGTGGCGGGCGTGGCGTCACCGCTGCTGAGCACGACGAGCCGCGCGCTGTGGAGCCACACCTGGGGCGTGCTTGTGCTGACGGTGCTGCTGCTGCACCTGCGGCGTCTGGCGCTGGCCAAGCCGGTCTCACCGGTGCTGCTGGGCACGCTGGGCGCATGGCTGTACCTCATCCGCCCGAGCTTCAGCCTCGCCGTCGCCGCGACCGGTCTGCTGCTGCTCGATCACGCCCGCCGCGCCGCGCCGGAGCTGGCGTGGCCGCGGCTGTTTCTGCGGCCGTTGCCGCTGCGGTTTGGCCTGACGGTGCTTGCATGGCTGGCGCCGTTTGGCGCTTGGGCGCGGTCGGTGTGGGGCGGGCTGCCGCCGTACTACCGGCATCCGCTGGGCAATCCTGAGTTTTTCCAAGCGCTTGCCGGCAACCTCGTCAGTCCGCAGCGCGGCGTGCTGCTCTACTGCGCGTGGCTGCTGCCGACGGCGTGGCTGCTGCTGCGCTACCGGCGCGCGCTGCCGCAGCCGCGGCTGGCGGTGGCGGCGCTCGGCTACCTGGCGGTGCACTGGCTGCTGATTTCGCTGAACCCGATGTGGACCGGCGGCGGTTCCTACGGCCCGCGGCTGATGACGGACCTGGTGCCCGTGCTCGTGCTGCTGCTGGCGCAAGGCTTGGCGGCGTGGCGGGCGACAGCGCCGCAGCTTGGGCTGCTGGTGCCGGCGAGCCTGGCGGTGACGGTGGCGCTGTCCGCGGCGCTGCACATCGACGGGGCGTGGAATACCGAGACTTGGCGGTGGCACACCTGGCCGCACGCGGGCACGGAATCGGCGCGGATGTGGGACTGGGAACACGCCGAGTTCCGCGCTGGGCTGGACCAGCCGATGCAGGCGTACACGCCGGGCACGACGCTCGGTTTCAGCGAACACGACCCGATTGTGCCGTACCTGCTGCGCGGCTGGGCGAACCCGGAGCGCGATGGTTGCTGGACCATGGCGCCGCTGGCGAGCCTGCAGCTGGCGATGCCGCCGGTGGCGCAGCCACGGCTGCTGGAGTTGACGCTGGCGCCCTTTCAAGGTCGGCCGCCGGCGCCGCAGCCGGTGGCGGTGCAGATCAACGGCGTGGCGGTCGGGCGCTGGGTGGTCGACCACCGCGGGACGTACGCGCTGTCCGTGCCGGCGGAGCTGGCGGCGGCGGCGGAGTGGCGCATCGACCTGCGGCCGGAACAGCCGGGGCGCCCGGACGTGCTGGGGCTTTCTGCCGATTCGCGGCTGCTGGGCGTGTACGTCGCGTCCCTGCGCATCCGCTAAACCCGCGCTTGACCGGCGATCCGCCGCGCCGCACACTGGCGCCACACCCCACGCGCCGTCCCGTCGACGCGCGCCGCTGCCCACCCGCCTCACCGTTTGCGGAGCCCCATGGCTGAATTTTCCTTCCGCGCCCCGCGCCAGCTGGGTCTGCGCCTGTGGCACTGGCTGAATTTCCTGACGTTTGCCGGCCTGCTCGTGACGGTGCTGCTGCGCGACGAGCTCGTCAGCGTGCGCGAACACCGCGACCTGATTCAGCAAAAGCTAGCGTCGCTGGGCGTGACGGTGACGCCGGACCAGGCCAAGGCTGTGGCGCGGATGTACCTGGAGCGGCTGTGGGATTGGCACGTCGACCTCGGCCTCGTGCTGGCGTTTTTGCTTGCGGTGCGCGTGGTTGTGGCGCTGACGACGCCCGCGGGCGCAGGCCTGCTCGCCAAGCTGCAAGCCGGCCGCCGCGCCGCCGCCACCGACGCCGGCGCGCGCAAGTTCACCGCGGTCAAGGCATCGCACGTCGCGTTTTACGCCGGCCTGTCGCTGATCGTCGGCACCGGCGTGGCGCTCGCCTACGGCAAAAGCTGGGGCCTGTCCGACGGCGTACGCCACCAGATCGGCGACGTCCACGAAATCTGCATGTACGGCCTGCTGGCGTTCATCGCCGCGCACATCGGCGGCGTCATCTGGGCGGAAAAGACCAGTGATCCCGGGCTGGTATCGGACATGATCAACGGCGGCTAGTCGACGTCCACTTCCACGTCCACCGACATACCCGGCCGCACCGGCACGGCCGGCGCTTGCGCCCAGTCGATGTGCACCGGCACGCGCTGCACGACCTTGACGAAGTTGCCCGAGGCGTTGTCCGGCGGCAGCAGCGAGAAACGTGAGCCGGTACCGCCTGACAGGCTGGCGACCTTGCCCTCGAACACGCGGCCCGGGTAGGCGTCCACGCGAAGGTGCGCGCGCTGGCCCGCCTTCATCTTGCCGACTTGAGTTTCCTTAAAAAATGCAGCAACATACGTCGCCTGCGGCACGAGGTAGCCGAGCGGCTGGTTCGCCGTCACAAGCTGGCCCTTCACCGCATTCAGCCGCGTCACGACGCCGGTCTGCTGCGCCCGCACCGTCGTCCACTGCAGCTTGAGTTGCGCCTGGCCGACCGCCGCCTCGCTCGCCGCCAGCCGGGCGCGGGCCAGCGACACGCCCGCTTGCGCCACGGCCACTTGCGCCTCGAGCGCGCCGGTCTGCTCCAGCCGCCCCTTGGCTTCGTCCACGCGCGTCCGCGCGCCCACGCGACCGTCTTCCGCCGCCGCCAGGCTCGCCTTGGCCTGCGCCAGGCCGAACTGCGCCGAGCGCTCCGCCACCCGCGCGTTGTCCAGCCGTTCCTGCGACCCAGCGCCGCCCGCCACAAGCTGCTCCGCGCGCTTGCGGTCCACCGTCGCCCGCTCCAGCTCCAGTTGCGCGCGCGCCACCGTCGCCTCCGCCAGCGTCACCTGCGAGTCCGCGCCCTGCACCGCCGCCGCCGAACCGGACACCGCCGCCTGCGCCGTGTGCGTACCACCCGCCTGGTTCGACATCGCGATTTGCAGTTGCGCTTCGGCCACTTGCACGTTGGCCTGCGCCGTCGCCCGCTCGGCTTCGGCGGCTTTGAGCGTCAGCAGGTAGTCGGAATCGTCCAGCTGGACGATCGTCGCGCCCGCCGGCAGCACCTGATCGTCGTCGCTCGGCACGCGCGCGATCTGCCCGCCGACGCGGGGCGCGATGGCGACGATGTCCGCCTCGACCTGCGCGTCGTCAGTCTTCTCCGCGTGGGCTTGCAGCGCCAGCCAAGCGACGCCGGCGCCAACCGCCACGGAAATCACGAGAATCGGCACCACCGGCAGCTTGCGCTTGGGTTTGGCGGGCGGAACGGGAAGCGGTACGGTTTGCGCGGTCATTCGAGATGAACCTCAATTTTCTTGCCGATTTGCGGCGCGACAGTCTTCAGGAACGGCAGCAGCACCAGCACGAGCAGGAACAGCAAGCCGGCGAGCAGGAACACCTTTTCAAAAGCCAGAACCATGCCCTGGCGCGTGGCGATGCCGCCCAGCATGGCGACCGCGCGGGTGTGCGCGCGCGCGGGGTCCATGCCTTGCAGGATGCCGGAGCGCTCCAGCAGCGCCAGCCGTTCAGCGACCGGCTGCCGCGTCGGGTCGAGGTGCGCGGCGATCGAGGCCTTGGCCTGCACGCCGTAACGACCCAAAAGCGTTGCGAAAACCGCGAGACCAATCGAGCCGCCCATCTGCCGCAGCAGCGAATTCAGGCCCGTCGCGTCCGTCATCAGGTGCCGCGGGATGCTGGCGAGCGACGTCGCCGTCAGCGGCACGAACAGGCAGGCAAAGCCGACGCCTTGCATGCAAATCGCGCCGACGATGCCGCTCTGCGTCGTCTCGAGCGTGAAGCCGCGCTGCAACCACGCGCCGGCGCAGAAGAACAGCACGCCCATCGCCACGAGCAGCCGGGTCGGCACGCGGCCGTACATTTTGCCGATCATCGGCGAGATCACCATCATGACCAGCACGCGCGGAATCAGCGCCATGCCGGCTTGTGTCGCCGTGAAGCCAAGCATTTCTTCCATGAAAACAGGCAACAAGAACATGCTTGTCATCAGCATCGCGAACATCAGCGAGCTGATCAGCGTGCCGGACAGAAAGACTTTGTCCTTGAAAAGCCGCAGGTTGACCACCGGCGCGGTGGCGGTCAGCTCGCGCCAGACAAAGCCGATGAGCGCGACGATGGCGACGCAGAAGACCGCGGTGATGGAGCGCGACTCGAACCAGTCGTCCGCGGCGCCTTCCTCGAGGAAATACTGCAGCGACGCCAAGCCGACGGTCATCAGCGCGATGCCCGCCCAGTCCATGTGCTTGCGCTCCAGCTCGGCCGTGGCGCGGTTCGCCTCGCGAATTTGTTCATCTTCCTGGACAAACGACGTCACCATGAAGAAGCCGAGGATGCCGACCGGGACGTTGATGTAGAAGATCCACGGCCACTCGTAGTTGTCGACGATCCAGCCGCCCAGCGTCGGGCCGATCGCCGGGCCGAGCATCACCGCCATGCCAAACAGCGCCATCGCGGTGCCCTGCTCTTCGGGCGGGAAAGTCTGACGCAAAATCGCCTGTTCCGTGGGCTGCAGCGCGCCGGCGCCAAAGCCTTGCAGCATCCGGAAAAACACAAGCGTCCACAGCGACCGCGCCATGCCACATAACGCCGAGCCGAGGACGAACAGCACAAGGCACGCGAGGTACACGCGCTTTTGGCCAAACTGCCGGCCGAGAAACGCCGTCAGCGGCATGACGAGCACGGTGGCGATCACAAAACCCGTCGAAATCCAAGTGATTTCCTGCAACGTCGCGCCGACTGCGCCGCGCAGGTGCGGCATCGCCACGTTGACGATGGACGCGTCGATGGCGCCCATGAGCGTGCCGAAGGTAATCGACACGGTCACCAGCCACTTGTTGGGCTTGCGGGCTAGGGCAGTCGTCATCGAGGGCAGATCGCCGGGCGGGAGGAGGGCCGTGGCGACAGGGTGCCGCGGCAAGGGGGCAAAGCGTAGCAGGCGCGGCCGGGCACGCAAGCCTCGGCGTGAAAAGTGCTTGTGGCGGCGGGCAGATGGCCACACCTTTCAGGGATGTTGCCGCGGACGCAGCGGCCCGGCGCACTTCAGCACCGGCGGGCCACGCTACGGCGCAGCCTTGTAGACGATCTGCACGATCGCCAGGCACATCTCATCCAGCGTCGTCTCGCCCAGCTTGACGGCCACCGGATCGGTCAAACCCTTCAAACCCAAGGCGATTTTGACGAACGGATTGTCCAGCGTGTTGTTGTACGTGCAGCGCATGTTCAGCGCATCGCCGGCGCGCAGGATCGGCAGTTGCTCCAGCGGCGCGTCGTAGTTGTAGATACGCTGCCAGTTGAAGTCCCACGCCGGCGTCTGCACGAAGCACTCCGTCGCCGGATCGGTGATTGTCGCCGGCTTGGGCTGCACCTGCTCACACGCCGTCACCAGATCCGCCACCCGCGAGCCGGCCAGCACGCCCGCCTTGATGCAATCGCCGCACGGTCCCGCCAGCGCCGCCGCCTGCGTCGCGCACGACTTTGTCGCACACGTCACGAGATCGCCGCCCGACGCGCCCGGGCAGTTCTGCTGCGTACACGCGACGAGCGGGTCCAGCTGCGCGCTCGTGCACGCGGGCGCCGCGAACGCGCGCTCGACCCACACTTTCATGTCCTGACCGACGTAGTGCATGTGCGTGCCCACGCCGTACACCCGCAGCTCCGGCAGCGCCGCGCCGTTCAGCTGCGCCGGCAGGTGGAACACCATCGCCTCATGATGCGCCGGCTTGTTGGGCGGAATCACGAATTCCGGGCCGTTCGGGCCATCGTCTTCGCCCGGCAGCAGCGCGCCGCCGTTGTCATTGGCCGAGGCGAAATTGCCGATGAGCACCGACGCGCCGATCCACTCCGGCGCGGTCTTGTTGAAGCGCATCAGGATTTGCGTCGTGTCCGGGTCCGCCGTGTTGCCCGCCGGGTGGTAGTGAATCTGCATCACAAGCTTGCTGCCCGCGGCGATCGGCGTGCCGACATTGCTAGGAAATTCAAGCGGTACCGCGCCGGGTGCCCAGGCCTCGATGAGCTTGCCGTTGATGCCGGGGCCACCAAAGCAGTCGTACTCGCCGTCGGCATCGGCGAGCTTGGCGGCATCGCCGTTGGGATCGAGGAAAACCAGCGCGTGGTGCACAACCAGCGGATTTCCCGGGATAATCTGGATGCCGTTCAGCCACGTCGCCGTTGTGATGCCCGGATCCAGCGTGAAGCAGCGCATCTGGTCGTCCTTGCCGGACGTCACGTACGCCTTGTGCGGCGCGACCTTCAGGTCCACGTTCGCCAGCGCCAGCGTCGGCGCCGCGCCGGCTTTGGGCGCGTCCGCCGGGTTGCCTTCCGGCGTGCCAGCGGCGATCCACGCGTCCAGCGTCGCCTTTTCCGCCGGCGTCACCCGCAAATCGTGCTGCCAGCCAAAGCGCGGCTGGCACTCAGCCGTCTCGCGCGCGCCCCACGGCGGCATCTTGAGCGAGGCGATCGCCGCGACAGCGCTCGCCGAACGCGTCTTGGCGTCGTCATAGGTCACCAGCGCAAACGGCGCGATGCCGGTACCGCTGTGGCAACCTTGGCATTTCACTTGCAAAATCGGCTCGACGTCCTTGTGGAACGTCACGCCCGCCGTCGTCGTTGCGCCATCGGCGAGCGTCACGGCGTCCGTCGTTACCGCGGCGTCGGGCGCGCCATCACCGGCTGCCGCTGTGCTGCTGCCACACGCGGCGAGCGCCAAAAGGCCAGTCACGGCGGCAAAATGGCTGATCACGGCACTGAAATGACCGATGCAATTCACGACGACTCCGATTGCGCTGTGCGCGGTTAGCGGCGGCAGCCTACAGGCGAACGATGCGCTGGCAAGTGACAACTGCGTGCGGCGGCAACATGGCCGGACATTCCCGGCGGTCTGGCTACAGCACGCCCTGCATCGTCTCTTCGAGGATCGAGTCGACGACCGCCTTCAAGTCGCCGCCGGTGCGCTCAAACACTTCCAGCTGGCGATCCGCCGACGTGCCGCGCTTGACGATGGTCAAGATGTGCTCGACTTCGGCGCGCGAGCCGAGCTCGTCCAGCACTTCGTCCACGAATTCAATCAGTTGCTCGGCGAGATCGCTGAACGGGATCTCCTGCTTTTTGCCCCAGTCGATCAGCTTGCCCTTGACGCCGTAGCGCGCGGCGCGCCACTTGTTTTCCTCGAGCATGCCGACGCGGTACGGGTTGAACGACAAGTTCAGCTTGCGCAGGCGGATCATCTTGGCGCAGATCGCCTGGACGAGCGCGGCGATGGCGACGACGTCGTCGACCAAGGTCGGCAGGTCGCAGATGCGGAATTCAAGTGTGGAATAGGTGGGATGCGGCCGCAGGTCCCACCACACGCGGCGGCCGTTGTCGATGCAGCCGGTGGCGACGAGCGTGTTGATGAACGACTCGAATTCGGCGTAGCTGAAGAACCGCTCGGGGATGCCGGTGCGCGGCAACCGCTTGAAAATCAAGGTGCGCGACGACGCCATGCCGGTCTTGCGGCCGTTGAAAAATGGCGAGCTCGCGGACAGCGCCAGCAGGTGCGGCAGGAAATAGCGCGCCTGGTTGTAGACGTCGATCGCCAGCTCCTTGTCCTCGATGCCGACGTGAACGTGCAAGCCGAAGATCAGGTTGCCGCGCGCCGCGTCCTGCATCTCCTCGACGCTCTGGATGTAGCGCTCCTTGTCGCTGATATCCTGATGCTCCCACAGCGAAAACGGGTGCGTCGACGCCGCGGCGATCTTCACGCCCACGCGCTCGGCAATCAGCGCGGCTTGGCGGCGATTCTTCACCACGTCGCGCCGCACCGCCTGGACGTCCTCGCAGATGCCCGTCGCCACTTCCACGACCGATTGATGCAGCTCGGGCTGCAACGTGATCTCGTCCAGATGCGTCTGCGACTCGATCATCTCGGAGATGACGTTCTTCAGCTCGCGGGTCTGCGGGTCGATGATCTGGAACTCTTCTTCAACGCCCAGGGTCAAGTCGCGCGCCATGGTACCTCCGCCCGCTCACTGCTCGCGCGGGCCGAGGGGAGCGTAGCCGTGATTCGTTGTCGGTCAAGCTGAAGTTGTTTGGGTCGCTGGACCGCCTAGCGGCGGCGCTTTTTGCCCTTGGCCGGGCCGCCGAGCTTGCCCTGCGCCCGCTGCGTCTCGCGAAACGACGGGCTCAGATCGTCCAGCATCTGCTCCGGCGTCGGCAGCCGCGACGGGATTTTCTGGCCGATGTACTTTTCGACCGGCGCCAGTTTTTCGACGAGGCCTTCATCCGCCAGGGTAATCGCCTTGCCCTTGTTGCCGGCGCGACCGGTGCGGCCAATGCGGTGCACGTAGTCCTCGGCGTCGAGCGGGATATCGAAATTCACAACCAAATCCACATCATCCACATGCAGGCCGCGCGCCGCGACGTCGGTCGCCACCAGCACTTCGACCTTGCCCTCGCGGAATTCCTCGACCAAGCGCAGGCGCTTTTTCTGCGGGATGTCGCCGGACATGTACGCCGACTGCCAGCCGTTGTGGAACAGCTTGAATTCCAACCACTCGCCGGCGCGCTTGGTGTTGATGAAGACCAGCGCCCGCTTGGGCTTGAGATCCTCGAGAATCCACAGCAAAAGCGGCAGCTTGTCGCGCTCCAGCACGTGGTAGAGCTCCTGCTCGATGGTCTTGGACGTGATGTTCTCCGGCTCGATGCGGATCTCCACGACTTCGTGCATGTACCGCGCCGCCAGCCGCATCACGTCGTAGCTCAACGTGGCCGAAAACAGCAGCGTCTGCCGCTCTTTGGCGCAGTGGCTCAAAATGAACTGGATGTCGGCGACAAAGCCCATGTCGAACATGCGGTCGGCTTCGTCGATGACGACGACCTGAACATGCCGCAAATCCAGCATCTTGCGGCGCATGTAGTCCATCATGCGGCCCGGCGTGCCAACGACGATGTCGACAGTGCCTTCCAGCACCTTGGCCTGCTTTTCCCAGTCCATGCCGCCAAAAACCGCGACGGTGCGGAAGTCACAGTAGCGGCCGATCTCCTCGGCATCGCTGGCGATTTGGATGGCCAGCTCGCGCGTCGGGGCGATGATGACCGCGCGCGGCGCAGTGTCATGGTCGCGGTCGGTCTCCAGCAACTCCTTGAAGATCGTCAGCAAAAACGCCGCGGTCTTGCCCGTGCCGGTCTGCGCTTGGCCAGCGACGTCGTGGCCATGCAGCGTGTGTGGCAGCGCCTTGGCCTGCACCGGCGTGCAGTAGATGAAGCCCATGTCGGCGAGGCCGCGCTGCAGCTCCTCGGGCAGCGGCATGTCGGCAAAAAGCACATCCGTCTGCGGCACGTAGCGCGCGTTCAGGGTCACGGCAGGCTTGGCCTCCGCCAGGTCGTCAGCGGCGGGGAGGTCGTTGGGGGCGTAAGTCTCGGTCAGGGGTTGCGGTTCCATCTGGTTGACGCCGTGGCGTCGGTGGTCGGGGAAAGTCTTGGCGTCCCCGGCGCGATTCGAACGCGCGGCCTTTCGCTTAGGAGGCGAACGCTCTATCCTACTGAGCTACGGGGACGTGGCTCGGTCCGGATGCGGAAACCGGGAGTCTCGCGGTCCGAACGCGCGCAAGGTAACAGGCTATCCCCACTCGTACAAGTCGCGATGATGCCGACCAATCCCCCCCAGCCTCAGGAATTGCCGACGGCAGAACTGGCCGCGGAGATTCTGCGCCACAATCGCCTGTATTTTGCCGAGGCGGCGCCGGAGCTTGCCGACGCCGATTTTGACGCGCTCGTCGCTGAACTGCGCCGCCGCGAGCCGAGCCACACGGTGTTGCAGCAGGTCGGTGCGCCGCTGGCGCTGGCGGACGGCGACAAGGTCGCCCACAAACGGCCGATGCTGTCCCTGGAAAAGTGCAATACGCCCGAGGAGTTTGGCGGCTGGCTGCGCGGCATCGTCGCGACGCTGACGGGCAAGCCGAACAACGCCAAGGCGCTGCCGCCGGACGATGTGGACGCGTGGGCGCAGACCTCACCGCACGCTTGGCTGGTGCTGACGCCGAAAATCGACGGGCTGGCCTGCGCCATTCACTACGACGCCGACGGCAAGCTGCGACTGGCGGCGACGCGCGGCGACGGTGAAGTGGGCGAAAATGTCACGCATTCCTTGCGCCATGTCGGCGGCGTGCCGGGCGCGCTAAAAGACGGGCTGTTCTGGCCGCACGGCGAGCTGGAGGTGCGCGGCGAGGTGTACCTGCCGCTGTCGGCGTTCCAGCCGGTCGCGGACCAGTTCGCCAACCCGCGCAACCTCGCGGCCGGCGTGCTCAAAGCCAAGGATAATCCAGCGTTGCCGCCGAGCGCGCTGCGGTTCTTTGCCTACGACGTGCTGGGACCGGCGCTGGCGACCGAAGCCGCCAAGCTGCAGTTCCTCGCGCGCCTGGGCTTCACGCCCGCGCCGCACGCGCGCATCCGCCCGGCGGACGCCTACGCGACCTTCCAGCAGTGGGTGGAACGGCGGCCGAACGAGGACTTCGAGGCCGATGGCGTCGTGATCAAGCTGGACGAGGCGGCGCTGGCGCCACGGCTGGGACTGACGGCGCACCACCCGCGCAACGCGATCGCTTGGAAATTCTCGGCGGAGAGCGGGCTGACGACGCTGCTGGACGTCGAGTGGTCGGTGGCGCGGACCGGGACGATCACGCCGGTGGCGATCGTGATGCCGGTGCAGCTGTCCGGCGCGGCGGTGTCGCGGGCGACGCTGCACAACGTGTCGAACCTGCGGCGGCTGGGGCTGAAGATCGGCGACACAGTTGAGCTCGTGCGGCGCGGCGGCGTGATTCCGCACCTGGAAAACACCCAGGGCGGCGGCGAAGTGCCGGTGGTGCCGCCGGAAGTGTGTCCGTCGTGCGGCAGCCCGACGCGGCTGGAGGAGACATTCAACAAGGCGACCGGCAAGACGACCGAGATCCTGACGTGCACGGCGCCGGAGCAGTGCATCGTCGCGCGGCGCCGGCAATTGCTGCATTATTGCGCGACGTTGGAGCTGGATGGCTTTGGCGAAAAGGTCATCGACACGCTGCTGGCTTCAGGCCTGGTGACCGATGCGGCCGACCTGTACACGCTGCAAGCCGGCGATTTGGCCGAGCTGCCGCGCGTCGGCAAGGTGCTGGCGCAGAAACTCGTCGGGGAAGTGGCGCGGGCGCGCAACGTGGAGCTGGCGCTGTTTTTGCGCGCGCTTGGCATCGAGACGCTGGGCAAGCACGCGGCGACGATCTTGGCCAATCGTTGGACTTTCGATGAGTTGCGTGACAAGCAGGTGGCGGAGATCGCTGAACTGCACTCGCTAGGCGAAGTGACGGCGCAACAGATCGTCAGCGGGCTGCAGCGCCTCGCGACGCTGATTGAGCGACTCCTGGCGCACGTGACTCTGGAGCGGCGCGAGGCGCAGGTCGGCGATGGTCCGCTGGCGGGGCAAGTCATTGTTTTCACGGGGACACTGACGCGGATGAAGCGGTCGGACGCCCAAGCGCGGGTCGTCAAGCTCGGCGGGCTGGCGGGCGACAGCGTGACGGCGGAGACGACGACGCTGGTCGTGGGCGCGGATGAACTGGATTCCGCGACGCCGTCGTCCAAGCTCAAGAAGGCGCGCAAGCTGCGGGAAACGGGCGACAAACCCGCGATTGTCGGCGAGGCCGCGTTTTGGCAGCAGCTGGAGGCGGAATGAAGCACGCGCTGTTGGTTGCCGCCATTGCCGCCGCGCTCGCCGCCGCCCCCGCGTTCG
>CAIPXZ010000594.1 GCA_903869075.1 uncultured Myxococcales bacterium | reverse complement strand
GGCGGCGGAGGCGTTCGCGGGCGTGAACTGGCCGCCGGAGCTGGTCGCCGGGCAATTCCTGGGCGCCGGCACGCTGACCACGAGCCATGGCCCGGCGCTGACGTTCTCCTGCGCGACCTGCCATGTCGCGACTTTCTTTGGCAAAACCATCGTCGGCATGACCAACCGGCACTCGCGCGCCAACGTGTTCTTTGGCATGGCCAAGCAGTTCTTTCCCGCTGTGACCGACGATTTGCTTGTCAGCAAGACCCAGGCGACGCCGGACGAACTGGCGCTGATGGACCGCGCGCAGGCGAACTTGCCGGCGGTGGGCTACAAGGAGCCGCGCGCGCATGGCCTGGACACTTCGCTGGCGCAGGTGGCGCTGAGCCTCGCGCGCCGCCAGCCGGACGCGTGGGCGACGCGCGACGCGACGCTGGAGGCGACGCCGCGGCCGAATGACCTCGAGACGTTCACGGCGGACAGCAAGCCGGCGGTGTGGTGGAGTCTGAAGTACAAGACGCGGTGGCTGTCCGATGGCTCAATTGTCTCGGGAAATCCGGTGTTTACCAATTTCTTGTGGAATGAGCTGGGCCGCGGCACGGACCTGCATGAACTGAACGACTGGCTGGCGGCGAACCAGACGATTATCCAGGAACTGACCGCGCTCGTGTTCGCCAACACGCCGCCGCGCTGGCAAGACGTGTTTCCCGACCTGCCGCTGGACGTGACGGCGGCGACGCGCGGCAAGGTGACGTTCGACGCGATCTGCGCGACGTGCCATGGCACCTACGACAAAGACTTTTCCACTGGCGATACGCGGACTTTGGCCGTGCACTACCACAGCGTGACGCCGGTGCTGGACGTCGGCACGGACCCGCAGCGCGCCAAGGGCATGGCGGCGTTCGCGACAAACCTCAACAATTTGGCGATCTCGCAGGCGATGGGCACGGTGGTCGAAGTGCAGACGGGCTACGTGCCGCCGCCGCTGGAGGGCATCTTCACGCGCTACCCGTACCTGCACAACCAGAGCGTGCCGACGCTGTGCGAGCTGCTGCGGCCGGCGAAATTCCGCACCGCGCAGTTCTGGATGGGCCCGGACACGACGGTGGCCACTGACTTTGACCCGCAGTGCGTCGGCTTGCCGGTGGGCGCCGCGGTGCCGGCGGCGTGGCAGGCGGACGCGGCGAACGAGATGGACACGACCCAGCCAGGCCTGCACAACCAGGGCCACGAGTCGTTCCTGCTGGACGCCAATGGCAACGAGGTGCTGACTGCCACACAGCGCGCGGATCTGGTAGCCTTCCTGAAGACGCTCTGACGGAGGCGCCAGCTGCTACGACGAATCTTTGCGATCTTGCTGGTGTTTTGCGCGACGGGCTGCGCCACGCTGATGTACCGCACCGGCCAGCCGACGCTGATCGGCGACCTGCAGCACAGCACGCCGACGCACTTGGTGATCGCCAACGCCGAGGGCCAGTGGTTCCGCGTGCCGCGCACGTCCGTGTCCGACCTGCGGCTGGGCGGCGTGCGGACGATGCTGTGGTCGCTGCTGTCGGTGGACGGGTTCCTGATCGGCGGGCCGGTCGGCCTCGTGCAGTGGGCGGGCGAGATCGCCGCGCTTGAATCCAGCGACGGTGAGCGCACTTGGCTGCTGAACGCCCACGACGAGGACGAGGTCGTTGTCGACGCCGAGGAGGTGCGATGAAGCGCCTTGTCGCCGCCTGCCTGTTGACAGCGACCGCCTGCACGACGGCCACGATCTACCGCCACGACGCGCCGGATCTCGAGGCGGTGATCGTCGCCGGCAACGCCGCGGACCTGTACGTCGAGACCGAGGACGGCCGCTACGTGCGCGTATCGCGCCGCAACGTCACGGACATCGACCACCCAGGCAACCTCGAAGCGCTGATCGGCGGCGTGCTGCTGGCCGAGGGCGCGGCGATGGCCGGCGTGGCGTTGGCCAGCCGCGAAGCGGACATGCGCGGCACTTTTGGCACGGTCGGCGCGATCGTCGGCGTGCCAGGCCTGCTGCTGTTGGCGCATGGCCTGTTGACGTGGAGCCGCTCGACCGCCGCCGCTGCGGATCTGGACAGCCACTTTCCGCTGCGCTACCCGCCGGCGCCCGTGGCGCTGGCTCTGGCGCCGACGCCGGTGGCGCTGCCGCTGCCGGTGACGCCGCCGTAGCGCCGGCGATCAGGTCTGTAGGAACACGCGGAACCGCGCGCCGGTCGGCTCGTTCGCGTCGCAGGTCACAGTACCGCCCATCGCTTCCACCAAATGGCGGACGATCGCCAGCCCCAAGCCGGTGCCGCCGAGATCGCGCGAGCGGCCAGCATCGACGCGGTAGAAGCGCTCAAAAATCCGCTCGCGGTGCTGCGCGGCGATGCCCGGGCCGTTGTCCGCCACCCACAGCTCCACGCGATCGCCCAGCCGCTTGCAGCCGACCTGGATCTGCGAGCCCTGCGGCGTATATTTACTTGCATTTTCAAGGAGATTGACAAGCACTTGGTCCAGCGCCTGCGGGTTGCCGCGCACCGTCAGGCCGTCTTGCACATCGGCCGTGACCGTCTGGCCGCGCGCCGTCGTCGTCGGCTCGATCAGCCGCATCGCGTGGCGGATGCGCTCGGTCACCTGCACGCCGCTCGGGCTGAGGTCGTAGGCGCCGGCCTCGATGCGCGAAAGATCCAGCAAATCCGAGATGATCCGCGACATCCGCTCGGCGTGCCGCAGGATCGTCTGGGCAAAGTCGCGGGCCACCGTCGGGTCTTCCAGGCCGCCGTCACACAGCGCCTCCGCCGAGGCGTAGACGATCGCCACCGGTGTCCGCAACTCATGGGAAACATTTGAGATAAAGTCGCGACGCACCGTCTCCAGCCGCCGCAGCGCCGTCACGTCGCGCACCGCCAGCAGCACGCCGATGCCGGCGCGGTCCAGCGGCCACGCCGACCACAGCAGCTTGGCGCCGGACGCCATCGTCAGCTCCACGTACGGCACATCGCTGTCGCGCACCTCGTCCGCCCGCAGCCGCGGCGCCGCCTGCGCGCGCGCCAGCAGGTCCTTCAGCGCCGGCTGCCGCACCAGGTCCAGCAGGCGTTTTTGCAGCGGCGGCTTGACCTCGCCCAGCATCGCCGTCGCCGAGCGGTTGCACAGCGCCACGCGACCATCCGACGTCAGGCCAATCACGCCTTCCACCATGCCTTCCAGCACCACGCCAAAGCGATCGCGCTCGCCGCGCAGCTCGCTCGTCGTGCGATCCAGCTTGTCCGCCATGCGGTTGAGCGCGTCGCCCAGCTCCTGGAACTCGCCCGCCGCGGCGATGCTCGCGCGCTTGCCCGGGTTCTCCGCCATCGCCTGCGCCACTGTCGTCAACCGTTCAGTCTGCAGCGTCACAAGCCGCGCGCCGATGGTGCCCAGCAGCAGCGCCAGCCCGGCGCCGATCAGCGCCGCCAGCGCCGGCTCAAAGCCGACAGCCACCGCGCCGGCCAGTGTCGAGCCGATCGCCATCGCCAGCGAGGTCAGCAGGAACATCCTGCCGCGGGATTCAAGGGTCACGGAACGCCTTGCTCATCGCCGTTTTCGACGGGCTCATCGCTGAAACGGTAGCCGACGCCGCGCACGGTTTCCAGATGCGCCTGGCCGGCGCCCAGCTTCTCGCGCAGCCGCTTGACGTGGGCATCGACGGTGCGCTCGTTCACGTCTGATTCGCGGCCCCACACGCCGTCCAGCAGCATCGCGCGCGTCTGCACGCGGCCGCGGCGCGCCATCAGCCGCGCCAGCAGCTTGACCTCGGTCGCGGTCAGCGCCACCGGCTCCTCGCCGACCCAGCAGCGGTGGCCGTCCACGTCCAGCCGCACCGGCCCGCCGACAAGCAGCCCGCCCTCGGTCGGCGCCGCCTGGGTCCGCCGCAGCAGCGCGCGGATGCGCAGCGCCAGCTCGCGCGTGGAGAACGGCTTGACGACGTAGTCATCCGCGCCGACCTCGAAGCCGACGACGCGGTCGATCTCCTCGCCGCGCGCCGTCAGCATCAGCACCAGCGTGTCGCGGGTGCGCGGATTCATGCGGATCTGCCGGCACACTTCGGTGCCGGACAAGTCCGGCAGCATCAGGTCCAGCAGCACCAGGTCGTACGGCGGCTCGTCTTCCAGCCGCTCCAGGCCCTGTTTGCCGGTCAGCGCCTGGCCGACGGTAAAGCCTTCGCGGCCCAGCGCCCACGCGACGGTGCGGGCCAGATCGGCTTCATCTTCAATGATCAGGATGCGCGCAGACATGGAACTCCTCCCTTGCCGGCGCGAGGCCGGTCACACACCAAAGCCGGTCGGGTCATCGCCCAGCGTCGGCAGGTTCAGGCCCGGCTCTTGCGCCAGCGCCCGCTTGACGTACGTCGGCAGGGCAAACGCGGCCTGGATAAAATCACCATTGGCATAGCGCAGTTGCGGCTCCAGCCGGGCGATGCGGTCGTTGCGCTGCGTGTTCAGCTTGACGTCCACGGACTGGCTCGCAGCCGTGTACGCCCAGACGCCGCCGGGATACGCCGTCACTTGGCCCAAGTACAGGGACGTATTGCGGAAAATCCCCGCCAACTTGCGGTAGACGTCGGTCACGCGGTCCAGGTAGAACGTCGGCGAATCGCTCTGCGGCACCAAAATCCCGTGCTCGCCCAATAGCTTGGCGCAGTGGCGGTAGAACGTCTCGGTGAACAGCTCCACCGCCGCGTCGACCGGATCGGTCGAATCGACGAGAATCACGTCAAAATGCTCGCCCTGCGCCGCCGCGACTTCCACGTACGCCAGGCCATCGCCGACGATGACCTCCGCGCGCGGGTCATCCAGCGCCACCGCCAGGTGCGGAAAGTACTGCCGCGCCACGCGAATCACTTCGCCGTCGATGTCCACGAGCACCGCGCGCTCGACTTCCGGATGCCGCAGCACCTCGCGCAGCGTCCCGCCATCGCCGCCGCCGATAATCAGCACGCGCTTGGGGTTCGGGTGCGCCAGCAGCGGCACGTGCGCCAGCATCTCGTGGTAGCCGGACTCATCGCGGTCGGTGACGTTTGTCACGCCGCCCAGCGCCAGCACGGTGCCAAAATCCTCGGCTTCAAACACGTCAATGGTCTGGAACGGCGTGGCAAACGACTCGTACGACTGCTTGACGGTGAACGTGAGGTGGGTGTGCTTGGTCCAGGGGTCAAAATAGCGCTTGGGTTCCGTCATCCGTGGGCTCCGTTGGGTCATTTGGCGCGGGCCAAAACGTGCCGGCGGTGTAACGCGGGCGACGGCGGATGACAAGCTGGACCGTCCAGCGCGCCGCAGGATGGCGGCCGGATGTGCGCGGCGTACGGCAGGATTGCAACGTTTTGGTGATGGCGCCGCCGACGTCAGCGACGGGTGACACCCGCCGCGCTGCCGTGTACCCTTGCGCCGCCGCCAGTCGGGCGCACGTGTGGGACCAGCATGGCTACAATGAACATCATCCAGGCGGTCAATGACGCGCTGACGCTGGCGATGCGCCGCGACCCGAAGATCGTCGTGCTCGGCGAGGACGTCGGCAAGTTCGGCGGCGTCTTCCGCGCCACGGTCGGCTTGCAGGCGGAATTCGGCGACGACCGGGTCATTGACACGCCGCTCGCGGAAGGCGGCATCATCGGCACGGCGATCGGCATGGCCATCTACGGCTTGAAGCCGGTGGCGGAGATCCAGTTCAGCGACTTCATTTACCCGGCGTACGACCAAATCGTCAATGAACTCGCGAAGTACCGCTATCGCTCCGGCGGCGAATTTCCCTGCCCAATGGTCATCCGCACGCCGTTCGGCGGCGGCATCCGCGGCGGTCACTACCACAGCCAGTCGCCCGAAGCGGTGTTCGCCCACCAGGCAGGCTTGGTCTGCGTCGCGCCGTCCAACCCCTATGACGCCAAAGGCCTTTTGCTCGCCGCGATCGCCAGCGAAGATCCGGTGATGGTGTTCGAGCCCAAGCGCGTCTACCGCGGACCGGACCACGGCACCAACTGGAGCGCGCACCCGCTGGGCGAAGTGCCGGCCGGCGAGTACCTCGTGCCGATCGGCAAAGGCTCGATTGTCAAAGCACTTTCCGGCCAAGGCACCGCCGTCTCGCTCATCACCTACGGCGCGATGGTGCACACCTGCCAAAAAGCCGCGGAGCTGGCGGCGGCGGAAGGCATCGACGTGGAACTCATCGATCTGCGGACGATTGTGCCGTACGATCTGGAGCTTATCGCCGAATCCGGCAAGCGTACCGGCCGCGTCGTCATCGCCAACGAGGCGCCGCGGACCTGCGGTTTTGCCACGGAGTTGGTGACCGCGGTCCAGGAAGAGTGCTTTGACTGGCTGGAAGCGCCGGTCGCGCGCGTCACGGGCTGGGACACGCCGTTCCCGTACGCCCTGGACCATTTGTATATGCCTGATCCGCAACGTGTTTTGAGCGCGCTGCGCAAAGCTGCAACGTATCGCTAGGAGTGGACTGATGGCGTTCGAATTCAAGCTCCCGGACATTGGTGAAGGCGTCGTCGAGGGCGAGCTGACCAAGTGGCTCGTCGAAGATGGTCAGCAAGTTACGGAAGATACTCCGCTTTTTGAAGTGCTGACCGACAAAGTCTCGGCGGTGATTCCGTCGCCGCGCAAGGGCACGATCGTGAAGCGGCATTTTGCCGAGGGCGACATGGTGCCGGTGGGCGCGATCGTCGTGACGATTGCCGAAAGTGGTGCAGCGAAAGCGGCTCCGGCGGCGGCTGTGGCCGTGGCACCGGCGCCCGTGACGGCGCCCGTCGCTGTCGCGGCTGCGGTTGCCGCGGCTCCCCCGCGCGATCCCGGCGAGCGCGTGCGTGCCGCGCCGGCGACGCGCAAGCTGGCGCGCGATCTCGGCGTGGATCTGCAGGCAGTGGCGGGCTCCGGCGAGCACGGTCGCGTGACCAAGGCCGACATCGAGGCGTTGGCAAGCCAGATCGCCGGCGCGCCGGCGGCGAAACCGGCTGTGGCGGCGCCGAAGGCTGTGGCGGCGACGGCGATCGCCCGCGGTGCCGACGAGGAGCGCGTCAAGCTCAAGGGCCTGCGCCGCAAAATCTACGCCAAAATGCGCGAGTCCAAGGACCACGCGGCGCACTTCACCTACGTCGATGAGATCGACTTCACGGCGATCATCCAGCTGCAGGACGCGCTGGCGGCGAACGGCGTCAAGTCAACGTTCCTGCCGTTCGTTGTCAAGGCCGTCGTGCTCTCGCTGCTGAAGCCGGAATTCGCCTATCTGAATGCGCAGATCGACGAGGCGGCGGGCGAAATTGTCATCAAAAAGCGCTACCACATCGGCGTGGCCGCGGCGACCGAAGCCGGGCTTGTGGTGCCGGTGGTGCGCGACTGCGACCGCAAGTCGATCCGCCAGTTGATCGAGGAAATCCGCCATGTTGGCGAAGGCGCGCGCACAAGCACGCTGCCCGCCGAGGAGATGTCGGGCTCGACGTTCACGATCACCAGCCTCGGCAAGCTCGGCGGTATGTTCGCGACGCCGATCATCAACTACCCGGAGTCGGCGATCCTCGGGCTGCATAAGGTCGAGAAGCGGCCAGCGGTTGTCGACGGGCAGATCGTGATCCGCGACCGCATGTACATGTCCTGCAGCTTTGACCACCGCCTCATCGATGGCCACGTCGGCGCTGGGTTCGTGCAGTCCGTCAAGACGTACCTGGAGCAGCCGGCGTTGATGCTGGCGGAGCTCGTGTGAAATTTCGGATGAATCATCCCGCCGCTGCTGCGTTGAAGAGCCGAGGACCGGTGCGCACGTGATGGAACCACACGAGCAAAAACTGGTCACGGCGGCGATGGCAGGGGACCGCGCCGCGTTCAGGCAATTGGTCGAGCAGTACACGCGACCAATCTTCAACGTGTGCATGACGCACTTGCGGGATGAGGCGGAAGCCATGGACATCGTTCAGGATACTTTCCTGAAGGCGTGGACGCGGCGCGAACTGTTTCAGGCCGACACCAACTTTCGCGCGTGGCTGTTCCGCATCGCCGCCAACGGCTGCATCGATCGCATCCGCCGCCGCCGGGTCCGCCGCGCCGAAGAACTGGACGACCGCGTGACGTCCGACCAGCTGTCTGAAGGCGACCTGCCGAGCGTTGGCACGTTTGGCCGCGCCTCGCCGCTGCAGGAGCACGCGCGCCACGAGCTGTCCGACCGCCTGCACAAGGCCTTGGAAACATTGCCTGAAAACATGCGGCAGGCGGTGCTGCTGTGCGATGTCCACGGCTACTCGTACCAGGAAATCGCCGAGGAGATGGGCATCCCCAAAGGCACCGTGATGAGCCGGCTGTTTTACGCCCGCAAGAAACTGCAAGCTGAACTGGCGGACTACCGCGACTGAGTGAGGTCCCAGATGAGCGAGATGCTGGACAAAATGACGCTGCCCGACGGCGATTTCGAGCTGCTGATGCTACACGCCGACGGCGAGCTGTCTGGCGATCGCACGGCGCAGGCGCAGCAGCTGCTGGCGGAGTCGGCGGCGGCGCGCGCGATCTGGGCGGACCTGCAGCTCACGCGCACGCTGGTGCGGGCGATCGCCGAAGACGCGGCGGCGCCGGCGCAGGCCAAGCTGGCGCGCACCGACCTGAGCCTGCTGCCGGGACAGATCATGCGCAAGCTGCCCGACGATCAGGCGCTGCATCCGGTGGCCGAAATCGCCAAGGAGCGCGGACTTATCGCGTGGATTCGAGGACTTGGCTTCGGCAAGGTCGGTTTCGCGATGGGTCTCGCCGCGGCCGCGGTGGCGTTCATGGTCGTCAAGGCTGGGCCGGTCGCCGATGGCCCGGTGCTGGACCAGACCGCCGAGATCGCGGCGGTGCCGGGCACCAACACGGCGCCGCGTCCCGACGCTGAGACGCCCGACGACGGCTCTGTTTTCATTGAAGAAATGGACATCGAATCGGGCGGTGTCATGGTCCATCCGCCGCGCGAACAGGGCGGCTCGACCATCATCTGGCATTTTCAAGATAACGGCGCGGCCCAGGGTGCGGGAGGCGAAGGATGAGCGCGATGTGGAGCAAAACTGCGGTGTTGCGTGGCGCGCTGCTGGCGCTGCTGCTCGCGGCGACGGCCGCGCAGGCGCAGACGCCGCCGCCGGTGCCGACCCAAGCCGTCGAGCGCGCCAGCTTCCAGGTGCGGGTGATCGAGGCGACCAAGGGCGCGGCGTCGGTCGATCCCAAGCTGGCGGATCTGGAGCGGGAACTGCGGTCTTTGCACCGTGATTACGCGCACTTTGCACTGATCAAGAGCGACACGCAGAGCCTGACGACCGGCACCCGCGGCACGGTGCGGCTGCCCAACGGCGAGCTGATCATCCAGTTCCTCGGCTTGTCCGCCGACAAAGTGCAGCGCGTGCGGCACCGCGTCGAAATGCCCGGGCTGAATGCGACGGTGCGGGCGGTGGCGCCCGGCGGGCGGACGCTCGATGTGCTGCAGCTCGGCGACAAATTGGTCATTGTGGCGACGACAGTTGGCCGATAAAGCCTGCGTTTGCAGCAAACTGGCCCACATGGTATCGTCTGCGCGGTCCTTTGGTTCGTTGATTCACCGGTCACAGCCCAACGTCGCCGCTGACACCCCACTTGCCGTTGAGAGTTGGCACCTGTCCATGCACCACACGCCACGCCACGCCTCGCCCGCACGCCTCGCCATTGATTTGGCTGGCATTTTGGCCGTGCTGACGGCGCTGCTGTTGGCGCCGGTGGCGCTGGCGCAGACCGCGGAACCGGCCAAGCCGGCTGAACCGGCGAAGACGGCGGCGAACGAAGCGACGCTCGCGGAAGGCGAGAAGATCGCCGAGGAAGGCCGTGACCTGTACCGCGCCGGCAAGTACCCGGAGGCCATTGGCCAGTTTGAGAAGGCGTTCGCGCTGACGTCCAAGCCGGCGTACCTGTACAACATCGCGCGCACCAAAGAGAAATTGGCGGACTACGACGGCGCGACAAAGTGGCTTGAAAAGTATCTGGACGTCTACAAACAGCAAAATGCCGGCGCGGACCCGCAAAATGCCGCCGACGTGAAGAACCTGATGCGCGACCTGAAGCAGCGGGCATTCGAGGCGCTGCCGGAAGTGACGATCAACTCGGTGCCGCCGGGCGCGCAGGTGTACATCGGCGTTGTCGACGAGCTGGCGACGGACCTCAACCCGAACGACAAGGGCGCGCTGATTGGCTCGACGCCGGTGACGACGCACATGAAGCCGGGGACGTACCGGATGACGCTGCAGCTGATCAACCACGTGGACCACCGCGCAGAGCTGCAGGTGCCGCAGAGCGGAAAGCTGAACTTGGCGATCGCCATGAAGATCAAGCAGACGCGCTCGGGCTTGGCGCTCTGGACCAACGTCAAGGGCGCGCAAGTGGCGGTGGACGGCAAGGTCGTGGCGGTGACGCCGTACAACGGCGTGCTGCCGCTGCCGCCGGGCGTGCACCAGGTGACGCTGACGCGCGTCGGCTACACGACCGCCGACCAGCAGGTCACGCTGAGCGAGGACAAGCTGACGACGGTGCGGATGAACCTGAAGGCGTCGTCGGGACCGCCGGCGTCGTGGCGCTCGTTCACGGGCTGGCCGCTGATGATCTTGGGCGGCCTCGGGGTCGGCGGCGGCTACGTGGCCAAGACCTACGCGGACCAGGAATACGCCGGCTCGCCGCTGTTTTTGGAGCGGCAAAAGTACCAGAATTACGGCTACTACGCGGGCGGCGCGGCGCTGGGCGTCGGCTTGGGCTTGGTCATCTGGGATTGGACGCGCTCTGGCATGAACACTGACGACTTGGTGCCAGGCGCCAGTTTTGACGATGGCGTCGAAGACAAGCCATTGCCGCCGCCGGAGTCGACGCCATGAACAGCCACGCGCGCGACAGTATGAAATCGTTGATTCTTTTGGCATCGATGGCGCTGGCCGCATGCGCCACGGGGCGCCCGCCGCCGGACGACACGCCGATGGCGGAGCTCAAGGACCCGGCGCAGCTGACCTACCTGTTCGGCATGGGCGACAAAGCCTGCACGATCACGACGGCGAAGCTGAACGACCTCGGTTCGCCTGAGGTGATGGTCAAGGTCGGGCCGTTTGCCATCGACACGCACGAAGTCACTGTCGAGCAGTTCCGCTATTGCGTGGAGATGGACGTCTGTTCGGAGCCCGTGGCCTACAACGGCCCCAACGGCATCCAGGATTACTACCTGACGCTGACCGGCGACCCCAACGTCAAGTACTCAAATTTCCCTGTGGTTTACGTCTCGCAGAACCAGGCGCGCGAGTACTGCGCGTTCCGCGGCAAGCGCCTGCCGACCGAGTTCGAGTGGGAGCTCGTCGCCGGCGGGCCGGCGCAAAAGCGCGAGGACAAGCAGCTGTACACGTTCGTGGCGGACAAGGGCCCGGACGCCAAGATCCCCAGTGGCTGCGACAAGAACGTCGCCATCGGCGCCTGCAAAGGCAACAACGCCGACGCCCGCGCGGTGACGACCTCCAGCGACGACGTGGTCAGCGTCGGCGGCGTCAAAGTCTACGATTTGGCCGGCAACGTCATGGAATGGACCGCCAGCGACGGCGACGAGCCCAAGGCCAGCGCCACCGCCAAGCCGATCAGCGCGACCTGCGACTGGGACGCCAAGTGGACGTGCGACGACTGCGTGAGCTGCCTCGCGTCCGCGGGTTCGGCCGCAGGCACCAAGTGCACGATGTGCTCGACCTGCTACTGCGGCGACGATCTGCAGCTGTCCAGCGAGCCGACCGGCACCACCCAGCGCAGCGGCTGCTACCAGCCCAAGGCGACGCCGATCTGCCCGCGCTATCCAGCGAACGAGCAGCCGCTGGACAAGAGCTACACCGGCAAAAACGCTGCGACCAAGCGGATTATCCGCGGCGGCGCGTACATCACCGCGACGGCTTCCGGCCTGGACCCGGCGCTTGTCACCAACTGCTTTGGCCGCTCCGACGCGCGCATCATCGCCAAGGGCCCGCAGGAAGATCCGCTGGTTTTTGTCGGCTTCCGCTGCGCCAAGGACCTGAAGTAGGCGGTGAAGACCGACCTGCTCGCCTGCCCGCTGACCCATCAGCCCCTGCGCGCGGCGCCGCCGGCCTTGCTTGCCGACGTGAACGCCGCCATCGCCCAGCTTGCCTTGCGCGACGCCACGGGCTCGCTGGTGCGCGCGCCGCTGGACGCCGGGCTGCTGCGGGCCGACGGCGCGGTGCTGTACCCGGTGCGCGGCGGCGTCGCTGTGCTGTTCGCCGGTGCCGGCATCGCCGTCAGCGCGTCAGCCGCTCCACCTGCCGGTCAATGACCTCGAACGCCTCGGCGTTGCCATGCTGCCGGTGCCGCCGCATCTTCTCGCGGCACGCGTCGCCGCGGTCCAGCAGCCGCAGCACGTCCTTGCGCGTCAGCTGCTCCGTCATCAGCCCATAGCCGAGGTGCTGCAGCCAACGCGCGTTCAGCAGCTGCTCGAACTGCCCCGCCAGCGGCAGCGCCAGCATCGGCTTGCCCAGCCACAACGCCTCGGACATCAGCGTGAAACCCGCGCTGGCGATGACGCCGCGGCAGCTGGCGAGGTCCTGGAGGAAGCCGGCTTCGCTGATCGGCCGGTACAGCAAGTTGTCGTCGCGGACGTCCCCGGCGATGTCGCGCCGGTAGCCGTAAATGTGGAAATCTACTTGCGGAATCCGCTTGAGCACGTCCGGCAGGTCGCCCCAGCCCTCCGCCGACTGGTAGACGACGACGTGCTGGCCGTCGCGCGGCACCGCCCGCAACGCCGCGGCACGCAGGATTGGCGGCACCGTCGTCGTGCGCTTCTTGATGACGTCCGCCTTGAAAAACGTCGTGATCACATAGTGATCCGCGCCGGGCGACTTGGCCTTGACGATCGCCCGCGCCAGCTCGAATGACGCCCGCTGGCCGGCGCGTACTGCCTTGGGATGCGCCAGACGGTTGATCGACTGGCAGTTGTCGATGGCCAGGAACGGCAGCCCGTGCATCCGCGCGCAGCACCAGGTCCAGGTCTCGAAGTCGGAAATCACCAGATCCGGCGCGAAGTTGGCCGGCATGGCGTAGGTCTGCGGCACCAGCTGGAGCGCCGGCTTGGTGGTGAGGCTCGGCGCCGGCGCGTTGACCGCCAGCTGCAGCTGCGGCGCCACCTCCAGCGCCGCGGGCTCCAGCAGCAAGTCCTGCCACGCGGCAAAGTTGTGGCGGACATTGCCCAGCGCCCGCGTCAAGTTGTGCAGCAGCGTCCCGGCGCGGTCGATCTTGTTGCCGGCGATCGCCAGCTCGAGGCCCTCAATCCGCCGCACGGACGGCAAATGCGGCGCCAGCGCGTCCGCCGCGCGCCCCGCCGCCAGCACTCGCACGTCGTGCCCTTGCGCCAGCAGGTGCTGCGCCACCGCCTGCGTGCGCATCGCGTGCCCCAGCCCCTCGCCCGCCACACCGTAGAGAATTCGCATCGGCGTCCCCATCGGCCAAGCCAACTGGCCTGCTGGAGCGTAGCGCGAATTGCCGTGTAGTTAGGCGATCTTGGCGATCACGTTGCCGATCCGTCGCCGCGATGTCGCACGCCGCGCCTGCCGCCGCGCAGATGTTGCCGCCGCGCCGGCAAAAAGACACGCGGCGGGTGATCACGCCTCAGCAGTGGCTCGTGTGCGTGCAGCCGCCGGGCAGGACGCAGGCGTCGTCGGTGCAGGGCTTGCCGTCGTCGCAGTCCAGCGGCTTGCCGATGCAGCTGCCGGTGGCGCAGTTGTCGCCGCTGGTGCAGGGGTTGCCGTCGTCGCAGCCGCCAGCGTGCGGCACATGCGTGCAGCCGATTTTCTGGTAGCAGGTGTCGCCGGTGCACGGGTCGCCGTCGTCGCAGTTGGCGTCGCAGAAGATCGAGCCATCGCTCGGCGCGGCGACTTCCGCGCCGGCATCCGCGCTCGGCGGCGGCGCGTCGGCGCTGGATGCGCAGCCGACAAGACCGACGAGCGCGAGCCAACGCCTCATTTTTGCAGCGAATACGTGTCGAGCGTCGACGCGCCGTCGCCGCTGAACGCCGTGTAGTCCAGCTTGCCGCCGTCAATGGTCATGACGACGTAGTTGTGCTTGTTGCCGTGCTCGGAGACCGCGGTCCAGATGTCGTGGCCGTTTGTGTAGCCGTCGGCGTAGAAACCGCCGGCGACGACGTAGACCGGGCCCTTGGCGGCCTTGTTGTTGTTGACCCACGGCCAACTGCGCTCGTAGTCGTGGTCGTGGCCGGCAAAGACGAGGTCGACGTTGTGCTTCTCAAACAGCGGCACCCAGTACTTTTGCACCCACGCCGTGGAACCATGGTTGGTGCAAGCGGAATACGCCGGGTAGTGCATCGCCACGATGATCCAGTCGATGTCGGCGTCCGCCCGCGCGGCGGTCAGGTCAGCGTCCAGCCAAGCCGCTTCATCGGACGCGGCGGCGGCGCTCGTGCTGTCCAGACCGACGACGTGGACGTTGCCGTAGTTCACCGACCACGCGTGCTCCTGGTACGTGTCCGGCACGCCGGCGTTCACCGGCAGCGCGAACTGACCGTAATACATCGGCGGGAACGCCTCGTGGTTGCCCTGCACCGGCATCAGCGGCGTTGTGTGCAGGATCGGCGCCATCGCCTGGAACCAGCCGTCCCATTGGTCCTGCATGCTGAAGTCGGTGAAGTCGCCGTTGAAGACCCAGAACGCGGCGCCAATCGCGGCGAGGCGGTCGGCGTTGGCGGCGATCAGGTCGTTGCCGCCGCGGCTGTCACCGGCGAGCACGAGCTTGATCGGCTGGCGCTTGCCCTTGGCCGGCGCGGTGCGAAAGCTGATGACGTCGGTCGTCAGGTCGGGCGCGACGAACGCGCCGGCTTTGTAGTCGGTCCACGAGCCCGCGCGCAGCACGTACGGCGTGTCCGGCGTCAGGCCCGTGACCTCGACCGTCCAGGTCAGGTACTTTTGGCCGCTGGTGTCGGTCGAGACCAGGGATTGATAGTAATATTCACCCGTTCCAGACGCCGTCTGCGCCGCGCTGAACGTCATCTTGGCGCCATCCGCGCCGGCGTTGGCGGCGGTGTCAAACCAGACCTTCGGCGTGTAGCCGGCGAGATCGGTCGCCGCCGTTGTCCACTGGACGGAAACAGTCGTCGCCGGGTCGTGCTGCCACGTCAAGTGCACCGACTTCGGCGCGTTCGTCGGGTTGGTCTGCCACACGACGGTCGTCGCCGTCGCGTCGCCACCGGGGCTCACGGCATCGGTCTGACCGCTGGTATCCGCCACCGTTGCGTCGGCGGCGGTCGCCGCAGTGCTCTGCAGGCAGCCCGGCAGCGCGGTCAGCGCCGCAAGGCTCAAGAACAAGGCAAAAATCCGCATTGAATCCTCCAAATCCCGTTTTAAAACGCCAGGTGGCAAGTCACCTGGCCGCTATCATTGTCAAAGTTCAAACCTTCCAGCTCGGTGCGATGGATGTACGCCACCAGGCAGCGCGACTGCGGCGCCAGCGTGTAGCCGAGGCCAACTGTCACCCACTGTTTCTTCTGGCGAACAATCGAGTCCGCCAACAGGCTCACGCCGTCGATCGCCAGCGGGTCGGTGTCGCCGTCCATCTGCTCAAACCGCCCGGTCAAGGACAGTTTGTCGGCCCACAGCCAGCCGGTCAAATCGACGTGCCAGCCGAGGCCAGAATGCGCTTGCTGCGAGCCATCGGGCAGCGGCGCCAGCTTGAACTGCACCTGCATCAGCTCGGCCTCCAGCTCCAGGAAGCGGAACTTGGCGCGCGTGTCCGCGCCCATCCACATCCGTTGCTGGTCGTCGTCGAAGTACTTCTCCGTGTAACCAAAATTGCCGGCCACACGCCAGGCAAATTCCGCGTGCTCGCCAAAGAACCGGTCGATGTTGAGCTCGGCACGGCCGACCAGCATCAGCTGCTTGGGATCCTGCATCTGCTCCGACGCCTGCTTGGTCGAGTCAAACGCGCCCAGCGTCAGCTTCACGTGCTTCGCCGGGTCCTGCAGCGCGACGGTCAAGCCGAGCTGGCGCAGCGGCGTGAAGGTGTCGAACGTCGGCGCGTAGGGCAGCAGCATTTCCGCAGTCGCCTTGAGGTTCGCCTGCGAAATCGCGACCTTCTGGTAGCCCAGCCGCACCTCCAAGAAGCTGAAGCGGTTCCAGCCGATGTAGGCGTCGCGCACGTAATCGGCGGTGCGGTTGCCGGCTTTGTCGCGCGGCACGAGCTCCAGCTGCAGCGCGTAGAAAAGCCCGGGATCGTTGAAGCGGCCACGCACACCCAACTGCGCGTTTTCCAAAACGAATCCCTGCCGATAACCAAACTGCGACGGGTCGATCTCGTTCGAGTCATGCGTCACGCCATTGACCGAGACCGGGCCGTGATCGGACGCCACAATGCTCGTGCGCACCAGCACGGTCGGCTCCATGCGCGCGTCCAGCCACTTGGTCGGCGTCGGCGCCGTCAGCCAGGTCGCAGCAATCGGCGTACTCTCCGTCGCCAAGTCGGCGGCGAAGGCCGTCGCCGGCAGCGCACAAGCTATTAAAATCGCTGACAAAATCCGCATCTAGTCTTCCTCTTCCTCAAACTCCGCCATCGTCACCGCACCGGCCAGCGGCAGGCCGCCTGGCGGCTTGTCAAACGGCGAGAACCGCTGCACTTTCGCCTCGGCGCGGAGCTTGGCCAGGGCGATCGTGTCCAGCCGCACCCACTTCAGCCGCTGCAGGTACGCCGCAAGCTCAGGTTTTGCCTCAGCAAACGTCAGCTTGTGCTCGGCGCGCTGCGCCACGACCTTCAGCTGGTGCAGGCCAAACGGCGTCCGCAGCACGGCCGTCGTCTGGCCTGGCTGCAAGCCTGCCACCGCCGCCCAGCGCACGGTGCCGAGCGCCCGCGGCGTCTGCCAACCCTGCGGCGGCGTTGACCATTTACCCGCTGCGACCGCCTGCGCCACACGCGCCTGCGCGTCCGCGAGCTGTGCCGCCGTCGGCGTCAGCGCCAGCGGTTCAGCGACTTCCAGCACCTGGACCGCCGCTGGCACCACCAGTGACCGCGCCTGCTCGGCGTAGCGTTCGCGCAGTTCGGCATCGCTCGCCGTAAACGGCGTTTGCGCTTCCACAAGCACATGCAGCTGCGCGGCGGTCGTCAGGGTGCGGCGCCGTGCCTCCTCGCTCACGCCGCGTTTCTTCAGGATACTCAGCCAGTTCTCGCGACCGCCGGCCTGTCCGATCTCCCGCGCCAGCTCAGCGTCCAGCGCCGGCTGTGCCTTGACCGCGTCCTTGCCGACGGCCTTCTCGACGATCAGCGCGTCGATCCGCGCCTCCAGCGCCGTGGCTGCCGCGCGCATGCCGGTCACTTCATCGACGTCATCGGCCAACACGCCGCCTTCCACCGCCGCTTGCAGATCGCTGACCAGCGCCTTCTTTGCTACCGGCACGCCGTCGACAATCGCCACAGGATCCGGCCAGTTGCCGACGTGCGCCAACATGGCCGGGCCGTGATGCGCCGCCAGCGGCTGCTCCGCGGGCGTCACCGCGCCCGGCAACGGCACCACCGGCGCGACCGGCGTCACTGCGCGCGGCGGCGGCGGCTGATGGCGGCAAGAAGCCAGCACAATCAAGAGGGTGCAGCTAGTCGTCCGCATCAGCCTCGTCCCCGGCCCGGCTGAACTTCCAGTTCGGCCACGGCGCCTCGCTGCCCTTGTACATGCGCCACAGCAAGCGGCCGAGGCCGCGGTTCTGGTCCGGCTTGTCAAACGTCATCGTGTTCCAGGTGTCGACGATGTTCTGGCTCCAGTAAATCGTGCCTTTTTCCTGCTTGTTGGTGATCTCCGGGTAGACGCGGTCGATGTGCGCAAACGCGCCGTCGTCGGCCTTGTCGGCAAAGCAGTCGTAGATCGGCGAGGCAAAGCCGTCCAGCTCGGTCAGCGGCGTCACGTCCAGCAGCCGCTCCAGGGTCGCGTGGATCGAGCCGGTCGCGTGGTGGTCATGGTTGACGTGGCCGTGCTTGACCCACGGGCTGACGACGATGAGCGGCGAGCGGTGATACGCCACCGAGTCGCCGCCGTCTTGCGGGTCGTCCTCGAAGATGAACGCCACGGTCTCGTGCCACGCCGGCGTCTTCGACAGCGCCTCAATGACGCGACCGGTGCCGGCGTCATTGTCGGCGATCATCGAACGCGGCGAGACGTGCTCAGGCGTGCCGCCGCAGCAGGTGTGATTCACCGGCAACAGGATGAAGGTAAACGTCGGCAAATCATGGGTTTTCAGCCAGGTCTCGAGGTACGCAGCGCGGTCCTCGTCTTTGACCTCGAGCGTGAACGCGAAGCCGGGATAGTCGGTCTGCATCACGTTGTTCAGCATGTACTCGGTCGCCATGCCGACGATCTCGCCAAAGTCGACGACCGAGTAGCCCCACGCCAGCAGGTTGGCGAACAGGAAGCCCTGACCGGGCAGCGAGTCCGCGCCGACGTTCCAGGCTTCATCAGCGCCCTTGCCGCTCAAACCGTAAAATTTCTCAATGTAGTCAGACGGTTTCGCCGCAGTCGCGTAGCCATGGCCGGTCGCCGAGTAGTCGCCGTCCGTGTAGAAATTGTCCAGCAGGCAGTACTGCGCCGCCAGCTTGTGCAGATTCGGCGTGAATTCCTGGCCGAACAGCGCGTACTTCGGCTGCGCCTTGACGTCGCCGTTGACCTGGGTGGCGATGTCGCCCAGCTCCACGTCAAACGTCTTGTTTTCACGCATGATGTAGACGACGTGCTTGATCTGCGGCGACACGCCCGGCGCCACGGGCATCACCACCTTCGACGCGTCCGGCTGCGGCAGCCGACCCTTGCCGGTGATGCCAATGTTGTTGTCCAGCACGTCTTTTTGCCCCTGCACCAGCGCCGCATCGCTCGGCACCGGGATGATGCTCAGCGTGCCGAGATACGAGGTTTCCAGCGACGTCGTGCCGTCCCACGGCGGCGTGCCGGTGCCCTTGGCGTTGCCGACGTACAGCGTCTTGCCATCGGGCGATACACCGACCGCCGATGGATACCAGCCGACCGGGATCGCGCCGATGACTGCGCCCTTGGCGGTGTCCAAGACGATGACTTCATTGGACATGGCGCACACGACGTACAGCCGCGTGCCGTCCGGCGACAGCGCCATCAGCCCCGGATCGCGGCCGCGCGGCGCCATCAGCGGCTGGTCAACGGTCGCCAGGTTCACCGGAATTCGCCGCGTCACGCTCCAGCTCGCCACGTCGACCTGCGCGATCTCATCGGCCTCGACGATCGACGCCCACAGCGTCTTGCCGTCCGGCGAGATCACGAGGCCTTGGGCGTTGAAGCCCAGCGTGATCGTGTCGTTGCCGCCGGGGATGCCCGGGTTGGTCAGGTCGATGCGCTGCAGGTTGCCGGCGACCCAAGTCAACAAATACGCGAACTTGCCGTCCGGGGCGATGACCATGTCGTACGGCGTCGGCGCCACATTCACCACCGCCGACTTCGCCGCCGTGTCCGCATCCAGCGCCACGAAGCCTGCTTTGTTGTCGGCGCTCGGCAGCGCCAACGTCGAGACGCCGTACAGCGTCTTGGCATCCGGTGACAAGCCGATGGCAAAAAAGCCGTAATCCGCGGCGTATGTCCGGTCTTCGGTGATCGTGCCATCAGCGGCGATCTTCATGCGGTACGTCGGCGACTGCGGCCCGCCCGACGCGTACAGGTATTGGCCATCGGGCGACACCAGCAAAAAGCGATACAGCGCGGCGCGATTCACCGTCTGGGTCAGCTTGTTCTGGGCGACGTCAAAAACCTGCAAGCTCGACTGGTCTTCGCGATCGTTGGAGATGTACACGAACTTGCCGTTGGGGTGGACGATCAGCCCCAGCGGGTAACTCTTGAGATCGACTTGCGTTCCCGTCGGCGTCAGCACCCGCCCATTGGGCAGCACCCACACGCCGGGCTGGAACTGGCCGACGGTGAAGGTCGGCGGGATCTGGAAACGCGACGCCGGCAGCGAATCCGCAGGCAGCGGCGGCGCTTTGCTGAAGCCCAGCGCACCGTCCTGGTCGAAGATGTCGGGCGCGGCAACATCAGCGCTGGCACTGGCATCCTTGGCGAGCGCGACATCGGTGGTCGTCGCCGCATCTGCCCACGGCTGCACACCCGGCGCCGGCGTGTCATAACGGCAGCCCGCGCTCCCCAGCACCGCAGCGCCAACCAGCAGCGCCGCCAAAACCAGTCGCAAATCCCGCATGTGCTCCCCCTGCGCGGCGCTCCGGAGAGCGCGCACGGCGAGTACGGTACGGCGGTATCGCGCCGCTGGCAACGGCATCACGCGGTTGTTGCCAATTCGTCCTCAGACTGAGCGGTTAGGCATTTGACCAACCAACCCCGCGCACTCTAGGCTGTGGCGCGGAGGACGAATGCGCTGGCTTCTGGTGATCGCGGGCATGGTCATGGCAGGCGCGGCGTCGGCCGAGACGCCGTACGTCTACCAGCAAGGCGGTCTGGAAGGCGATCAGCGCATGGCCGTCGAGTCGCAAACGACGCTCGGCACGCGGGAATTGCGGCCGCTCGGCGGGCACGGCATCGAGCAAGGCGTGCGCGTGCGCTACCAGGTCCTGGAAGGCACGACCGTCGAAGCGTTTGGCGGCGCCGTATGGCAGCCCGAAGCGACCGATCTGCGCGCCGGTGCGATCGGCGCCGAGGTGATCCAGCGCGTCCTGAACCAGCACCAAGCGGGCGTGAACCTGCAGATCGCCGCCGGCGGCTACCGCGACGTGACCGGCGTGTTCGTGCCGCGGGTGCGCGTGCTCGTCGGCCGCAGCTGGGGCCGCTTTCACACGCAGCTGTCCGGCAACTTTGAGATGCCGATTTCCCACAGCCGCGATGGCCTGGACGTCATCCTCGGTGCGGCGGCGGCATGGCAAGCGACAGCGCAGACGTCGATTGGCCTGGAAGCCGTCGGGGAAGATCTCGAAGCGATTTTTGATCCGACCGAGGCGGAAGGCGGCGCGCGCTTGCTGGCCGGACCGAGCGTCCACAGCCAGTTCGGCGCGCTCTATGTCCACGGCAACGTTGGCGCCACGACGTTTTGGCCCGCTGCCGGCGCGGCACCGCTGACTGGCGCGCTCGGCCGCGTCAATGTCGGCTGGAAGTTCTAGCCGCGCACGAACGTAAACCGCCCGTTCCGCAACAGGAAACGGCTACGTTGCGCGGACACGCCGGTCTGCGCATGCCACGCGGCGTGCTCGGGGTGGCCGACGTCCGCCGGCAGGATGATCGCCGGGCCATCGGGCGTATCCACGGCAAAATGTGGCTCCACGCACGGACCCACGCCGTCTTGCGCCAGCCCGGTGATGACCGCGGCAGCGGCCGTCGGCAGCTCGGCCATCTGCAGCATCGTCAGCAGCGTCGGCGGCGGCAGCAGGATCGCGCCACCGGCGTCGTGCTCGTCCAGCGCCGCCCGCGCCGTCCGCCAAAACGCGTCGCTCGACTCATGGGGATCGAGCGCCGCCTGCTGGCCGGCCGGCTGCACCGCGGCGAAAAACCAGGTGTCAAACCGCCGCGGCTCGGCGCGCGGCGTCAGCCAGTGGGCAAACGGCGTCAGCAGCTCCAACGCCAGCGTCAAACCGGCGGCTTGCACCGCCGCGTGCCACTTGTCCGCCGGCAGCTGGTGGCCTTCACGCGCGCCTTCCAGCGCCAGATCGATCGCCGCCACCGCCGCGCCGTCCACCACGCGCCCGTGCGCGTCGCGCGCCAGCAGCACATGCGCTTCCTCGTGCAGCTCGCGCACAGCGGCGATGTGGATGCGCCACGCCAGATCCGCGTCCGCCAGCCCCAGCCGTTCACCGCACTGCTGCGGCGTCAGGCCGGACGTCTGCGCCGCCACGTCCGCGTCATCCAGCTTGCCGCCCGGAAACACCGTCGCGCCGGCCATGAAGCCGCTCTGGCCGTGGCGCCGCACCAGAAAAGTCTCCGGGCCGTGCGCCGTGTCGCGCAGCAGCACGACCGTCGCGGCGTTGCGCACCGGCGGCATCACTTGCACTTTGGGTTGGTCTTGGTGTCGAGGATCGCGTTGACGTAGGTCGGCAGCACTTCCGAGAACAGCGCGTCCCACGAGATCGCCACGAAGTCGGTGCCGGCGTACGGCGCGGACGCCAAGCCGTTGCCGTAGTCGCCCGACAGCCAGCAAGACTGGCCGCCGGCTTCGAGCGCCGTGCAGTCGTCCTCGTTGACCGTGCTGCACGCCGGCATGTTGTTGAGCGCAAAGTAGTTGCTGGCTGACGAAGCCATCGCCTTGAGCGCCAAACGGCTGGCCCAATGGCTGGGCAAGCGGTGGTCGTACTTGAACTGCAGGCGCTGGTAGCGCGCGCCGACTTTTTGCAGCTTGGTGTAAGGCTCGCGGTCGATCCACCAGGCGTTGTCGTCGCAGCCGCTGCCGGTCGCGGTGATCGGCCACGCGCCCGGGGCGCAGATGATGCTGGCGGGCTTGCCGCCGGTCGCCGGTGGGTACTGCGCAGAGTGCGGCGCGGTCGTGAAATGGCAAGCGCTGTCCGAGGCGCCGGCACCGTCGCCCGGGCCGATGTTCTTGGTGTCGTCCTCAGGCGCCTGGCTGATCGAGCAGCGGTCGATCGGCCCCTCGACGTCGATGACGAAATTCACGCTCGCCAGGTCCGACGGGAACGCGTCGAACGCCGCCGTGACCGGGATGAGGCCGGTGCCAATCGTCAGGAAGCCGACCTTGGTCTTGTCCACGCCGGGCGCGATCGACTGCGTCTTGTACAGCTGCTGCACCGCGGTCATGTGCCACAAGCCACCGTAATCATTGGTGCCGCTCGAGTGCTGCGCGCCGTCGCCGGTGCCGGGCAGGTTGAAAAGCAGCACGTTGGCGTGGGCGATCGCCGCGAGCTTCTTGGCCGGATCGGTGTAGGTCGGATACGGCGCCGGGTCGTAATCGCCAACGACGATGACAAGTGGGCACGGCGCCGACGCAGTGCAGTCCAGCGGCTTGATGAACGCGGCTTTGATGGCGGAATCGTACGACTGGCCCTGGTCGTTGACCTTGACCACGGGTGACAGCACTGTCGACGAGACCTTGGAAGTGTCGACCGCCATCGCGTCGTGGCCGGGCAGCTCGCCGGTGGCGACGTCATCGGTCGGCGTGCTGTCATCGGTCGCCTTGCCGTCGCTGCCGCTGCTGGACGCCGCCTTCGACCCGCAGCCATTGGCACCGGCCAGAGCCAGCGCCGCCATCACCACTTGCACGGCCACGATCCGCCGGCCCAGAAAATTTGCACTCCGCATCGAACACCTCCGGGCCGCATTGTAGCGGCAGCCGCGGGCGCGACAACTGTTCGCCGCGATGATCATGATTTTTGGCGTTTCTCTAGACTGATCAATCAGTTGCAGACTTGTCACAACGCACGTCGCGTTTTCGATCGCCGGGCCGATCGCCGCGCGGGCCAGCCGGGCGCCGCCGATCGCCGCGGTTCGCCGTCCAACTGGGGCATTTCAGAGCCAAAAACCAGTACCGATCGCGGCCAAGCGTTGACACCGGACCGCGCGGGCAACTACCCTCAGTGGGAGGAAATGGGATGAAGCGGATCGTGGCGGGTGCCACTGGTCCGGGACCGCAGGGTCCACGAGGTTCGCGCCCACGTCCAGAAACCGGCACCACCGGCCTGTGCGCCCAGGTGCCGCGCCACACCGTCAGCTGACGCGCAACGACTTGAAAGACCATGCGATTTCGCGGCGAGCACAACCAGCGCGTGGACGACAAGTGCCGGCTGAGCATTCCCGCCGGCTTTCGCCAACTGCTTGAGCAGAATGGGGATTCGCGGCTCGTGCTGGCCAAGTCGACGCTGCACCGCTGCCTGCAGGCGTACACGGCGCGCGACTGGGAAGCCCGCGAGGACCGCGTCATGGCGCTGCCGTCGGCGGATCCAGCGGTGCAAAAACTGCTGCATTTTCAATTCGCTAGCGCGCAGGCGGTCGAGCCGGACAGCCACGGTCGCATCGTGTTGGCGCCGGCACTGCGGGCGTGGGCGGGCATCACCGCCAAGGAAGAAGTCGTGTTGATTGGCCAAGTTCGCCGCTTTGAAGTGTGGTCGGGCGAGGCCTGGGCGGCGACGCAGCGCGACATCGAGGGTGCCATGAGCGGCGAAGCGCTGGGGGCGTGGAACCACGCGCTGGCGGAGCTGGGGCTGTGAGTGCGACGCGATTGGCCGCTGGGCGCGGTCAATCGGAGGCTGATTTGACAACTTCGTCCCCTGAACAGGCGGAATTTGCGCACGTTACCGTGCTGCGTGACGCCGTGACGGCGGCCGTCGTCGCGGCCGCGGCGGCGCGCGAGACGGTGCGCGTCGTCGATTGCACGCTGGGTGGCGGTGGCCACAGCGAGGCGATCCTGCTGGCGCTGCCGCACGTGGAGGTCATCGGCCTCGATCGCGACCCGGCGGCGATTGCCGCGGCGAGCGTGCGGCTGGCGCCGTTTGGTGCGCGGTTTCGCGCCGTGCACACGCCGTTTGGCGCGCTGGCGGCCGTGCTGGCCGATCTGCAAATCCCTGATGTTACGTCAATTATCGCCGATCTGGGCGTGTCGTCCCACCAGTTCGACACCGCCGCGCGCGGCTTCTCGCTGCGCCACGACGGCCCGCTGGACATGCGGATGGACCCGAGCCGCGGGCTGACGCTGGCGCAGCGCCTGGAGGCGGTGAGCCTCGAGGATCTGGCGGATATCCTCTATGAATACGGCGATATTCGCCGGTCGATCGGCACCGCGCGCATCGTCCTGCAGTCCGTGCAGGAGGGCGCGGACACCACCGCCAAGCTGGCGCAACGCCTGGCCGCGCGCCTGCCGCGCGACCGCAACGTGCATCCGGCGACGCTTGTGTTCCAGGCGCTGCGGATCTGGGTTAACGACGAACTGGGCGAATTGGAAGCGCTTTTGCGCGACGCACCCGGTCAGCTGCAGCCGGGCGGCGTGCTGGCCGTCATCAGCTTCCACTCCGGCGAGGATCGGCTCGTCAAGCAGATGATGCGGGCGCAAGCGCCTAAAAAGTATGGTGAATTCATGCGCGGCAAGCCGCAGGCAGCGGGGGACGAAGAAGTGCGGGACAACCCGCGGGCCCGCAGCGCACGGCTGCGGCTGTTGTGGCGGAACCGACCGGGGACGCCGCTGGATGTGGCCGATGGGGACGAAGATTGATGAGGAGCGGAGCGGAGTTGCGAAAAAGTTGACAAATAGTTGACCGCGCCCGCGGACGTCGCATAACGGCGTTGGGTGTCAACTGGTTATGTCAACTGGATCGGGCCAGAGCGCAGCGGCAAAGGGAGTGAGCGGGATGCAGGACCAACACGACAGCCAGAGCTTGGAGCACGCCATGGACGGCCAGCGCTTGACGCAGTGGTGGCAGCGCCGGCCGGTGTCGGATGCGGAGCGGTCCGAGCGCTCGGAGCGGTTCTTTTGGTGGCGCGTCGTGGCGGTCCTCGGCGGCGCGCTGACGGTGGCGACGCTGGGCGTGCTGCAGGTGCGGCGGTCGTCGTCGGGCATCCGCACGGCGTACGAGCTTGTGCGCGCCAATGACGCCCTGCGCGAGCAGATCGAGGCAAACCGCCACGCGGAGGCCAACTTGACCGGACTGAAGAACCCGAACGAGCTGCGCAAGGAGGCCAACGAGGTCTACCACATGCGCGTGCCCGGCGCCGATGAACAGGTGGACGTCGAGTAACATGCTGCCCTGCCTCACGATTTCCAGCCGCTCGCGCCGACTGCTGCTCGCAGTGACGGCGACGTGCGCGGTTTTGTCGGGCGCGTGCTCGTCGGCGGAAGTCGATCGCAAAGCCCGCGAAGAGAAAGCGGATTTTCATTACAACCTGGCGGCGGGCTATTTCCAGTCCAAGAACATCGACCTGGCGATTCGCGAGCTCGTTGCGGCGCTGGAGATCGATCCAGATCACGCCGACTCGCATTATCTCTATGGTTTCATTGAGTTTGGCCGCAAGCAGTTTGAGGAAGCCGCCACGAGCTTCAAGCACGCGCTGCAGACCCGGCCGAACTACTACGCTGCGCGCAACCACCTGGGCGCCACATACCTGGAGTTGGAGCGCTGGGCGGACGCCATCGCGACGCTGGAGCCGCTGCTGAAAGAGCCGAATTACACGACGCAATCGCTCGTCTACAACAACCTGGGCTGGGCGTATCTGAAGCTGGGCGACATGCGGCTGGCGGACAAGAACCTCAAGCTCGCGGTGTTCTTGAATCCGAAACTTTGCAATGGCTATCGGAACTTGGCGCTGCTGGCGATGGCCGAACGCGACTTCAACGCCGCGGTGGAGCAGATGACCGAGGCGACGACGCGCTGCCCGACCTACGCCGAGCTGCACCTGCAGCGCGCCGAGGCGCTGACGGCGGCGGGCAAGCTGGGTGAAGCGGACGCGGAATTTCACAAATGCGCCGAGTTGGGCGGCGACACCATGCTGGGACGGCGCTGCAAGGCGCGGACGCGGCAAGGTTCGGGCGGCGGCGAAGGCCGGCAAGTGGGGGGCTGGTAATGGCGACGGATGTGCGCGATCTGCCACGTAAAGTGCTGCCGACGCGGCTGTTCCAGCTGTTCGACCGTGCGGGCACGACCCCGCAGGCGCGGCAGGATCGCGCCAAGCGCCGGGTGCAGCTCGTTGTCGGCCTGCTGGGCGCATACCTGGTGTTTGCCTACGGCGCGGCGGTCTGGACGGTCATGAACAAGGCCGCGCTCGAGAAATACGCCAAGGGCAACCTGCTGAAATTGAACAAGATTGAGACGCGGCGCGGCGACATCGAGGACCGCAACGGCGTGACGCTGGCGACGAGCCTGTCGGCCAACTCGGTGTCCGCCAACCCGCGCTGGGTGCTGCCGCCGTTCGTCAAGGTCGACAAGAAGAAAGTGTCGACGACGCCAACGCAGATGCCGTTCGATAGCGCGGAAGGCACGGCGTTTCGCAAGAAGATCACCGACAAGATCGTGGCGATCCTCGGCGCGAGCGGCAAGGACGAGGCGTACATCCGCGACCAGATGAACCGCCACGAAATCGGCAAGGACGGCAAGCAGACGGATAAAGGCATTGCGTTCGCGTACTTGGCGCACAAGCTGACCGACAAGCAGAGTCAGGCGATCCGCGAGGCGATCGCCAACGGTGAGCTGCCGGGCGTGACGTTGGAGCCGCGCTTCATCCGCTATTTTCCCAACAATGAGCTGGCGGGACCGCTGGTTGGCCGCGACAACACGACCGGCAGCATCGAGGCGAGCTTTGACAAGCTGCTGCGCGGCCAGGAGGTCGAGGTCTGGACGTACAAGGACTCGAGCGCGACGCCGCTGTACATCGACGGCGCACCGGATCCCGGCGTTTTTGGTGGCAAAAGCATCCGCCTGACCATCGACGAAAAAGTCCAAGCTGTGGCCGAGCACCACCTGGAAGCGGCGGTGCGCGAGTTCGAGGCGCAGCACGGCATCGCGGTGGTGATGGACGTGCAGACCGGCGACGTGCTGGCGCTGGCGCAGTGGCCGAGCTTCAACCCGAATGACATCGAGACGGCGCCGAAATACGGCCTGCACAACATCGCCGTGGAGTTCCAATACGAGCCGGGCTCGACGTTCAAGGTGTTCAACCTCGCGATTGGCTTGCAGGAAAAGGCGGTGACGCTCGAGGAAATCATCCCGCTGGGGCCGATGGTCGTGGGCAACAAGGTCATCAAGGACGACCACCCGCACGCGCAGGTGACCGGGCTGCAGTCGCTGCAGGTCAGCTCCAACATCGCCAACGCCAAGATCGCGATGCGGATGCACCGCGAGGTCTACGAAAAATACCTGCGGTCGCTGGGTTTTGGCCGGCGGCTGGACCTCGGGATGATCGGCGAAGGCGCGGGGCAGCTGTCGCCGTCGGACAAGTGGTCGCTCGTGCAGTACGCCAACATCGCGTTTGGTCAGGGCATTGCCGTGACGCCGCTGCAGATGGTTGCCGGCTTTGCGGCGGTGGCCAACGGCGGCACCTACCGGCGGCCGCGGCTGATCCGCGCCGTGCACACCGCGGATGGCAAAGAGGAAATGCTGCCGACCGACCCCGGCAAGCACGTGTTTGACAAGGAAACGACGGAGAAAGTGCTGCAGGCGATGGCCTCGGTGTGCCAGCCGCGCTCGCCCGACGGCAAGAGCTTGGGCGGCACCGGCACGGCGGCGCGGATCCCGAACTACACGATCGGCGGCAAGACCGGCACGGCGCAGCAGGCGAACGCCAACGGCGGCTATTCGGACACGCACTGGGTCGGCAGCTTCATCGGCGTCACGCCGATCGAGAACCCGCGGCTTGTTGTCTTCGCCGCCATCGACACGCCGAACAAGTTCGACCCGAAGCTGGGCAAGATCGCGCGGTATGGCGGCATCGTCGCCGCGCCGGTGGTGCGGGAAATCGCGCGGTTCACGCTGCCCTACCTGGGCGTGCCGCCGAGCCCGGGCGCGCCGTACCTGGACCGCAACGACCCGGAAAAGGCCAAGAAAGAGGACGCCGAGCGCAAGCTGCTGGCGCAAAAGACCGCGGCGACGCTGCTGGCAGCGACGGCGGCGCCCAAACCGGCGGCGGACCTGACGCCGGTGGCGGAAGGCATGGCGCGCGTGCCGGACGTGCTGCGGCTGCCGATGCGTGTTGTGCGCGAGCGGCTGGCGCAGGCCAAGCTGGGCTTGGCGGCTGGCGGCAGCGGCGTGGGCGTGGAGCAGATGCCGGCGGCGGGTGAGGTCGTGCCGGTGGGCACGCCGATCCAGGTGACGTTCAAGCGGATGAGTGAAGTGGCCGATGCGCGGCCGCCGGAGCCGCCGCCGGAGGAAGTGAAGCCCGCGGACGCCGCGGCCAAGCCGATCAAGCTGTAAGGGAGACGGGAAACGACGATGAACGTGCTGGAGTTGTTGCAAGCGAGCGGCGTGCAGGCGGAGGTGGCGGAAAACGCTGACCTGACGGCCGACGTGCGTGCTGTGACGGCGGATTCGCGGCGCGTGCAGCCCGGGACGGTGTTTGTGGCGGTGCCGGGGACGCGGGCGCATGGCCTGGACTTTGCGGCGCAGGCGCTGGCGGCGGGCGCGGTGGCGGTGGTCGCGGATCGGCCGGTGGCGCTGGACGGCGGGCTTGTGCTGCGGGTGTCGGACAGTCGCAAGGCGCTCGGCGCGCTGTGCGCGGCGCTGCATGGCCAACCGAGCCAGACGCTGCAGGTCATCGGCGTGACGGGCACCAACGGCAAGACGACGACGACGGTGCTGATCGCCGAGTTGCTGACGGCGGCAGGTCTGCGCGCCGCGGCGATTGGCACGACGGGGCTGTGGACGCCCGAGGGCACGCGGCCGTCCAGCATGACGACGCCGGACGCCGAGAAATTGCAACAGCTGCTGGCGGATCTGCGCGACGAGGGCTTCAGCCACGTCGCCATCGAGGTCAGCTCGCACGCGTTGGACCAGCACCGCGTGGCGGGCACGCGCTTTGCCGCGACGATCTGGACAAACCTGACGCGCGACCACCTGGACTACCACGGCACGGTCCAGGCCTACGCGCTGGCGAAGGCGCAGCTGTTCGGCGGCGAGCTCAAGGCGCCGCACGCGTTTGTGAACGCTGACGACGACGCCGCGGCGCAGGTCTGGCATCAGGGCCGCGCGGAAGCGTGGAGCCTGGGCGCGCATGGCGCCGCGGAGCACCAGGTCGAGCAGCTGACGCTGACGGCGCAGGGGCTGAGCTTCGTGCTCAAGAGCCACGGACGGCGGCCGCTGGCCGTGCACGCGCCGCTGATTGGCCGCCACAACGCCGAGAACCTGACCGCGGCGCTGCTTGTCTGTCGGGCGCTGCGGGTCAAGGACGCGGCGCTCGTCGCTGGCTGCCTGCAGCTGACGGCGCCGCGCGGGCGGCTGCAGCCGGTGGCGAACCACACGGGCGCGCTTGTGCTCGTCGATTACGCCCACACGCCGGACGCGCTGCAGCAGATCCTGACGACGCTGCGGCCGCTTGTCGGCGCGCAGGGCCGGCTGATCGCGCTGCTGGGCTGTGGCGGCGATCGCGACCCGGGCAAGCGGCCGCTGATGGGCCAGGTCGCGGCGCGGCTGGCGGATTTGTGCGTGGCGACGAGCGACAACCCGCGCACGGAAGACCCGGAAGCGATCCTCAGCGCGGTGGAAGAGGGCCTGCGGATGACCGGCGCCGAGAAGCTGGAGCGGTTCGTGCCGTCGACGCTGGCCAAGCTGCAGGGCGGTCCGCGGCGCTGCGGCTACGTGGTGGAGGTCGACCGCGAGCAGGCGATCCGCCGCGCCATCGGCGTGCTGCGGCCGGGCGACGTGCTGGTGATCGCTGGTAAAGGCCATGAAACGGTTCAGATTGTTGGCCACGAAGAGCGGCCTTTTGACGACGCCGCGGTGGCCGAGCGCTACCTGGGCATGACGCGCGCCGCGCAGGTGGGGGTGTGACGATGACCACGCGTCCGCTCGGTTTTGCTTTTGACGGCCAGACGGCGCTCGCCGCGACGGGCGGGCATTTGCTCGTGGATTCAGCGCGTTGGACGTCGGAGCTGTGCACCGATAGCCGCAAGCTGGTAGCGGGCGCGCTGTTCGTCGCGCTGCCGGGCGAGAATTTTGATGGCGCCGAATTCATCGCCGCGGCGCTGCAGGCGGGCGCCGTCGGCGTCGTCGCGCAGACCGGCAAAGCCGCGCCTTTTGTCGATCAGGCGCGTGCCGCGGGCGCGTGGCTGCTGGAAGTCGACGATCCGCTGCTGCAGCTGGGCGCGTTGGCGCGCAACCATCGGGCGCGCTTCAGTCCGCTCGTCGTCGGCATCACCGGCTCGAACGGCAAGACAACGACAAAGGAGCTGACGGCGCTGGCGCTCTCGCCGCTTGGCACCGTGCTGTGGACCGCCGGCAACTTCAACAACCGCATCGGCTTGCCGATTACGCTGGCCCGGCTGACGGCGGAGCACGACGTCGCGGTGCTCGAGATGGGCATGTCAATCCCCGGTGAAATCGGGCAGTTGGCGCACATCGGCGGCCAGCGCATCGGTGTCATCACCGCGTTGTCCGAGGCGCACCTGCTGGGCATGGGCAGCCTGCAGGCGATCGCTGACGAAAAAGCCGACATTTTGCGGACGCTGCCGGCCGACGGCGTGGCGATCGTGCCGAGCGATGAGCCGCTGTTGGCGCCGGTCGTGGCGCAGCTGGCGTGCCGGGTGATCCGCTATGGCCGCCAAGCGGGCGACGTCAAGCTGGCTTCGCCGATCACGGTCGATGGTCTGACGCAGCAGTTCGTCGCCGATGTGGCGGGCACGCCGGTAGCGGTGCAGCTGCCCGGCTTGGGCGTGCACCTCGCGCACAACGCGCTGGCGGCGCTGGCGGTGGCATGGGCGGCGGGCGCGGATCTGGCGGCGGCGGCGCAAGCGCTGGCGCGGTACCAGCCGGTGGGCCAGCGGATGCTGCCGTCGCACATCGGGCCGTGGCTTGTGCTGGAGGACTGCTACAACGCCAATCCGCGGTCGGTGGAGGTCGCGCTGGACACCCTGGCGACGCTGCCAGGGCCGCGCGCGGCGCTGCTGGGTTCCATGCTGGAGCTGGGCGAGCAGGAACACGCGCTGCACGCCCGCGTCGGTCGCCACGCTGCGGCGGTGGGCGTCGATTTGCTCGTGGCCGTTGGCCCGTTTGCCGCCGATTACGCGCGCGGTGCTGCTGCCGGTGGTCTGACGGCGCACGCTGTGGCTGAGCCGGCGCAAGCCGCGGCGATCCTCGCGCAATCCCTGCCGACTGGTGGCACGGTGCTCGTCAAAGGCTCGCGTGGCGCCCGCATGGAGCGCGCGATCGCCGCGCTGCGCGACCTGTCTTCCCCCGTTTCCGCGCAAGCGGCCGCTGCGAGGTCCTAAGGTGTTCCTCTGGTTGTCCCAACACTTTCGCGGCGACTTCGGGCCACTCAACGTGTTCCGCTACGTCACGTTCCGCTCCATCGGCGCGATGGCCACGGCGCTGATGATCGCCATGTGGCTGTTTCCCTGGTTCATTCGCCTGCTGCAGGAAAAGCAGATCGGCCAGGTCGTGCGCGATGACGGCCCGCAGTCGCACTTCTCCAAGAAGGGCACGCCGACCATGGGCGGCATCCTGCTGCTGATGTCCATGTTCCTTTCCGTGCTGCTGTGGGGCGACCTGCAGAGCGTGTTCGTGTGGCTGACGCTGGTTGTGACGCTGGTCTTTGGCGTGCTCGGCTTCATCGACGACTTTTTGAAGATCCGCGACCGCAACTCCAAGGGCGTGACGGAGCGTCAGAAGCTTTTCACGCAGTTCGGCGTCACGGCACTGGTTTTTGGCCTGATGTACTTCGGCTGGTTCGGCAAGGAGCTCGCCGATTCGCGGCTGTACCTGCCCTTCGCCAGCGCGAAGCACTTCGCCTGGGACATCGGCCCGATCGCCTACACGATCTTCGCCTGCGTCACCGTCGCCGGCTATTCCAACGCCGTGAACCTGACCGACGGCCTGGACGGCCTCGCCATCGGCCCGGTCATGGTTTCCTCCTTTACGTTCGCGGTGTTGTGCTACCTGGTCGGCGCCAAATTCGGCCATTTTGACGTCGCCCAATACCTGCTGATGCCCGAAGTGCCGGCGGCGCACGAGCTGACGATTGTGCTCGCCGCCATCATCGGCGCCGGCATCGGCTTTCTTTGGTACAACACCTACCCGGCGCTCGTGTTCATGGGCGACGTCGGTGCGCTCGCCGTTGGCGGCACGCTCGGCATGGTCGCGGTGTTCTCCAAGAACGAGCTGCTGTCGCTCATCGTCAATGGCCTGTTCGTCGTCGAGGCCGCCAGCGTCGTGCTGCAGCGCTTCTACTTCAAGCGCACCGGCAAGCGGATCCTGCGCATGGCGCCGATCCACCACCATTTTGAAAAGCTCGGCTGGCCCGAGCCGCGCGTCACGATTCGGTTCTGGATCATCTCGGTCATGTTGTCGCTGGTCGCGTTGGCCAGCCTGAAGTTGAGGTAAGTCATGGCGCCAACTGCGATTGCCAGCGATGACGAACTGGAGCTGCTCGACGGCTTCGACGGCGACGATGCGTCGCTCGCCGAGCAGACGCGCATCCAGGCGCCGGCGGTCATGCCCAAGGGCGAGCACGCGCTGGTGCCGGTGCCCGTCGGCATGGACTGGCCGCTGTTCGCGACAATCGTCGGGCTGATGACCGTCGGCCTGATCATGGCCTACTCGGCGTCCGTGTGGCTGGGTCTGCACAACTTCAACGGCGACGACGCGCACTTTTTGCACAAGCATATGGCGCACCTGTCGATCGCCGTGTTCGTGCTGCTCATCGCGATCCGCACGCCGTACCAGCTGTACCGCAAAATCGCCTATCCGCTGCTGGGCTTGTCGATGGTCGGCCTTGTGCTGGTGCTGATGTTCGGCCGCGTCGTCAACAATTCCCGGCGCTGGCTGGGCCCGGTGCAGGTGGCGGAGCTGGCGAAGCTGGCGTTCGTCATCTATCTGGCGCACGCGCTGACCAAGCAAATTTCCCGCAAGAATGCCCACAAATTCTCGGTCGGCTTCCTGCCGCACGCGGTTGTGTGGATGGTGGCGTTCGGCCTGCTGATGAAGGAACCGGACCTCGGCAGCGGCATCGTGCTGGCGATCCTCTTGTTTGCCATGACGTTTATCGCCGGCACCAACTTCAGCTACATCCTCGCGCTCGGCGGCCTGGGCGTCGCGGCGCTGGGCGTGTTCATCGCCCACAATCCGATGCGTTTTGCCCGTATCAACGCGTACTTGCACCAGCTGCTGTCGGTTATGGGCATGGAAGCGCTGCCGCAGGAGATGATCCGCGGCGCGTCGTACCAGTGGTTCAACGGCCACTTGGCGGTCGCGGCGGGCGGGCTGTTCGGCAAGGGCCTGGGGCTGTCGGAGCAGAAGCTCGGCTTTGTACCGGAGTGCCACACCGACTGGGTTCTCTCGATTATCGCTGAGGAATTCGGCCTGATTGGCGTCGCGCTCGTGGCGCTGGCGTTCATGTTCTTCATCCGCCGCGGCCTGCGCATCGCGCTGCGCGCCCGCGACGAGTTCGGCCGGCTGCTGGCGTCGGGCATCACCATCTTGTTCGGCACCCAAGCCGCGGTGAATTTTGGCGTGGTCATGGGCACTTTGCCGACCAAGGGCCTGACCTTGCCGTTCGTCTCCTACGGCGGCTCGTCGATCATTGTGCTGGCGTTCGCCGCCGGTGTGCTGCTCAACGTCGGTCGCGGCGGCAACCCGGACGCCGACTGGACGTTGCCGGGGCTGCCGCGCTGGCTGCGCCGTGAAGCGCACAGCGCGCGCACCGGCAACACGCGCGTCATCATCAACCAACAACGCGCGACGGAGGGCAGCCGCTGATGGCCAACGTCGTGTCCCAGCTGCAGAAAATCGTGCTTGCCGGCGGCGGCACGGGCGGTCATGTGACCCCCGCGCTGGCGCTGGCGGACGCGTTTCGCGCGCAGATTCCGGCGTGCGACGTGCTGTTCATCGGCACACCGCAGGGCATGGAAGCGACGCTGGTGCCCAAGCGCGGCTGGCGCATCGAGACCGTGCCGGGTTCGCGGCTCGTCGGCGGCGGGCTGCTGGCGAAGCTCAAAGGCGTCGTGAACCTGCTGCAGGGGATCCTGGCGGCGCGGGCGATCCTGCAGCGCGAGAAGCCGTCGCTGGTGATCGGCGTCGGCGGCTATGCCTCGGGCGCGGCGCTGCTGGCGGCGCGAACGCTGGGCATCCCGACGGCGGTGCACGAGTCCAACGCCGTGCCGGGGCTGACCAATCGCGTGCTGGGCGTGCTCGTCGACCGCGTCTACCTCGGTTTTGCCGCAGCGCGCGGTGAATTCCCCCGCGATTCTTCGCTCGTCTCCGGCAACCCGGTGCGGCCGGAAATTCGCCGGGTGGGCGGCACGCGCGGTGACGGCATCCCGGCTGGGCGGCTGCCGCGGGTGCTGATCGTCGGCGGCTCGCAGGGCTCGGAATTCCTCAACGGCCATGTGCCCGGGCTGCTGGCGGCGCTGGCGGAGCTCGGCGTGCCGGTGGAAGTGCGGCATCAGGTTGGCAAGCTGGACGGCGCGCCCGTGGCCGCGCGCTACACCGATCACGGGCTGGCGCACACCGTCGAGTCGTTCATCGACGACATGGCGGCGGCGTACACCTGGGCGGATTTTGCCATCACGCGCTCCGGTTCCGGCACGGTGGCGGAGCTCGCGGCGGCGGGGCTGCCGGCGCTGCTCGTGCCGTTTCCGCACGCGGCAGGCGACCACCAGGCGGCGAACGCCAAGGCTTTTGCCGCCGCCGGTGCCGGCGCGTGGGTGCGGCAGGGCGACTGGAACGAGGCGCGGCTGGCGCAGAATCTCAAGGAATTGCTGAGGAATGCACAGAAATGGCAGGCGGCCTCGCAGGCCGCGCGGGTGATGGCCGGGCGCGATGCGGCGCTGGCGGTGGTGGAAGATTGCCAGGAATGGCTGGGGGCGCGCGGCTGAAAAGCCGGCGAAAAAGCTGTGGAAACGCGCAATTACATCAAGCGGCAGACCAAGGTGCGCAACGTGCGCAACGCCCGTCAGGTCACGTGGCGCGAGCGGGCGACGGGCCTGCACGCGTCCTGGCAGGCGTGGCGGCAAAAGCGCGCGGAACGCCTTGAAGCGGCTGAGGAAATTCAGCGACCGCGGATCCCGTGGGTCAAAATTCTCGGCGTGCTGGCGGTGGTGGCGTGCGTCGCGCAGCTCGTGTACGCCGCCGGCAACTTCGAGACCTACATCCAGCGGACGCAGAACTTCCACGTCGCCAAGTTCGAGATTACCGGCCAGCGGCGCGTCGATCGCCAGGCGATCATCGATGCCTCGGGCGTCAAGCCGGGCGCGTCGCTGACCTCGCTGGACCCGGTGGCGGTGCAGCGCGCCGTCGAGGCGCTGCCGTGGGTGCGCACCGCGCGCGTGGAGGCGCAGCTGCCGTCCACGCTGGTGATTCACGTGTCGGAGTACCAGCCGTTCGCGCTGCTGCTGAGCGACACCGGCAAGCTGCTACTCGTCGACCGCGGCGGCTTCGTGTTCAAGCAAGCCGACGCCGGCGAGGCGATCGACCTGCCGATCATCACCGGGCTGAGCGCCGGGCTGTCGCGCGATGTGCCGGTCGTGGATCAGAACGCCGCCAAGGACAACGCGCCGCAGACCGCGAAGGAGACGCCGACGCAACGGCGGCTGACGGACATGCTGCACCTGATCGACGCCCACGCGGCGAGCGAGCTAGCGGCGCGGTTCCCGCTGTCGGAAGTGCACTGGGATCCGGTGCTGGGCACGACGATGATCTCGGCGAATGACGGCGCGGAAGTGCGGCTGAGCCGGGCGCAGGAAGCGGATCTGCGGCAGGCGTTCCTGCTGGTCGGGCGGCTGCTGGACCGCGTCGACCGCCGCGGCGAGTGGCTGCAGTACGCGCTGATGGACGATGACGTGCGCCAGGACCGGGCGGTCGTGCGCACGCTGCCGCTTCCGGCGAAGCCCGGCGACGAGCTGACGCAGGCGGCGCCAGCGCAGGTCGGTGCGCCGGCGACGGCGAGCCCGCCCAAGGCAGCGACGGAGCCGGCGAAGGCGACGACGGTCAAGCTGCCGGGCGACGACAATCAGGACGACTAGCGGCGCGAGCCACGAGACGACAGGAAACGGGTTTCACTTCAGAAAATGCAAGCAAAACGGGGGATTCAGATGGCGCGGAAAGAAGAGATCATTGTCGGGTTGGACGTCGGCACCCACAAAGTCGTGGCGATTGTCGGCGAGGTCAAGAGCGATGGCGGCATCGACATCATCGGCGTGGGCACGTCGGCGTCGAACGGCATCCGCAAGGGCGTCGTCGTCAACGTCAACGAGACGATGGAGGCGATCCAGCGCGCCGTACACGAAGCCGAGCTGATGGCCGGCTGCACCGTCAACGCCGTGTACGTCAGCGTCTCGGGCAAAGACCTGAAATCGTTCAATAACCGCGGCGTCGTGGCGGTGCAGAACCGCGAAGTCACGGAGATGGACGTGCAGCGCGTGCTGGAGAACGCCAAGGCCGTGCAGATCCCCGCCGATCGCACGATTCTCCATACGGTGCCGCAGGAATTCCTCGTCGACGACAACGACGGCATCCGCTACCCCATCGGCATCAGCGGCGTGCGCTTGCAGGTCAACGTCCACATCATCACCGCGCTGAACTCCGGCGTGCAAAACGTCGTGCAGTGCGCCGAGCGCGCCGGCTTGCACGTGCTGAAATCGTCGGCGGAAATGCTGGCTTCGGGCCGCGCGGTGCTGGAAGACGACGAGAAGGAGCTCGGCGTTGTGCTCGTCGACATCGGCGGCGGCACGACCGACATTGCGATCTACCACAATGGTTTTGTTGTGCATTCCGCCGTCCTCCCCGTCGGCGGCGACCACATCACCAATGACATCGCCGTCGGCTTGCGCACGCCGAAAGCCGAAGCCGAGCGCATCAAGATCCAGCACGGGTGCGCGCTGTCGACGATGGTCACCGACGACGAAAACATCGAGGTCGCCTGCGTCGGTGGCCGCGAGCCGATCGTGCGCAAGCGCAAGCTGCTCTGCGACATCGTCGAGCCGCGGATGGAGGAGATCTACCGGCTGATCGAGCGCGAGATCCAGGCGTCCAACTTCGCGGATGTGCTGGGTTCTGGCGTCGTCATTACCGGCGGCACGGCGCTCTTGCCCGGCTGTGCGGAATTGGGCGAGGACGTGCTGGGTTTGCCGGTGCGCGTCGGCTATCCGCGGCAGGTCGGTGGCCTGCGCGACATGATCAATTCGCCGGTGTTCTCGACGGCGCTGGGCTTGGTTTTGCAGGGCTGCGACGATGAAAACGAGACCGCCAAGGACGCCGGCCGCAGCCGCCGCGCCTCGGCCAAGGCTGCCAAAGCTGCCGGCAACGGCTTCTCGGCGCGCATCAAGGACTGGCTGCGCGAGGTCTTCTAGCCCCAACGCCACGGCCACGCACCCAACCCCAACTTTTCGAGGTCCATCATGTTTGAATCCATCCAAATCGAGTCGCCGACCGTCTTCGGCGCCAAAATCAAGGTCATCGGCGTCGGCGGCGGCGGCGGCAACGCCGTCAACAACCTCATCTAGGCCGAGCTCGGCCACATCGAGTACATGGTCGCCAACACCGACGCGCAGGCGCTGGGCCGCAGCCGGGCCGGCACGCGTTTGCAGCTGGGCCAGCTCTTGACCCGCGGACTGGGCGCCGGCGGCAAGCCGGAGATGGGCCACAAGGCCGCGCTGGAGGACATGGAAGCGCTGCAGGCGGCGGTCGCCGACGCTGACATGGTGTTCATCACCGCCGGCATGGGCGGCGGCACGGGCACGGGCGCGGCGCCGGTCGTGGCAGCAGCAGCACGCGCGGCAGGCGCCTTGACAGTGGCGGTTGTGACCCGCCCATTCGGCTTTGAGGGCGTCAACCGCGGCAAACAGGCGGAAGACGGCCTGCGCGAGCTCGCCGAGCACGTCGACACGCTCATCGTCATCCCCAACGACCGGATTTTGAGCGTCGCTGACCGCAAAATCAGCTTCAAGGACGCGTTCAAGCTTGTCGACGCCGTCGTCGTCGAAGCCGTGCGCGGCATTTCGGACATCATCCTCACGCCCGGCTTGGTCAACGTCGACTTCGCCGACGTCGTCGCCATCATGAAGGGCAAAGGCATGGCGCTCATGGGCACCGGCCGCGCTTCCGGCGACGATCGCGCGCGCGCGGCCGCCCGCCAGGCGATCTCCAGCCCGCTGCTGGAAGATGCCCGCGTCGAAGGTGCCACCGGCCTGCTCGTGGCGATCGCCGGCGCGGACCTGAGCTTGGCCGACATCAACGACGCGATGACGCTGATCCAGGAATCAGCGGCGGCGGAGACCAACACGATCTTTGGCGCCATCATCGACGAGTCGCTGGGCGACGACATCAAGGTCACGGTCGTGGCGACCGGTTTTGACCGCCTGCAGCAGATCCGCTCGGTGGAGATGGTGCAGCAGCTGTCACCGCGCGAGCGCCAGCTGAACGTGCCGCCGCCGCCGCCGCCGACCGCGTCGTCGCTGCGGGTGACGGCGCCGCTGGAGCTCTCGGGCGTGCAGGACGTGCGCGTGTACGCGACGGCGGGCCGCGGCGATGTGCTGCAGGTCGCCAACGCCGCGCCGCCGCCGGTGCCGGCGTCGATGCCGTCGGCGCGTCGCCAGGGCAATGAAGGCCTGCCGATCGACCTGGATGAGCCGGCGTACACGCGCCGCACGCCATCGTATGGCACAAGCCACGCCGCGGTGCAGCAGTCACTGAACCAGGGGCCGCTGGCCAAGCGCGAGCCGATCGTCGGCAATCCGTTCGTGACCGATGACGGCACGGAGATGGATCGCCCGGCGTTCATGCGCAAGTAGCCGCCGATGGCCGGGAATTCCCAGCAAACCCAGCGCAAGGTGGGCGTCGCGGTGCTGGTGGCGCTGGCGTGCGTTGTGGCGCTGGCGCAGCTCGTCGGCGGCCGGCGGCATGACGACGACGGCATCGAGAAGGGTATCCGCGCGCTGCAGGCGGCGGCGAGCGAGTCGCGCGACAACCGCGAGGAGCACCTGGCCAAGGCCGAGCACCTGTTCGCGGCGTCGACGGGGACGCTCGTCGTCGAGCCGCAGGCGATCGTCGGTCTGGAACTCGTTGAAAAGATGGACGCGGCGCTGGGCAAGCCGGACCCGCCGGTGCCGGCGCTGGCGACGCTGGACGACCTGCAGGCGGCGGCGCACGCGCAGGCGCTGCTGGCGCGTGGCAAGCCGGAAGCGGCGCTTGCCTATCTGGCGCAGCCGGAGGTGCGGACGCGGACAGGTCGCGGGCTGGCGGTCATCGCCCGCTTTGCCGAGCGCTGGGTGCTTGTCAAAAGCGCCGCGCCCTTGCGGTAGCAGCGGCTGGCTGGCAAGCTGCGGCGCGGAGGCCCGATGCCGCGCAACTACCTGCTGTTTTTGGCGATCTGCCTGCCGGCGTGCTCGGCGGACCCGCAGCCGGTGGCAACGGATGCGACGGCGGTGAGCGATGCGTGCGAGGCGATTGTCCACGTCGACAACGCGTCGCCGTCGTGGCTGGAGCCGGTGGCGATCGCGACGCCGAAAGACGGCGCGCTGTTTCGCGTCGCAAGGACGTCGCGGGCGTGCGTGGACGCGGCAAGCCTGCATTATTTCTGGTATTACGACTGGGACGCCAGCCAGCCGACGGTCGACACGGCCGCAGTTTGCCAGGACTCGCAGGATTGCACGCTCGTTGTGTGCGACCGCCCGCACAACACGCAGGCGCACCACACGGTGCTGATGGTCGTCAGCGACGCCAATCTGCTGCCGACGGCGACGTCACCGACCGAATTTCCCGCCGGCGCCGCGTACGACGCCATCGTCTGGCAGCTGGACGTCAAGGGCGGCTGCCTCTAGCGCCTGATGCCCCAGCCGCACCTGCATCGCTGGGTGCTCCGCCGCCAGTTTTCGTAGGCCATCCAAGGAATCTTGATTCAGCGGCCGGTCGCCGGTAAACGTCCCGGGCGGGACGCCGTGCTGCCAGCCCCAGGCGGTGTGGCAGGTGTCGCCGGTGAACAGCACGGGCCCCTGAGGCGTCCGCGCGATGTACGCCACGCTGCCCGGTGTGTGCCCCGGCGTCCAAATCGCCCACAGCGAGCCGTCGCCAAACACGTCCAGCACGCCGGCAAAGCGGCCGTCGGCATCGGGCTGGAACGCCAGCTCGCGCAAAGCTTTTTGCCCCGCCAGCAGCGCGTCCGTCGGCCCTTGCACGAACAGATGCTGGAATTCCCGCGCCGTGCTCTCGCCTGGACCCACGTACAGCGCCGTCGGCGGCAGGTCCGGCACGCCCCAGATGTGGTCGATGTGCAGGTGCGTGAACAGCACGCCCGCCACCGCGTCGGGCTGCGCCTTGAGCCACGCGCCCAACGGCTGCGTCACCTGCAGCTTGTCGCTCTTCATGAAGTGGCGCACCAGCCCTTGGACTTTCGCGTGCGGCGGATCGTCGCGCTCGGCCGTCTCCACCCCGGTGTCGATCAGGAACAGCCCGCGCGTCGGGTGGTGAATCGCATGGAAATACACGGTGATCGGCTCAGCGCGCTCCGTCAGCCCCGCCGCCTGCGCCCGCGGGTCGGTCAGGTCCAGCAGCCCGCTCAGGTCCACCTGCCACTGCGCCGACGCCACCGTCTGCACCGTCAGCGGCCCCGGCTGGTCCAGCACCGCCAGCAAGTCAGCCGCGCGCCGCGGCGTGCCCAGGTCAGCACGCAGCACCGGCAGCGTGCTGGCCTGGCAGGCACAAAGGCTCAAAAACACTCCGAAAATCCAACGCATGTTCCCTCGTTTGGCGATGACAGCCGGGAATCGCCCCGGCGTGTTGTGCAGTTTAGCCATGCTTTTGTGCGCCAAAAGTGCCAGAATACGCATCATGTCATGCGCCATCGCATGGCTTGGAGGCCGACGATGACGACGCCCGATCAGCTGCCCTGGGAAGATGTGCAGCTCTTTGTCGCGGTGGCGGAGGCGGGCAGCGTCACGGCGGGGGCGCGGCGGCTGCGCATCGGCCAACCGACGGTGAGTCGGCGGCTGGCAGCGCTGGAACACCGCGTCGGCTTTGCACTTTTTGAGCGCCACAGCGACGGCGTGCGGCTGACGGTGGCGGGCGCGCGGCTGCTGGACCCGGCGCGGCGGATGGCCGATTTTGCCGCGGAAGTGGCGCGCGCGGCGCAGGCGGCGGAGCTGGCGCCGCACGGCGTTGTGCGGGTGGCGGCGGCGCCGGGCGTGGCGTTCGAGTTCCTCGTGCCGTTTGCCGCGACGCTGCGCGCCGAGCTGCCGCGGCTGCGACTGGAGGTGCTGGCAGACATCGACTACGCGGATCTGGCGCGCGGCGAGGCCGATCTGGCGCTGCGGCAACGCCCGGCGGAGCGCGATGAGCTGACGACCGTCGCGAGCATTCGCCTGCCCGCCGCCGTGTGCGTTGCGCCGGAGCTGCTGGCGCGCTTGCCGAACGCGCCGCAGCTGGGCGATTTGCCGTGGCTGACCTGGGCTGGCCGCTACGCCCACCTGCCGCCAAATCCGCAGCTGGCGGCGGCGATTCCCGGCTTCACGCCGGCGTTCGCTTCAGACAACTTCCTCGTGCTGCTGCGCGCGGCGCAGGCGGGCGTGGGCGCGCTTGTGCTGCCGCTGGTGTCCGCGCGCCTGCACGGGCTCGTCGCATTGCCGCTCCATGTCGGCGCTTTTGCCGAGGCGGAGCTGCACCTCGTCGCGGCGCGCTCGGCGCTCGGCATCGGTCGCGTGGCGCTCGTGGCGCAGCGGATGGCCATCGCGCTGCAACGCGCGAGCGTCGCCGAATCCGCCGCGTCTTGATGCCATCTTGATACGCACGGCGCCATCCTTGCCACCGGCCTGATTCGCACCCACCTACCCTGCCAACGTTCCGGGAATTGTCCCGACGGTGAACTCCGATGCGTACACTCCTGATTGTGTCTCTCCTCCTGCTGCCGTGCCTGGCGCACGCCGAGTCAGCGCCGCTGCCCGACGACGTCACCCCGGCGGAGCCGTTTGCTTTTGGCGACTTTACTTGGCTGAACGGCAACAACCGCCAGAAGACGGCGTTGCTCGACAGCAAGTACTTCACCGGCAGCTTCCTGCTCGACGTGAACTACACGACGTCGACAAGCCGGCCGATCGATCACTCGGTCGTCGGCTCGACCACATTGTCGCGCGACAACGAATTGGCCTTGCAATTCTTAGGGTTTGGCGGCGACTTCCACTCCGGAACGGCCCGCGGCCGCCTGATGACCCAATTTGGCGAACGCGCGACCGTCGTGCCGCGCAACGACGGCAGCGCCATGAAGGGCCAGTTTGATTTCATGACGGCCCTGCGCTACGTGAGCGAAGCGTATGGCGGCGTGCACCTCAACTACATGCACGGCATCAACATCGACGCGGGCATCTTCATGTCCTACGTCGGCCTGTTTTCGTACGACAACTTCGAAAACTGGATGTACCTGCCGTCGTACACCTCGGACAACACGCCGTGGTTCTTCAATGGCATGCGCATCCAAATGTTCCCGACGGAAAAGTTGAAGATCGAGGCGTGGATCATCAATGGCTGGCAGACCTACGGCAAGTTCAATGAACGTCCAGGCTTTGGCGGCCAGTTCCTGTACCGGCCGACGGAGTCGGTGTCCATGCTGTCGAATGACTACGTCGGCTGGGACACGGCCAACAACCCGGGACGGATGCGCTTTCACAGCGACAACAGCCTGATGGTGCGGTACTACAACAACCCGACCAGCCGCATCATCTCCAAGATGGCATTCTCCCTCACGGGCGACCTCGGCTTCGAATCCGGCGACGGCGTCGTGGGCTTTGGCGGTACGGGCACCGAAGGCCACTGCACAACGGCGACGCCGTGCAGGCAGAACTTCCTGTCGTGGATGGCGTACAACCGCATCTGGTTCGCGGAGGACAAGTTCGCGTTCACCGTCGGCGGCGGCCAGATGCACAATCCGGGCCGCTACCTGGTGCTCGCGCCGACGGGTCAGGCCTCGCCTTTCTCGCAGCCGCTCAGCACCCAGGGCGTCAGCTACAGCCCGGCCACGTCGCCGTTTGACATGAACTCGGGCACGAGCTTTGACGCGTGGGACGTCGCCGCCGGCGTTCAGTACATGCCGACGGAACAAATCACGCTCGACCTCGAATTCAGCCGCCGCTCGGCCAGCGTCCCGTATTTCGCCGGCCACGGCGGTGTCACCTCGCCGGACGGCTATGTGACCACGCCGACGCCCGCCGGCTGGCAGGCCGATTTGGTCCCCACTGACACGCGCATCATCGCCGCTGTCTTGACGCGGTTCTGAGCGCAACGCCAACCAGCGAGGAAACATCATGAAGTTCTCCGATTTTTCGATCCTGTCTGTCCTTTCGCGGCTGTGTGCGGCCAGCGTACTCGTTCTCCTCTCTCCCCCGCGTCAAGTACCCCGCACCCTCCGCGACAATTAAAAACCCGCACGTCGCGACGGCGTAGCCGAGCGCGTGTTCAGCGATGGCGAAGCTCATCGCC
>CAIPXZ010000593.1 GCA_903869075.1 uncultured Myxococcales bacterium | reverse complement strand
CGCCTGCCACAGCGACTGGCCTTGCAGCGCCGCGCGGTCAAACGGCAGCCGCAGCGCATCCAGCAGCGTCGGCAGCAGGTCAATGTGCGAGGTCGGCTGCGTCACCATCCGCGGCTGAAACACGCGCGGCTGCCAGAACACCGCCGGCGTCTCGAAATTCTCCTGGTAGCTGCCGCGGGCATGCGCCCAGTTGTGGGCGTGTTGGCCAAACGCCTCGCCGTGATCGCCCGCCAGCACGAGGATCGTCCGGTCCAAGCGGCCATCCGCACGCAACTGCTCGATCACGCGGGCGATTTGCTGGTCCACAAGCCACAGTGCGTTGTGGTAATTGTCCAGCGGCTGGTGGCCAGGATAGCGGTGCCACGCCGCGCCGTAGTCCGTGTACGGCCAATGCGGCGAAAAGCTGTAGTAGACGCCCAAAAACGGCGGCTTCGCGCGGTGCAGGCGCGCCAAAAACGTCGTCATCGTCGCGATCTCGTCCTTGGACATGTGCTCGATGCCGACGTTGTGCGTCACCGTCGTCTCGTCAAAACCGACGAGCTCCTGCAGGCCGGAATGGCGCAAAAAGGCCTGCGGAAAGAAGAAATTCAGGCGTCCCGGCGTGTACAGGAACCGCTCGTAATCGCTGGGTAAATACGCGGGCAGGGCCGGCACCCAATTGTCCGCCTGGGTGGCGAACATCTGCGGCGTCGGGCTCGGGTACAGCCCGCTCAGCTGGGCAAAGATGCTCGTCGCGCTCGAATTCGACGGCGACTGGTGCCGCGCCAGGTACCAGCCCTCGGCGGCGAGACGGCGCAGTGTGGGCATCGGCGGTGGATCAGCGTGGAAAGCGCCTTGAAAATACCGCGTTCCGGTCGATTCCAGGATGATCCACACAACGTTGTACGGCTGGGACGCAGGCTCGGGCAGGGCAATCGCCGCGGTTGGCGTCAGAGCGGCCGCCAGCGGCAGCGGCGCGACAACGACCGAAGGCTTTGGCAGATCATTGATCACAAACGATTCTTTGGCATCTACCGGCGCGGCCAGCACCAGCGCCAGCAGCGGCTGCCGCGCCGTCTCTTCCGGCCAGTCCCCCGGCCGCGGTGGCGCCACAACGCTCGCCAACCCCAGCGCCAGCGCCAGCGTCATCGCCAGCCCCGGGCGCACGCGCGCGCGCCCGTGCGGCAGCGCGCGCAGGACAACCAGCAGCAGCGGCGGCGCCAACACCGCGGCCGCGTCAGCCCAAGTCGCCGTCAGCAACAGCCGCCAATCGTCGGAGTGGAGCGCCTCGCGCAGCGTGGCGCCGTCCAGCGCCAGCCGCATCCCCGCCATCAAGTGCGCCGCCACGCGCGCGTGCAGCCCGACGACGATCAGCAGCGCCACCGACACCGCCAACGCCGCGTGCCGGGCGCCAAGCCCAAGCACCGTCAGGGCAATCGCCAGCAGCACGTCCTGCCACGCCGCCGCCCAGACAAAGCTGCCGCCGACGCGCTCCGCCAAGAACGCGCGAAACAGCAGCGCCAGCGCCAGCCATGCCAGGGCGATGTCGACCGCCAGATCCCGCCGCGCCATCCAACCTCCAGCCGCCTACGCCACCACGATTTGCCGCCGCGCGCAACCGCGCAGTTGCATCCGCGCCGCCACCGCCGCATCCTCCGCCAGCGGCGCCGTGGCGCGCAGGAGTTCGGCGATGATCGGCAGCTTCCTGATCTTTTTGACCTTGTTCAGTGCCGTCAGCACCAGCGACGCCTGCCCGCGCCCGCCCGCCGGCATGACATGCATCCCCGGCGGCGCGTTCCTGCGCGGCAGCGACGACGGCCCGGCCAACAGCCGGCCGCGCGCGACAATCACGCTGGCGACGTTTTTCATGGACCTGTACGAAGTCACCTACGGCGAGTACAAAGCCTGCGAAAAGACAGGGAAATGCCTGGCCGCCAACCCGCTGTACCAGGACTTCAACCGGCCGCGCCAGGCCATGACCGGCGTGTCGTGGTTCGACGCCGACCGCTACTGCCGCGTCCACGGCAAGCACTTGCCGACCGAAGCCGAGTGGGAAAAGGCGGCGCGCGGCACCGACGGCGCGCTGTTCAGCTGGGGCAACGCGCCGGCGACGTGCGCCAACAGCGTCATCATGGACGCGTCCGGGCGCAGCTGCGGCATCCGCAAGCGCGGGCAGCAGCCGGAAAAAGGCCGCGTCCTGGAGGTCGGGCTGCGCGCACCCGGCGCCTACGGCTTGTACGACATGGCCGGCAATTCCTGGGAGTGGGTCGCGGACTGGTACAGCGCCAGCTATGCCGCCTGCGGCGAAGCCTGCAGCGGCAGCGACCCGCGCGGGCCTTGCAACGGCGCCGCCAAGTGCCCGGGATTCCACGACAAGCTGGTGCGAGGCGGCAGCTGGTACTGGCCAGCCGAGTACGCCACGGCAATCTACCGCCGGCCGCACGTGCCGTCCAACCAGCCGTTCCACCATTTTGGCTTTCGCTGCGCCGCGTCCGTCGCTGAAGCGGAGAAGTTGCCCTAGCGCGCCGCCAGCCAGGCGCTCAGCCGCTCAATCACCGGCTGCGGAATCTCGTGGCCGCCGATGAACTCGTGGTATTCCGTGGGCATTCCCGCCTCGTCGAAGAGCCGGTGCAAGCGCCGCGCGGCGTGGACGTCCAGCAGCGGATCGCGCGTGCCGTGGCTCTGGAACACTTGAAGGCCTTTGTGCTTTTTCGCGCCGGCCTGCCACGTCGCTTCGTCGACGATCGTGCCGGACAGCACGACAAGTCCGAGCGGCTGGCGGTGCGCCTGCAGCGCGGCGGCGGTCGCGACCATCGCGCCCTGCGAAAAACCGGCGAGGATCGTCCGCGACCAGGTCGCACCGGCTTCGGTCAGCATCTGCAGGATCGACTCGCGGGCGTGCTCGAGCGCCGGCGGCGCTTCCTTGGACAAGTCGCGGTGCTGGCCGCGCATCATCGCCGCTTCCAAGGCCGCCATATCAATGGCAAACCACGCGCGGCCGCTCATGTGCGGCCCCAGCGGCACCTCCAGCGGCGCGTTGGGAAACAGCCAGGTCGTCCCCGGCGGCACGCGCAGCACCTGGGCGAGCGGCACCAGATCCCAGGCGTCGGCGCCGTAGCCGTGGAGCATGACAACCGTCGGACCCTCGGGAGTCCCCGGAATCACGACGGTATCCAGCCCGCCAAGCCGCTGACGATGGGGCGAATTCTGCACTGCACTCACGGGAGACTCCATCCGCCGCCGAACGCGGAGCGCCTGTGTAATCGGCGGCGGCTCGGGCTGTCAATGATTGGCAGGCGCCGGGGGCAAGATGCCAGCCGGCCGCGGCACTCACGCCGCTGGCGCCGGCGCGCGCTGCGCCCGCAGTTCCAGCAGCAGCACAGCCGTCGTCGAGAACAGCAGCGCGGCGACGAGCGAGTGCGCCGTCGTGACATGCGGCTTGAGCTGCGACCAGATGTTCATGGCGCCGAGGCCAATCTGCGCGAGGATCAGCCACGCCAGGCCGTTGGCCGCCAGCCCCAACCGGCCATGACCGCGCAGGCGAAACGAGAGGCTCCAGCCGATGATCGCCAGCAGCGCGGCGTTGCAGCGGTGCAGCAGCTGCACGCCGGTGTAGCCATCGAACGTCGGGAACCACAGGCCGCCGTTGCAGGTCGGGAATTCGGCGCAGGCGAGGCCCTGCAGGCTGCCGGCGATGGAGCCGCCGACAACCATCTGCAGCAGCATGCAGCCCAGCCACGCGCTCGCCAGCGCGTGCGTCCCGGCGGGCAGCGCGCGGGCGAGCGACGGCTCGGGCAGGGCGATGCCGCGGATCTGCAGCGCAGTCACGAGCGCAAGCGCGCCAAAAGTGTTGCCCAGCAGCAGGTGCGACACGACGGTCCAGGTCGCCGGGCGCGCCAGCCCCGCCGACTTGTCGACCAGCAGCACCGTCAGCCCGCCGAACACCGCTTGCACCACCAGCAGCAAGCCCAAGCCGAGGAACAGGCCGCGGAACCGCTGGCGCAGCGCCGGATCGCGCCAGCCGACGACGGCGCCCAGCAGATATAGCGCCGAGACGACGCCGGCAAACACGCGGTGGCCGTACTCGTAGACGACGCCGGTCAGCTTGAGGTTGGGCACGAGCGCGCCGTGGCACAGCGGCCAATCGGGGCACGACAGCCCGGCTTGCTTGGCGCGAACCAGCGCACCAAAGGCGATCTGCGCCCAGGTGAAGACGGTCAGCAGCAAGAAGATGCGCGCCGTACGCGTGGCGGAGGTTGTACTCATTGGCCAGTCCCGCGGCATGGGGCGGCCGCGGCGCGGCACGATAGCATGGCAACGGGCGGTGGCGACAGCGCGGCCGGCAAATGGCGTGTCAAAACGCGCCCTGCCACGCCAGCCCGGCGCCGTCACCCAACAGCAGCGGCTGCAGCTGCCCAGTCGCCGACGGCGTACGCGTGAGCGCGATCACGCCGGCAATCGCCGCGCCCAGACCGACACCGCCCACGACGGCGTAGCCGATGCGATTGCGCAGAATAACCGCTTGATCCTCAGTGAGTTTCTCCGCAGTGTAACGGCCGGCTTGGTTCTGCGTCTGCATCCGGCCTGCCGCCGACTCGGTCAGCGCCAGCCACGCCATCCCGCCGACAAACGCCGCCGCGCCGCCGCCCCCCAACGTCCACGCCAGCCAGCGCGGCCGGTGCGCTGGCTCCGCCGGCACCGCCACGCCTGTGCCCGGCACGACCGCGACCGCCGGCTGCGGCACCACCACCGGCACCGCCGCGACCGGCTGGGGCGCCGGCGCCGCCAGCCGCTGCTCCAACGCCGCCAGCCGCTGCACGACCTCGTCGTGCTCGGGACCGCTCGGCACTTTGTCGAGGAATTTCTGGAACTGGGTCCGCGCGTATTCCAGCTTGCCGGCCTCTTCCCAGGCGCGGCCGGCGTTGCGCAGCCGCACGAATTTGTCGTTGCCGAGCGCGAACGCCTTCTCGAAAAGCTCCGCCGCCTCCTGGAAACGCTGATCTTTGAACGCCTGCGCGGCGTCATCGGCGAATGGCTTGCCGGCGTCCTTGGCAGGCGACGCAGCGAACGCGGGGACGCCGACGGCGAACGTGAGACAGATGGCGAGCAGGCGGCGCAACATCACAGGGCCTCGTCGCCATTGGGTTTGGCGCTCGCAGCCGGATGGGCAGCCCGGTGCGCGGGTTTGGCAGCAGCGGCTTTGGGCGCCTCGGCCACGGGCGCCGGCGCGGCTTCAGCGGGCGCTGCGGCCGGCGGTGGCGCGGGACCGGCTGGCGCCGCAAAGTGCAGAACCGTCGTGCGCGCCGGCACCGTGGCAGCGGCGAACGGCCGCTCGCGCACAGCCGCCAGCACACAGGCAACCGCAGCGGGATTGGCGAGCGGCTCCACCACGTGCACGTCCGTCGCATGGCCGCGGGCGTCCAGGGCAACGCCGATTGCCACAGCACCACCTGGCTGGCACGCGGCGACAGCAGCGGTCCGATCGGCGACTGCGGCGGCCACATCAGCCGCGGAGAGTGGCGCCGGTGACGCCTCGGGAGCGGCGGCAGGCGCTGCTATCGCGACGGCGACTGGCGCCACCGGGGCGACCGGAGGCGCAGCGGCAACGGGCGCAGGTGACGGCGCTACAGGTGCCGGCTTGTCAGCCAGCGTCAGCCACGCGCCACCAGCGACGGCCAGCGCCGCGACGCTGCCAATCACCGCCGGCAGCACAACGGTCCGCGTGCGCGTCGGCGCGGCCACAGGCGCAGGCGCGCGCGGGCCTTGCAGCTCCAGCGTCGCGTCCAGGACGGGCGGCGCCGGTGCTTCCTTGAGCGTTGGCTGCGGCTGGGTCGCCGGGCGCGCCGGGCGGTCGATGATCGTCGCTTCCAGCCCGGCGTCCGTCGTCGGCGTCGCGCGCGCTGGCGTCGGCTCGGGCTTACGCAGCGCCGGCGCCGGCCGATCCGGCAGGCCCGTCGCCGCGGCGTGCGCTGCCGTCTTCTCCAGCTCCATCGGCGTCACCGCCCGCAGCTTGGCCGATCGCGCGCGCTTGCCTG
>CAIPXZ010000592.1 GCA_903869075.1 uncultured Myxococcales bacterium | reverse complement strand
TCATCGCAACAACTTGGTCACGGATCGGTCAAGGTGCCGGCGCCGCCTCGCCGGCGAGAGATGTGAAGAACTGCGAATGGCGGTTTGTCGCGGGGGTGCGCAATGGCGTACGCTGTCCCTGTGGTTTGTTTTCCGAGCCACCGCGGCAGGTCGGCGTGGTCAGCGCTCAAAACAGCCAGACGGATCAAGGGAGCTCCGCCCGCGTGCGCGGCGTGAACCGGGCGATCGTCGCCGCCGAACAAGCGCTGCGCGCGGCGCACCCGTGGCTGCGGCATCAGGACGCGATCGGTGTGGGGTTGTGGCTGGCGGCGCTGGCGACTTGGCTGGGCTTGGGCGCGCTGTTTGTCCGCGGCGTGCTGCCGGCGTGGCTGCTGGTGCCGTTGGCGGCGCTGCCGCTGGCGGTGCTGCATGAGCTGGAGCACGACCTGATCCACGACCTGTACTTCAAGCCGCGGCCGGGACTGCAAAATTTGCTGTTCACCGGCATCTGGCTGGCCAAAGCGAGCTTGAACCCGTGGGCGCGCGCGGACATCCACCTGCGCCACCATCGGCTGTCGGGTCAGCCGGGCGACGTCGAAGAGCGGCTGATTGGCCTGGGGCTGCGCTCGGTGTCGCTGCGGTTGCTGATCGCGGTTTTGCCGGCCGCGGCGGTCGTGCTGCTGCCCGGAATTCGCCGCGACGCGCCGGATTGGCAGGTGATCCGCGGGCCGTTCTGGTCGCTGGCGCGGCAGATCCAGCGCGTCGATCTGGTGTTTTTTGGCTTGCCGATCCTGTTGCCGATCGCCTGGGCGCTCGGCGTGCCGCACGCGCGGACGCTGTATTTGTGCTGGATCGCGCCGAACGTGCTGCGCCACGCCTGCATCGCGCTGCTGTCATCCTACAGCCATTACTACGAAATCGGCCGGCATGACGTGACGCACCAGAACCAGATCCTGCGCCATCCGCTGCTGTGGCCGCTGCAGCTGTTTGCCTTCGATTTCGGCGCGACGCACATCATCCACCATTACGTGGTGACTCAGCCGTTCTACATCCGCCACTGGATTCGCCGCACCGCGTGGCAGGCGCTCGAGGCCGCCGGCGCGCGCGTCAATGATTTTGCGGTGATCCGGCGCGACAATCGCTGGGACGACGGACCGTCCGCGCCACTTGAGGCTGCAGCATGACCCCCGACTTGAGCTTGGAACCCGAATGGGTGGACGGCCTGCGATTTTGCCCGCACTGCGGCAGCCGCGGCAAGGCCACCGAGTGCACCTACGACGGCCATGTCACCGTCCCGGCAGTGAAATTCGACCCGCAGGTCATCATCCGCCCCGGCGACGTGCTGGCTGGGCGCTACCGCCTGACCGCGCAGATCGCCCGCGGCGGCTACGGCGCGATTTACTCCGGCGAGCACATCGTCACCGGCCAGGAAGTGGCGATCAAGGTGCTGAAGACCGACTTTGGCGGCCCGGATGACGCGACGATTCGCCGCTTTTTTCGCGAAGCGCGGGTCACGGCATCGCTGAAACATCCGAATACAATTCGCGTTTTTGACGTCGGTCAGGCGCCCGGCGGCGCGTTCTTTCTGGCGATGGAGATGCTCAAGGGGCCGACGCTGGAGCAGATCCTGACCGAGCGGCTGGCGCACGGCCGTGGGCTGACGGAGCCGGAGACCATCGATCTGGCGGTGCCGGTGCTGCGCAGCTTGGGCGAGGCGCACGCGCTCGGGCTGGTGCACCGCGACATGAAGCCGTCCAACATCATCCTGGCGGACTTCGGCGATGGCGAACCCATTGTCAAGCTTGTGGATTTTGGCATCGCGTGGATGCACGGCTCGTCGCTGACGACAACCGGCATGGCGCTGGGCACGCCGGCGTACATGAGCCCGGAGCAGTGCGAGGCGGCGGAGCTGGATGGGCGCAGTGACCTGTATGCCTTCGGGATTTTGCTGTACCGCTGCCTGACGGGTGACGTGCCGTTTCGTCAGGCGTCGGCGGTGGCGATTATGCAGTCGCACCTGCGCGCGCCGGTGCCGGATGTGCGCAAAGCGGCGCTATCGCCCGTCACGGATGCGTTCAACGCCGTGCTGCAGCGCGCGCTGGCCAAGCGGCCAAGCGACCGGTTCGCGCGCGCCGCGGACATGCGCAAGGCGCTGGAGGCGGTGCGCGATACGTTCTGGCCCGATGTGCCCGAAGGTACTGTTTCCATGGTGGAATCACTGACGCCGCTGACGGCGCCGGCGCGCCACGTGACAAATCCGCTCGTGAACCTGCCGCCGCCGAACAGCCTGGCGATCACGGCATCGCAGCCAAGCTCACCGCGAATTCCCGTGATGCAGGCGCATGAGACGCAGAAGCTGGCGGCCGAGCGGCCGGACGGCAAGTAGCCGTCAGTTCGTCGCCCAGGCGCCGCGGCCCTGGAGCACACCTTCCAGCGCCGTCACAAGCTCGACGCGATCGACCAAATTCTCCCAGTAATCAAGCTTTTCCGTCTCGATGACCAGCGTCGGCCCGAGGTCGTAGTGGGCGAACCAGTCCTCGTACGCCGCGTGCAGCGCCGCCAGGTAGCGCGGCTTCATCGCCTGTTCCTCCGGCCGACCGCGTTGGCGGATCCGCCGTTTGATGCCGGGCAGGCTGCAGCGCAGGTAGATGAGCAGGTCCGGCCGCGGCAAGGTATCGCGGATCGCCGCGTACATCCCGGAATACGTGGCAAAATCGCGGGCGCTCAGCACGCCCAGCGTGTGCAGCGTGCGGGCGAAGATCTCGGCGTCCTCGTAGATCGTGCGGTCCTGGACAAAAACGCTGCCCGGCTCAGCGGCGATCAGCCGCGCCAGATCGAGGTGCGCGCGGAACTTTGCGGAAAGAAAGTACATTTGGCTGTGAAACGCGTAGCGCTTCATGTCGCCGTAGAAGTCCACGAGGTAGGGATTGGAGTCATTCGGCTCGTAAAACGGCTTGATCGCAAAGCGTTTTTCCAAAAACCCAGTCAGCGTGGACTTGCCGGCGCCGATGTTGCCGGCGATCGCGACGAACCGGGCGTTCCCGGCCGGAAGCGTAGGGCTGATGGCGATCGCCGGGCCAGAGCGTTTGATTTGTGGACTTTTCTTGCCAGCTTCCAGTGCCATGGACCCTCGCCAGACGCGTTGCGCGCAGTGTATCATCGCTTCCGCCATGACGCAGTACCAGTACTCCACGACATTCCAGGCCTACACAACCACCTCCAATGAGGCGTCGGCGCGGCGCATTGTGGCGCTGATTCAGGATTGGCTGAATCCGCGCAGCGTCGTCGATTTTGGCTGCGGTCAGGCGGTGTGGCTCGGCGCGTGGCAGGCCGCGGGCGTGCTGGACGTGCAAGGCGTGGACGGCGACTACGTCGACCGCGCGGCGCTGCGCATTCCAGCGGAGCATTTTGTCGCCACCGACCTCGCGAAACCGATTGATCTGCAACGGCGTTTTGACCTCGTCGAGTGCCTTGAGGTGGCGGAGCATATCCCGGAAGCCGCCGCCGACGACCTCATCAAGACGCTGACGCGCCACGGCGACTTGCTGCTGTTCTCGGCGGCGCCGCCGGGTCAGGGCGGCGAGCACCACGTCAACGAGCAGCCGTACGCCTGGTGGCGCGATCGCCTCGCCGCGCACGGTTTTGAGCTCTTCGACTGCATCCGCCCGCGCATCGCCCAGGACGTCGCGGTGCAGCCGTGGTACCGCTACAACGTGTTCCTGTACGTCCGCCGCGACCACCTGGCGCAGCTGCCAGACGCCATCCGCCAGACGCACATCCCGCCGCACGCGCCGATTCCGGACGTGTCGCCGTTCCGCTACCGGCTGCGCAAAAAAGTGGTGCGGCAGATTCCGCAGGCGTTGGCCGATCAGCTGGCGCGCGCCAAGGCCAAGCTCAACCGCTAACTGCCCGTCAACGCTCAGGATTCGCCGGCTGGCTCTTTGAGCACGCGCAGGCGCTCGCGCACGCGGCGGGTGTCTTCCGGCAGCGGCGTCTTGTTCTTGAGGAATTTCTGGTACCACTCGATCGCGTCCGGCTTGTCGCCGCGCGCGTCCAGCAGCTCCGCCAGATCCAGCTGCGCGTTGGCGTTGTCCGGGCTGAGCTTGAGCGCCTTGTTCAGCGCCTTTTCCGCGTCGCCCGGCGCGCCCTGGGCGATCAGCACGCGACCCAGCACGATGTAGTTGTCCGCCAGCGGATCGCACTCGTCCAGCGCGAGGTTGGCGGCCTCCAGCGCCTCGGCAAAGCGGCCCAAGCCCTGCAAACAGGCGACCTTGGCGGCGTGCGCCAGCGCGAATTTCGGCCGCACCTGCAGCGCCAGCTCCAGCGCGTCCAGTGCCGGCTGCCACTCCTGACGCATCATGTAGGCCAGCGCCAGATCGTACTGCAGCGTGCCGTGCGCCGGCGCCAGCTTGTTGGCCAGCTTGTACGCCTCCACCGCCTCCGACCACATCTTGCGCCGCAGCAGCGCCGCGCCCAGGTTCGCCTGCACGCGCGCGTCGTCCGGCGCCAGATCGCGGGCCTGCTCCAGCATCTTCAGCGCGGCGATGTCCTCGCCCGCCTCCAAAAACAGCACGCCGAGGTTGGACATCGCGCCGTGCAGCTGCGGATTGAGCTCGATCGCCTGCTGGAACAGCTTGCGCGCCGGCACCGGCTGGCCGCGCTGCATCGCGCACAGCCCGAGGTAGTACACCGCCAGCGCCGACTTGGCGTTCTTCTTCAGGTGCCGCTTGAGCGCGGCTTCGGCGTCGTCCAGCTCTTCATCGCGGTACGCAGCGATGCCAAGCGCCAGATCGCCCACCATCGGCTCGGTCTCGAGGTCGCCGCGGATCGGCGCATCGGGCAAGCCGCGATCGCGATCGCCGCGGGCGGAATTGCCGTTGGCGGCTGAACAAGCCGTCGCCAGCGAGGCGACGAGGACGGCGGCGAGGACACAGCGCGAAGTCAACATAGCCGCGGATTGTAACGGTTCATGTGCACCCCGTGCAAGTTCAGCGCACGCGCTTCTGGACCGAACCGCACGCGGCGGCTACACTGTGACAAATGGGTGTCGCGCAGCCAGCAGCTTCTCGGCGGGCGCACATCCCCCGGCATCAGGACATCATGTACAAGCCTTCGTACGAACTCATCAAAAGCCTGCCCAAGACGGACTTGCACGTCCACCTGGACGGCTCGCTGCGCATCGAGACCATCTTGCAGCTGGCGGAAGAGCAGGGCGTCAAGCTGCCTGCCGACACGCCCGCGGGGCTGGCGCCGTTTGTGCAGGTCGGCGACGTGTGCAAGTCGCTGAAGGACTACCTGCGGACGTTCGACATCACGTGCTCGGTGCTGCAGACCGAGGAATCGCTGTACCGCGCGGCTTTTGAGCTGGTCGAGGACGCGGCCAAGGAGAACGTGCAGTACATGGAGGTGCGGTATTGCCCGATGCTGCACATCCAAAAAGGCCTGCCGATGACCACGATTGTCGAGGCAGTGCTGGCGGGGCTGCGCGACGGCAAGCAGAAGTTTGGCACTCGGTCGGGGCTTATCATCTCGGCGCTGCGGCACGCCGACCCGAAGTGGTCGCTGCGGCTGGCAGAGCTGGCGGTGGCGTACAAAAACAAAGGCGTCGTCGGCTATGACCTCGCCGGCGCGGAGGACGGCTTCCAGGCGCGCAAGCACGCGGCGGCGTTCCATCTGATCCGCAGCAACAACGTCAACTGCACAGCGCACGCCGGCGAGGCCTTTGGTCCGGAGTCGATCCACCAGGCGCTGCACGACTGCGGCGCGCATCGCATCGGCCACGGCACGCGGCTGCGCGAGGACGGCGACCTGCTGAATTTCGTCGCCGATCACCGCATCCCGCTCGAGATTTGCCCCAAGTCCAACGTGCAGACCGGCGCGGTGGACAGTATCGGCGCGCATCCCATTCAATTCTATTACGAATTCGGCTGCCGGGTGACGATCAACACCGACAACCGCTTGATCACCAACACAACCGTCACCGACGAATACATGTTGTGGATCGACACCTTCGGCGCCAGCATCCGGGACGTCCGCGAGGTCATCATCAACGGTTACAAGTCGGCGTTCCAGAGCTACCGCACGCGCCAGGACATGCTGTCGCGGGTGATTACGCAGATGGACGCGCTGATCGCCGCTGACACCGAGCGGTACGCCCAGGAAAGCGGCGACAAGGACCTCGGACAGGTCAAAAAGGACCGCCGCGGCACCAGCCAGAAGATCGCCGAGCGCAAGAAAGTCGTGGAAACGCGCAAGGCATGATCGACACGCACGCGCACATTGCCGCGACCTGGGAAGGCGCGGAGTACGAGGGCGGCACCGCGGGCGTGCTGGCGCGCGCGCGGGCGTCGGGCGTCGAGCACGTCATCTGCGTCGGCGCGGGCGGCGACGCGGCTGAGATGGCGGCGGCGGTCGCGTGCGCGCGGGCGTACGCGGGCGTGAGCGCAATCACCGGCATCCATCCGCATGACGCCAAGAACGTCGACGCGGCGCTGTGGCAGACGGTGAGCGCGACGTGTGCGCTGCCGGAAGTCGTTGCGGTGGGCGAGACAGGTCTGGATTTTCACTACGATTCCTCGCCGCGGGATGTGCAAGTCGCGGTGTTCCGCCAGCACATCCAGCTGGCGCGGGCGCTGGCCAAGCCGCTGTGCATCCACACGCGCGAGGCGGAGGAACTCACGCTGCAGGTGCTGCGCGAAGCGGGCGCGGACGCTGTCGGTGGCGTGATCCACTGCTTTTCCGGCACGGCGGCGTTTGGCGCGGCGATGCTCGAATTCGGCTTTTACCTGTCAATTCCGGGGATTGTGACGTTCAAGAAGGCGGGCGAGCTGGTCGAGACGGTGCAGCAGGCGCCGCTGGACCGGCTGCTCGTCGAGACCGATAGCCCGTTTCTGGCGCCGATTCCCTACCGCGGCAAGCGCAATGAGCCGGCGTATGTCGTCGAGACGCTGGCGAAGATCGCGGCGATCAAGGGCATGAGCGTCGCCGAGGTCGAGCGCGCGACGAACGAAAATGCCGTGCGGCTGTTTGGTCCGCGGCTGCGCACGCAGCTTGCCGGTTAGGGCCAGCCGTGGCACAAACCTCCGGCCCGCTTGCCGTCCGGAGGCCTCGTGACAACCGAACCTGACATCCTGATTCCGCCGCCGCCCGCCGACGACGCGCCGACCATCGACCACGATCGGTACTGGCTCAAGTACGTCTACCAGGGCAATCGGCAACGGCAGCTGACGGTGCGCGCGCTGGCGACCGGCTGCCTGATCGGCGGTGTGATGTCGATCTCAAACCTCTACGTCGGCTTGAAGATCGG
>CAIPXZ010000591.1 GCA_903869075.1 uncultured Myxococcales bacterium | reverse complement strand
TGCACTCGCACAGCACGGACTTCCATTTTGCCAACATGCGCCAAGGGCTGAAAGACGTGCTGCTGGGCGGCGACGGCATCTGGACGCACGTGCCGCTGTTCTTTCCGGCGCTGCTGGGGCTGCCGGTGCTGGCGGCGCGGCGCTGGCGCGAGGCGGTGCTTTTCATCTGGTGCCTCGCGGTGCCGATCCTGTTTCACGCGACCTACACCTGGTACCGCTTGGAGTTCAACCTGCCGCAGCTTGCGTTGGCCGTGACGCCTTTGGCGCTGTTGCTGGCGCCGCTGGGACCGCCGCTGGTGGACGCCACGCCGTCGCCGCGGTCGTTCCTGCCCCGCGCGGTGCTGCTGCTGGCGCTTGTGCTCATCGCGACCGGCGTCGGGCGGCGGCTGCTGGAGCGCAAGCCAGCGTACCTGTGGCAGCACCTGCCGCAGGCGACGGTGATGCTGGGCGACATCCCGTGCGACTATTTCAACAACATGGTCGAGCGCTTCGAGTGCAGCCACTTCGACGCCGACGACAACCAGCTGACCGGTCGCGTGCTGGATTTTCCGCTGCGCTACGCCAACAAGCCCGAGCCGATGGTGCTGCTGGCGCCGCACTACACGAACAAGGAACGGCGGCTGACGTACCGCGGCGTGCCGCTGACCCGGCAGTTTGTGCTGCGCTATGGCTTGGCGGACAGCGCGCGCGCCGACGCGGTTGTGCACCTGAAAGTCCAGGCCGATGGCAAAACGCTGCTCGAAACCGACGTGAAAACGCACGGTTTGAACGCGGTGCGGCTGGATACGGCGGCGCTGGCGGGGCGCAAGGCGACGCTCGCTTTCACCGTCACGTCGCCGTCGGCTGGCGGCTGCATCTTCGGCGTCAACGGCGGTCCGGCGCCTTGAACGCGCACTGTGACCATTTTGCTACGCGCGTTGCGCCCGGCCGCCGCCGATCCTAAACTTCCGCGCCCCGCCGCCCGTCGCTGGCGGCCTGAAGGCCCAGCCATGGCAACTTATCGCGTGTGCATCGTCGGTGCGTCGGGCTATTCGGGCGCAGAGGCGGCTGCCTTGTTGCGCCGGCACCCGCACGTCGCGCGCGTGGACACGCCGGAATCGGCTGTGGGCCTGGCGGGCGTCGCGGCGGACATCGACGTGGTCCTGCTGGCGACGCCTGCGGAAGTGGCGGCGGAGTGGGCGGCGCCGCTGCTGGCGCGTGGGCTGCGCGTCATCGACATCTCCGGGGCGCATCGCGCTGGTACGCCTGACGCGCACTTGGCGGGCTACGGTTTTGCCCACCCGCATCCCGAGTGGCTGGCGCAGGCGGTCTACGGCATCGGCGCGGCGCCGGCGGCGCTGGCGCAGGCGCAGCTTGTGGCCAACCCGGGTTGCTACGCCAATGGCATGCTCTCGGCGCTGCTGCCGCTGGCGCGCGCCGGCTGGCTGGCGGCGGCGACGCCGGTGACGGTCACGGGCATCAGCGGCGTGTCAGGCGCGGGCAAGAAGCCGACGGAGCGCACGCACTTCATGGCAGTCGCTGAAAACCTGATGCCGTACAAGACGTTGCGGGCGCACCAGCACGTCGTCGAGGTCGAACGCGCGGTGCCGGTGCGGCTGTTGTTTGTGCCCATCGTGGCGCCGCTGCGCCGCGGGATGCTGATTTCCGGCGCGCTGCAGTTGCCGGCGGGCGTCACCCAGGCGGACGTCGACGCGCTGCCGCCGTTGGACGGATTTTGGCGGCGCTCGGCGCAAGCGCCGGACGTCCACGAAGTCGCCAATACCCCTTGGATTGCCGTGCATTATGCCGTGGACGCAGCGAGCCAGCGGCTGCTGTTCGTTACCGCGCTGGACAACCTGTCGCGCGGCGCGGCGACGCACGCCATCGCCAACTTGAACGCCATGTGGCAGCTGCCCGAGGCGACCGGCCTGAACTGAGAGAGACCCATGACCGACCTGCAGCCCATTGATATTGAACCAGTTATGCCCGAAGGCGTGCGCCTCATCGGCGGTCACAGCGGCGTCAAGGCCAACCGCTTGGACACCGCGCTGCTGATCGCCGAGGCGCCGATGCGCGCGGTTGGCACTTTCACGCAGAACCAGTGTGCCGCGGCGTGCGTGCTCGGCAACAAGCCGCTGCTGCCTTCGGCCAAAATCCGCACACTGACGGTGATTTCCGGCAACGCGAACTGCTACGCGCAGGGCGATGTCGAGGCGGATACGATGCTGCGGCGGGCTTCGGCGGCGCTGGCGGTGGCGGGTCCGGAGACGGCGCTCACGGCGACGACGGGGCCGATTGGCGTGCCGCTGGACGCGCGCAAGGTAGCGGCGGCGCTGCCGCGGGTGTTTCGCAACATCGCGTCCGTGAACGATTTTGCCGATGCGATGCTGACGACGGACACGGTGCGCAAGGTCGCGTGTGTGCGCTGGCAGGGCGCGACGTGGCTGGGAATCGCCAAAGGTTCCGGGATGATCCACCCGGATATGGCGACGATGATCGCGGTGTGCGTGACCGACGCCGACGTGCCGCTGGACGCCATGCAGGCGGCGATTCGCTTGGCGACGGCGCGGACGTTCAACGCCATCACGGTCGACCGCGACACGAGCACGAACGACAGCGCGTTCTTCTTGAGCACCGCCAAGGGCCCGCACGTCGCTGATCCGCTGCCGGCGCTGACGGCGGTGTTCCAGCAGCTGGCGGTGGCGATCGCCCGCGACGGCGAGGGCGCGACGCGGCTGTGCGCTGTGCGCGTCCACGGCGCGCCCGATGAGGCGTGCGCCCGCACCAGCGCGCGCGATGTGGCGGGCAGTGATTTGGTGAAATCAGCGCTTTTCGCATGCGACCCGAACTGGGGGCGGATCGCCGCGGCGCTGGGCGCGTCGCTGGCGCGGCAGGGCGTGGCGATCACCCGCGATAACATCCGGATTCGCTTGATGGATCATCCGGTGTTCCCGGTGGCTGGTCCGCTGGACAAGCACGCGTTGTCGGCGGCGATGCGCTCATCGGACACGCTGCACGTCGATATTGCGCTGGGCCTCGGCTCGGCGGCGGCGACGGCGTGGGGCTGCGATTTGACCTATGATTACGTGCGGATCAACGCCGAGGCGCCGATCGCCTATGGGCAAAATGCCCCGGTGCGCGCGTCGCTGGAAATGCAGACGCTGACGCCGGTCCTGAAAAAAGGCGTGCTGCGTGAGGCGCTGCGCTATTTGCACGATTTTGACCGCAAAACCATGGTGATTGTCGTGCAGGCGGAGGCGCCGACGACCGACGACGACCTGGCGCTGCTGCGGCTGACCGGCATCCGTCCGATCGTGCTGCGCAATGTCGGCATCGACACCGCCGTAGCGGTGGCGCGTGACAATGAAGCAATGAAGATCGTTGTGCTTTCATCCGATGACGGCATCCGCGATGGCGACGGCAAAATCGTCGCGGAGCTGACGCTGGCGACGCTGCCGGAGCCGTGGCTTGTCCCAGGGCTGGCTGATTTCCTCAAGCGCGGCGGGACGTTGCATGTGCTGAACGGTCAGGTCCACGCCGCGCTGATCGAGGAGCTGTTCACCGACCGCGGCATCGGCTCGATGGTCACAGCTTAGTCATCGCGCGCTGGGCAGCACGCCGCCCCGCGCCGCGACCGCGGCATTTTCACGCGGCGTTAGGCGTCGTCGCCCGTCAGCCAGATCCAGCCGTCGTCGACGATGGCGTCCCAGCGGTCCAGGCACACCGGCATGTCCGGACTGGCGCCCGTGCGGACGTCAAAACGCCAGCCGTGCATCGGGCAAGTGATGATTCCGTCGCGCAATTCACCGCCCAGCAGCGGCGCGTACTGGTGCGGGCACAGCGCGTCGACGACGTGGACCCCCGCGCCATCCCGGAACACCAACACGGGATCGCCGGAATGCGGGTGCTCGGTCAGCAGGCGGTCGCCGTCCAGCTCCGCCGTGTGGCACAGCCTCACGCGCATCACCCGCTCGCGGGGGCGGTCGCGCTGCAGGCGGGGCAGGCGCACAGCGCGCGCAAGTAGCGGAAAGAAAACAGGCCGGCGTCGTGGCCATCGCCCCAGGTGAAGCGGATGGCGTAGCCGCCGACGGGGTCGGTGCGCTTGACCGTGGTGGCGGCCTGGCTCGCCGCGGTCCTGCCGCTGACGATGGGCAAGCCGCCGCGGCTCTGGCGCACAACCAGCGTCGTCGGCGCGCCGTGGGTCCCGCGACACGTGGCGCACGGGCACTTTTCGCGCAGGAATGCCAGCGGGTAGGTCGATTCGTGGGCGTCGGCCCAGACGATCCGGACGCTGCCGTCGTCGTTCCAGCCCAAGTACGCGGGGTCGGTCTTCATCTGCTCAGGTGTCTGCATCGCTCGTCATTTCAGGTCGTCTGCGACCAGCGCGGACTGTACGCTCCCCGGCGGCCGTACACAAATTCTCGCAGAAAGGCGCCAAAAGCCGCCGATTCTTGATCTAAGTCAATTCTGTTCCTGACAATCGGCAAGGCGCATTACAAAATGCCGCTGTACATTCACCCTCAGAAGACCCGGGGCCCGCAACCCTGGCCTTTTAGCCGCCGCCCTCTCCCGCATGAAGGGCGCTGGCGCAGGAGCGTGACGTGGGTGATGTAACTGACATCCGGCCGACCGAAAACAAGGTCGAAACGTGGCTTGCCGCGCTGACCGCTCATGAGAGCGTGACGCGTATGCAGGCTGCGGCCGGACAGGTGCTGATCCATCGCGACCACGTTCCTAGCGGCGTCTATGTTGTGTTGTCAGGCGAACTCGCTCTCAACACGACATCGGATGCTGCCGACGCATGGGCAGTTACAGCCGATCGGCCGTACCTCCTTCCCCATCCGGCCGAACTGGATTTGCCAGCCGGCTGTGCTGCCCGCGTCCGAACGACTGTCGATCTCATCCATGTGCCGCGCAGCTTGATGTGGCTGGCACCCGAGATCGGCTATTTGCTGCAGCACGCGCCGATTCCGGCCGTCTCCCTCGCGTCGCACGCTGCGGCGCAAGGGGCGGCTGGTGAGGCCGATCCCGCCCCCGCCCGCCAAGGTGGCGCCGTCCACGCGGGCGGCAAGGGCGGACCGTCCCGGATCCCCGATTCTTCCAAGGTAACGCATACCCCAACGCGTTCCACACCAACAGACAGCGCCCGGCTGTCTTCCAAGTGAGGGTTGTCATGTCAGAACCAGCCGCACAGAACGGCGTGCTTGAGCGTTTCCGCTACGACGATGCCATCGTCCGCAAGTTCCTGTTGGCCATGTTGGTCTGGAGCGTTGTGGGCATGCTCGTTGGCCTCATCCTCGCGCTCCAGCTGGCCTGGCCGGGCGCGAACATGGGCTTTTTGCATTTTGGCCGCCTGCGGCCGTTGCACACGAACGCGGTGATTTTCGCGTTCGCCGGCAACGCGATCTTCGCCGGCATGTACTACTCCAGCCAGCGGTTGCTGAAGGCGCGGATGTTCTCCGACGGCATCAGCAAATTCCACTTCTGGGGCTGGCAAGCCATCATCGTTTCCGCCGCGCTGACGTTGCCGTTTGGCATCACAACTGGTAAGGAATACGCGGAGTTGGAGTGGCCGATCGACATCGCCATCGCGGTGGTCTGGGTCGCGTTCGCCATCAACTTCTTCGGCACGATCGCCAAGCGCCGCGAGCGCCACCTGTACGTGGCGCTGTGGTTCTACATCGCGTCGATCCTGACGGTGGCGATCCTGCACATTTTCAATAGCTTGGAAGTGCCCGCGGGCCCGCTGAAGAGCTACTCGCTCTACGCCGGCATCCAGGACGCCTTCATGCAGTGGTGGTACGGCCACAACGC
>CAIPXZ010000590.1 GCA_903869075.1 uncultured Myxococcales bacterium | reverse complement strand
GATCTATTTTGAAATCGCGCCGATGTACTCGCTGGGCGTGTGGATTGTCGCGCGGACGATCGGCTCCTTGATGCAGTCGATGTCGCCGGTTGACGGCAGATCGCCCGGATTCGACAGCGAAATCACGGTGCCATCGACGGTGTGGACCTCGTAAATCACTGACGGCGCGGTGGTGATCAGCTCGCAGTCGTACTCGCGCTCCAGGCGCTGCTGGAACACTTCCATGTGCAGCAAGCCCAGAAAACCACAGCGAAAACCGAAGCCGAGCGCGCTCGAGGTCTCAGGTTCCCAGGAAAACGCCGAGTCGTTCAGCGCCAGCTTCTCGATGGCGTCACGCAACTTCTCGTATTCGTTGGACTCTACCGGGAAGATACCGGAGTAGACCATCTGCTGGACTTTCTTGAAGCCCTTGAGCTTTTCCGTCGCGCGGCGCTTGGCATGCGTAATTGTTTCGCCAACTTGCACGTCACGCACAAGCTTGATGCCGCAGATCAGCACGCCGGTCTCGCCGAAGTTCAGCTCCTCGACGATGACCTCCTTCGGCGTCCGCACGCGGATCTCCAGGACGTCCTGCTCGCATTGCGATTCCATGAAGTAGACGCGGTCGCCTTTCTTGATTTTTCCATCAATCACGCGGACTTGCACGAGCACGCCGCGATAAGCGTCGTACTGCGAGTCAAACACCATCGCCTTCAACGGCGCGTCCGGATCGCCCTCCGGCGGCGGAATGTGCTTGACCACCGCCTCCAGAATGTCCTGGATGCCAATGCCGTTCTTGGCCGAGCACAGCACCACGTCGCGCGTGTCGATGCCGATGCCTTCCTCAATCTCTTCGCAGACTTCCTCCGGCCGCGCCGCCGGCAGGTCGATCTTGTTGATGACCGGCACCAAGGTCAAATTGCCATCCAGCGCCAAGTACACGTTCGCCAGCGTCTGCGCTTCCACGCCCTGCACGGCGTCCACGACGAGGATCGCGCCCTCGCACGCCGCCAGCGACCGCGAGACTTCGTAGCCAAAGTCCACATGTCCGGGCGTGTCGATCAGGTGCAGCGTGTAGGTCTGCCCATCGAGCGCTTTGTAGTGCAGCCGCACCGCCTGGGATTTGATCGTGATGCCGCGCTCCCGCTCGATGTCCATCGAATCGAGGAACTGGGCCTGCATCTGCCGCGCTTCGACGGCGCCGGTCAGCTCGAGGATGCGGTCGGCAATGGTCGACTTGCCGTGGTCGATGTGCGCGATAATACTGAAATTGCGGATGAGTTTGGCTTGCATGTCGGTTCAGGCGCCATGGAGCGCCGGCGGACTGTCATGGAAAGGCGCGCGGGTGTCAACGCCCGGCAGCCAAGATCGCTGGAACATAGCTGTTTTCAGCGGCCTGCCGCGCGCGGTGCCGACGGTCGGGCTCGCGGCGAATGGACGCCAAGGGCGCACAAGCGGGAGGGGCCGCGGACCTTTGGGGGATCAGCGGCCCCTCGCTCACTGTGCAAAACGCTGGAGAACACCGGCGCGAGAGCGCAGGCGCGTGGCCGACAGGCCTACAGATGCTCGACGCCGACCTTCTTGACGACGGCCTTCCACACCTTCTCCGGCAGCCACTTCGGGCGCTTCGTCGGCGCCTTGACTTCCACGCGATCGCCCGTGAACACGTGCACGCGCTTGGTGCCGCGCTCGCGCAGCTTGATGTCTTTGTAGCCACGGTTCGCGGCCTTCAGCGCCGCGCCGCGCGGCTGGGCGTTCGAGAACACGATGTTCGTGTCCTGGCCATTCTCGAGCAGCACAAAGTTCTTCTTGGTCTTCTCAGTCGACATCTTGTCACTCCCCTGTTGTACGCGCCGCACGACTCCCAGGCCCGTCCCGTTCACTGTTCAGCGCGCCTTCTGGCACCTATGTACCCAGTTTCCAGCGCGCGCAAGTCTTTGGCGGCAAAAAACTTTGTGGAAGGCGGCGACGTTCTTCACAAATCCGTCACGCGGTTGACGATAACTGTGAGTAAATCCTTGAATTCATAAGCATTCGTAATGTTCGCCGCAACTTCAACGACTTGCCGCCCAACGGGAGAGCACGCTGCGTTTCATGATCACGGTCAATGCCGCTTGTGATCAGGGCTGCCGTGCACGGCCGATCGGCCGGGAAAGTTCACCGCGGCTGGAACCGTGGTAGCTTCGGCTCGGGAGGGGGACGGACGTGGCTCGAAGGCTTCACATGCGAGCGATTGGCCTGCTGTGGACGTGCCTCCTCGTGGCGTTGCCAGCGCACGCCGACCCGTGGCCGAAGCTGCATGCGGCGGTGCAGCGCTGGCGCGTGTCAGACTTGCAAGGCCTGCCAGCAGAATTGGCGGAAATCCAGCAGAACGCCAAGGATCCGGACGCTGCCGCGGTCGCCGCATTTGTCGCCGCGCGCGCGCTTGCGCATGACGGCCATGGCGAGGCGGCGCAGCGGGCTTTCGACCACGCGACGCCGATTCGCGGCGTGTTGCCGCAGGCTTGGCGCTGGGCGGAGGTCGAGGTGCTGCTGGCGCGTGGCAAGCCGGAGGCGGCGCTCGAGGCGCTCGACAAGCTCCGCAGGGACTTTGATGATTTCCGTTGGGCCGCGGCCGACCTGCTCTTCAGTCGTCTGTGGGAACGCGTGCACCCCGGCGACCAGACCGCGGCCATCGCCCAGACGCTGTACGCGAAGTCGCAGCTGAATTTGCCGCGCGATGAGCTGCTGGCGCGGGCGGCGCGCAACACAGCAGTGGCGCATCCGCAGGAGGCGCTGGGGCTGTGGCGCAAGCTGATCCTCAAGCATCCGGAGAGCGCGTTTGTCGATGAAGCGCTGAAATTCGTTCCGGAAGAAACGCTGTCAGATGCCGAGCAATTCGAGCGGATGGAGCGGCTTTTCGCGCGGCGGGCGTACGAGCGCTGCCGCGAGGTCGGGCTGAAGCTGTGGCAAAAGGCCGTGCGCAAGAGTGAGGTCGGCTATTACCTCGGCAAGATCGCCACCGAGCGGCTGCGCGACGACTACCCGGGCGCCGCCAAGTACCTGGAGGCGGCGATCGGCGATGGCGAGCCGCTGGCGCAGCAGGCGCTGACCTCGTATGCGCTGGTGCTGACCAAGCTGGGGCGGCTGGATGACGGCCTGGCCGAGTTTGACAAGTGGTTTCAGCGCTATCCGGGCGTGACAAATGAAAAGCGCGTCGACGTGGCGTACGACCGCGCCCGCGCAATGCACGTCGGCGGGCGGTCGCTGGAGGCGGCGGCATACCTGCAGTCGGCGCTGGACGTGGATCGCAAGGGCATCGATTTTGGCAAGTACCTGTGGTTCGTCGGTTTTTGGCAGCTGCGCGGCGGCGCGTGCGATCTGGCGATCCAGACGCTGAGCCCGCTGATTGCCGACAAGAACCCGCTGGTCGGCGGCAAGGCGCGCTATTGGATGGCCAAGTGCTTGGAAAAGCTGGGACAACGCGCCGAGGCAGTCGACATGCTTGTCTCCGTGCTGGAGCGCCATCCGCTGACCTGGTACAGCGCGCTCGCGGAGGACGTGCTGCAGGAGTGGCGCGAGACCAAGCGGCTGCCCAAGCACGCGGACCTGTCGAAAGTAGCGATTCGGCCTCACGATCCGTTCCAGGGACTGCATCTGACGCCGGAGCTGAAGCGGCTGCGGATGGCGGTGTACCTGGGCGAGCCAGACAGCGCGCGGCTGGTGCTGGACGCGGTGCGCAAGAAGCTGACCAAGGCGCTGGGCAAAGCGCGGCTTGCGGAGCTGGAGGCGGATCTCGCGGATCCGCTGGAGGAGTACGCCGAGCGCCGGCAGGACGCGATGAGCGACTGGCAGGACGTGCTCAAGGACCTGCCGACAAAGGAGACTGTGGCGCAATGGCGGGCGATTTACCCGCGCGCGTACGCGACGCACGTGGTGGCGGCGGCGAAGCGCTCGGGCGCGCCGGAGTGGATGATTTACGCGCACATGCTGCAGGAGTCGCGCTACAAGCCGTGGCTGATTTCGGGCGCGCCGGCGTACGGCCTGCTGGAGCTGCTGGACCGCACCGCGGCGCGGCTGGCGGCGGAGAACCGCGACGACTACCAGCTGTGGATGCTGATGCTGCCGCAGTACAACGTGCGCTGGGGCGGCCAGTACCTGGGCGCGCTGTACAAGAAATTCGGCCAGCAGCTGCCGTTTGCGATCGCCAGCTACAACGGCGGGCCGATGCTGATGGAGCACGTGCTGCGCCAGGCCGAGAGCCGGCACTTGGCGCTCGACGAGCTTGTGGACGACATCGGGCCGCACGAATCCCGCAACTATGTCCGCATGGTCGTTGGCCATTTCCTGCGGTACCTGGCGATCTACGAGACGCCGGAGCGCGCCAAGCACTTCCGCGCGCAGCTGCTGCCGCAGCAGTGGCAGGCGACGTGGCTGCGCGATCCGAACTACTAGCGGCTTTGACCAAAATCACGCAGCAAAATGATCCAGCCCCGGCACGCGCCGCTGGGCGTGCTTACCTGTTTGCAGCAGGAGGTGAGCGATGTTGAAATTTGCGTTGGTTTGGGGAGTCGCAGCGTGCGCGATGTGCGCGTGCAGCGGTCCGGATGTGAAGTTGAACGAGACGACGGAAGAGGGCCACAAGGCCGAGGCGGCGAAAGAGCGCAAAGAGGCGGCCAAGGAGGCGTCGCTGTACAACCCGGAGGCGGATCGCGACCGGGTGATTGGCCCATCGGGACCGGCGGGGACTGAAGGCGCGTCAGGCGTGCTGATCACCGTCAACCCGACGGCGTACCACCTGGCAGACGCGGAAGCCCACGCCCGCCATGCGCGCCAACACGAACGGGCGGCGGCATTGCTGGCCAAGTTCGAGGACGCGGCGTGCAAGAACATCGCGCCGGCGGAGCGGACGACGTGCCCGACGCTGCTCAGCGACGCGCTGGTTTCGCTGCCCAACGGCGTGCGGTTGCACACGGGCGCCAAGCGGCTGCCGACGGTGCTGGGGAACGTCCGTTGTCTGCTCGCGTTTACCCAAGCGCACGGCTACGACGAGGAGTGGCTCTGCCCGTTCGCGATCAAGTCCGTGACAGCGGCGGCGGCGCCGGATCAGACGGGCGTCGATTTGACGAGCAGCGATCCGGCGGCGGTCAAGGCGCTGCAAGCGCTGATTCAGCTGCCGTTTCGCGGCATGTAGCCGCAGCTACTCGGACGGCGAGCGCTGGCGCACCGTGTCGTGCAGCCAGTGCTCGTCGTCGGTCTCCGGGTAGTCGGCGCTCCAGTGCAGCCCGCGGGACTCCTGGCGCGACAGCGCGCTCTCGACGATCAGCAGCGCCACCGCGGTGATGTTGCGCAGCTCCACGAGATCCGGCGTCAGGTGAAAACGCCAATAATCTTCACGCACTTCCTGCTCAATCAGCCGGAGCCGCCGCTGCGCCCGCAGCAGCCGCCGGTTCGTGCGCACGATGCCGACGTAGTTCCACATCAGCCGGCGGATCTCGTCCCAGCTCTGCTTGACCACCACGATCTCGTCGGCGTCACCGGCGCTGCCCGTGTCCCATTCCGGCACGATCAGCTCCGTCGCGTCCAGCGGCTGCGCCAACAGCGTGCGCGTCTGCTGCGCCGCGGTCTCGGCGTACACGACGCCCTCCAGCAGCGAAGTCGACGCCAGCCGGTTGGCGCCGTGCAGCCCGGTGCAGGACACCTCGCCGATCGCCAGCAGCCGGTCGATGTTGGTGCGCCCCTGCTGGTCGACCTGCACGCCGCCGCACTGATAGTGCGCCGCCGGCACAACCGGGATCGGCTGGGCGCGGATGTCGATGCCAAGGCTCATGCAAGTCGCGAAAATCGTGGGGAATCGCTCCTCGAGAAATTCGCCGGGCAGGTGCGTCATGTCGAGGAACACGCTGTCCGCGCCCGACTGTTTCAGCTCGCTGTCGATGGCGCGGGCGACGATGTCGCGCGGCGCCAAGTCGCGCAGCGGGTGGTAACGCGGCATGAACGCCTCGCCCGCAGCGTTGCGCAGGACGCCGCCCTCCCCGCGCAAAGCCTCTGAAATCAGAAAGTTCTTGACGTGCGGATGGAACAGACAGGTCGGGTGGAACTGGAAGAATTCCATGTTCGCCACGCGCGCGCCGGCGCGCCAGGCCATCGCCAACCCGTCGCCGGTCGCCACGTCCGGATTCGTCGTGTAGCGGTAGACTTTGCCCGAGCCGCCGGTCGCCAAGCACACGACCTGCGCCGCCAGCGGCACAACGCGCATCGCTTTGGTATCCAGCACATACGCGCCGAGCACGCGATCGCCCTTGCCGCCGGGATGGCACTGCCGCTGGCCCTTGGCGATCCGCCCGCGGGTGATCAGGTCCACCGCGAGGTGGTGCTCGAGGATCCGGATGTTGGGGTGGCGCCGCAGGCGATCGACGAGCGCGATCTCGATCGCTTCGCCCGTGGAATCCGCATGATGCACGACACGACGGACGCTGTGGCCGCCTTCCCGCGCCAGCAGCAGGTCACCGTCCGGGCCGCGATCGAAATCGACGCCGAGCTCGATCAGCCGCGAAATCGCCGCCGGACCATGTTCGACAATCATCTCGACCACATCGCGGCGGCACAGCCCCGCACCGGCGGTCAGCGTGTCCGTGACGTGCGTGGCAAAACTGTCGACTTCCGGATCGAGCACCGCGGCGATGCCGCCCTGCGCCCACGCCGTGTTGGCGTCGCCCAAGCCGCGCTTTGTCACCAGAATAACCGAAGCAAAATCAGCGACATGCAGCGCATAGCTGAGCCCTGCGATGCCGGAACCAATCACCAAAACGTCGGCTTTTTGCACTGTGTCCATGGCCGCGGACTCTACCACGCGCGGCAAAAACCGCGAGTCGCCGAACATGACTTGGCTGGGACGATTCCAGCCGCGGAGACATTCGATGCTTGCAGTCGCCCCGCAGATGCGCTCCACTCGCGCCGCCATGACGCTCGTTGCCCTGCCCGATCTCGACGCCCTCCTGCACGACCGCTTCCACCTGGAGCGGTTTCGCCCGCACCAGCGCGAGGTGTGCGAGGCGGTGACGCGCGGCGAAGATTCGCTGCTTGTGATGCCGACCGGCGGCGGCAAGTCGCTGTGCTACCAGCTGCCGGGTCTGGCGCGGCAAGCGCAGGTGCCGGGTCGCGGCGGCGTGCTCGTCATCAGCCCGCTGATCGCGCTGATGGAGGATCAGGTCCAAAAACTGCTTGCCAATGGCATCGTTGCGGATCGCATCCACTCGGGTCGCGGCCGCGCCAACTCGCAAAACGCCCTGCGGCGCTGGCTGGACGGCGAGCTTGAATTCCTGCTGCTGGCACCGGAACGGCTGCGCGTGCCGGGCTTTGTGCCGCGGCTGATGCAGCGACCGCCGAACCTGATTGCTGTGGACGAGGCGCACTGCATCTCGATGTGGGGCCACGATTTCCGTCCGGATTACAGGCTGTTGGGTGAGCGCCTGCCGGAGCTGCGCGCCGCCGGCACGCCGACCATCGCGCTGACGGCGACGGCGACAGTGCGCGTGCAGAACGACATCGTGGCGCAGCTGGGCATCCCGGACGCCAACCGCTTCATCCGCGGCTTCCGACGCGACAACCTGGCGGTGGAGATGGTGGACATGCCGCCGGCGGGGCGGATGGAGAAAGTCGCGGATATCCTGCGGGATCCGGCGCGGCTGCCGGCGATCGCCTACGTGCCGAGCCGGGTCAAGGTCGACGAGCTCGTGGCGATCCTCGGCAAGGACGCGCGCGCCGATGGCTACCACGCCGGGATGAGCGCTGATCGCCGCAGCGCGGTGCAGGATTCCTTTCAGAACGGGGAGTTGGACATCGTCGTCGCGACCGTCGCGTTCGGCATGGGCGTCGACAAGGCGGACATCCGCACGGTGATGCACCTTGGCTTGCCGGGCTCGATCGAGAGCTATTACCAGGAAATCGGCCGCGCCGGTCGCGATGGCCTGCCGTCCTACGCGATCACGCTGTGGAGCGCCGCCGACCGGCACATGCACGAGCATTTTTTTGACCGCGCCTACCCGCCGCTCGCGGTGCTGGAGAAGCTGCACGCGCTGATTCCGGCCGACGGCCAGGCGCGCGACGATCTGCTGCGGCGCAGCGGCCTCGAGCTGCAAGTGGCTGAAGCGGCTCTGGAAAAGCTTTGGGGGCAGCTGGCGGTCACGCTGGACCTGGACGACGTGGTGCGGCGGCGGCCGGAGACGACAAACTGGTCGGTGGCGTACACAAAGCAGCGGCTGCACCGCGAGGCGCAAATTGGCGAAGTCTTTACGTTTGCCCGAGCCACTGGCTGCCGGATGCAGGCGCTGATTCGCTATTTTGGCGACCACGGCGACGCGCTGACGTCCTGCGGACGCTGCGACCACTGCGCGCCGGACCAGTCCGTCGTGCGGCGCACGCGCAGCCCGGACGGGATGGAGCGACGTCTGCTGGCGCGGATCCTGGCGGCAGTGCCGCGGCGCGCGATGGGCACGGCCAAGCTGCACCGCGAAGAATTCGGCGAAGTGCTCGACCGCAAGCTGTTCGACCGGCTGCTGGCGGCGCTGGATCGCGCCGGCCTTGTGGAGCTGGGCGAGGACGCGTTCGACAACGCGGAGGGCAAGACCATCCGCTACGCCACGGTGAAGCTGACGCCCGGCGCGGCGACGGACGAGGACTGGCTGGCGGACGTGCGCATCGAGTCTGAGCAAAAAGAGACGACGGCGGCGCGCGCCAAGGCCAAGCCAGTGCGGCGGACCAAGGCGACGGAGGCGGCGCCGCTGGACGTCGATCCGGCGGTCGTCGAGCGGCTGAAGGCGTGGCGGCTGGGTCGCGCGCGGGCGCAGGGCGTGCCGGCGTTCGTGATCCTGCGCGACGCGACGCTGTTGGAGATCGCCGCGGCGCTGCCGCAGACGCTGGCGGCGCTGATGCAGGTGCCGGGGATCGGCGCGCACAAGGCGGAGACCTACGGCGCGGAGCTGCTGGCTGAGGTGAGGCTCGCGCATGGCGGCTGAAAGCCGGCGGCAGGACGTGCCGCTCGCGCCGCTGACGACGCTGGGCGTGGGTGGCAACGCGCGCTGGCTTGTGCCGTGGCGCGACGTGGCGGAGCTGCGCGCCGGGCTCGCGTTCGCCGCCGCGGAAGGTCTGCCGTGGTGGCTGCTGGGCGGCGGCAGCAACGTCATCATCGCCGACGCCGGTCTGCCCGGCGTTGTGCTGCAGCCCGCCGGCACCGCGCTGCGCACCGTCACGGCCGACGGGCAAACCCGCACGGTCAGCGCCGACGCCGGCCTCGGCTGGGACGCGCTCGTCGCGTGGAGCGTCGCGGAAGGCCTCGGCGGCATCGAATGCCTGTCCGGCATCCCCGGGCTCGTCGGCTCGGCGCCCATTCAAAACATCGGCGCGTATGGTCAGGAAGTCGCGGAAGTCATCACCGCCGTCGAAGTCTTGGACACCCGTGACGGCAGCGCGCGCAGCTTCAGCGCCGCCGAGTGCGGCTTTGGCTACCGCGACAGCGTGTTCAAGCGCGCGCCCGGCCGCTGGATCGCCACGCGCGTGAGCCTGTGCCTGCGCGCGGCTGCCACGCCGTGCCGCAAGTACGCGCAAGTGGCCGAGGCGCTGCCGATTCCGCCGCCGCCGGGCGCGATCGGCCTCCTGCAAGTGCGGCAGACGGTGCTGGCGCTGCGCCGCGCCAAGGGCATGGTCGTCGACCCGGCGGATCCGGACAGCCGCAGCGTCGGCTCATTCTTTGTCAACCCGATCGTCGCGCCGGCGGTGGCCGAGGCCGTGCGGCTACGGCTGGCGGCCGGTGGCGCGATGCCGGCGTGGCCGGTTGGCGATCAGCTCAAGTTGTCAGCGGCGTGGCTGATCGAGCACAGCGGGCTACGGCGCGGCTTTGGCGACGGTCCGGTCGGGCTGTCGGCCAAGCATACGTTGGCGCTCGTGAACCGCGGCGGCGCGACGGCGGCGGACGTGCTGGCGTTTGCCGCGCAGGTCGTGACGCATGTGGAGGCGGCGTCGGGCGTGCGGCTGGAGCGCGAGCCGGTGCTGCTGGGTTTCTGACGGCTACGGCGCTGTCGCCTGCGACGCGTCGG
>CAIPXZ010000589.1 GCA_903869075.1 uncultured Myxococcales bacterium | reverse complement strand
TGCAGGCGCTGCTGGACGGCGACAAGCTGGATGCGGCGAACCAGGCGCTGGACGCGGCGCAAAAGCGGCTGCCGCAGTCGGCGGGGCTCAAGGCGCTGCGGGCGGAGCTGTCGCACCTGCGGCACCAGGCAGCGCTGCGCGACAAGCTGCGCCGGGCGATCCAGGACGCGCTGGACCTGCAGGACGTGCTGACGGCGCGGGCGCGGCTGGCCGAGCTGGGGCATTTTGTCGACGCCGCCGAGCGCCAGGCGTGGGCCGAGGCGATCGACGCACGCGCCGCGCCGCTGCTCAAGGCCAAAGGCATGCCGCCGGGGCTGCAAAAGCTGCAGAACGCGCCACTTGTGACGGGCGTCGGCCTCGGGCGGCTTGTCATCGTCCAGGAAACGGTGTGGCTGACGGTGAACCTGGAGACCGGCGGCATCGCGCCGTTTGCGCTGCCGGACGGCTGGCCGGTGCAGGTGCACGCGTGGACGCGCATTGGCGTGGTCGGCGATCGGCTGCGGCTTGTTGGCCTGTCGAAACAGCGGCTTGTGGTGATCGAGCAGGTGCCAGGCCAGCCGCCGCAGGTCGTCGCCGGCATGCCGCTGGTGGAGCTGCTGGGCGATGACGACAGCCTGATGGGCGCGGCGCTGACGCCGGACGCGGCGACGTGGGTGCTGCTGTCGCGCTCGAGCACGCGCGGCACGGCGCCGACCTGGACGCGCATCGACGCCCGGACGCTGGCGGTGCTGGACCGCAAGAAGGCGCAGCCCAAGCTGGACAGCCTCGCCGGCATCGATGGCCAGCCGGACGCGCTGCTGGCGGTGGCGGCGCCCAAGCACCGCGCGGAATTTGCCCTGGCGGTGACGGACGCGGCGGGGCAGGCGCGGCTGCGCTTTGGCGAGGCAGACATTGGCGAAGCGATCGCCGCCGTGCGGGAAGCGACCGCGTGGCCGGCGGAAGAGCGCGTGTACGCGCGGTTTGCCGGCATCAACCCGTTCAACGGCCAGCTGACCCAGGAGCCGTCGCTGCTCGTCATCAAGGCGGGGCGCATCACTTTTGCCTCGGGTGAGCTGCGCAAGCGCTTTGCGCCGCTGGACAAGCTGGCGATCGACCACGCTTGGACGCTGGATGTGCACGCCGCTCGCCTGTGGTTCGCGGCGCAGTCGACGCTGGAAGGCCAGGAAAACGGCGCGATGCTGCTGGGCGTGAACGCGCGGACGCTGCGCTCGGACAAACCGGTGGCGGTGGACGGCGTGGAGCGCATTTTGGCGCTGCATCCGGTGGCGGAGGGCGCTGTGGCGCTGACGCGGCTGCGCGCCGGTGGCTTTGGCCTGACGCGCGCGCTTTTCGCCGAAGGCACTCTTCGATTGACGACGCAGCGCTTGCCGCTGTAGCATCCGCGCCCCGCGCTGGCCAACCAGCCGGCAAATCAGCAGCTTGGCATTCTGGAGGATCTCATGGGCAGTGGCTCTCGCACCCCGAAAATGCGCCGTCTCGACGGCCGCAAGAAGAAAATCGCCCGCATCAAGCGGCGCATCGCTGCGGCCAAGTCGGTCACGGTCAAGGGCAAGAAGGGCTAAGCCCTCGGTTCGCCTCAGGATGTGCACGTGAGTTGCATCTTCTGCCGCATCGCCCATGGCGAAATTCCCGCGCGCGTCGTCTACCAGGACGACCGCGTTGTCGCGTTTCACGACGTCGCGCCGCAAGCGCCGATTCACGTGCTTGTCATTCCGCGCGTGCACGTCGACTCGCTGGCAGCGACGACGGCGGAGCACGACGCGCTGCTCGGTCACGTTCTGGCCACCGTGCGCAGCGTGGCGCGCGATCTGGGCGTGGCCGACAACGGCTACCGCACCGTGCTGAATACCGGCTTTGATGGCGGACAGAGCGTCAGCCACTTGCACGCGCACCTGCTGGCGGGTCGACCGCTGGGTTGGCCGCCGGGCTAGCCGTCGTCGGGGCATGGCGACGCGCGCCGGACGAATTTTGCACCGCCGCCAGGACATCGCCCGATGGTACGACTCAAACGCGAAATTGAAGGTGTCCGCCGCCATCCCGGCGTGCCGGTGCCGGCGTACGCGCTGACGCCCGCGGGCGCCATTGGCGTGCTGCCGTGGTTGGATTCCTGGCTGGTGGCGCGCGAGGCTGGCCGCGTGCTGTTCGCCGGCGTGCCGCGCATCGACCTGGCGCGGACCCTGGCGCGCGCTGGCCACTGGGTCACGGTCTGCGATCTGGCCGATGGCGCCGCGACCGCGCTGCAAGCCCGCCTGACGCCTGCGGAAGCCGGTCGTTTGACGCTCGTGGAGCGCGACTACGGCGAGGCGGCGTTTGGCCCGTCCAGCTTTGACCTCATCGTCCTGACCGACGCGCTGCACCGCTACCGCGAGCCGAAGTGGCTGATCCACAAGGCGCACCGCGAGCTGAAGATCGACGGCCACCTGGCACTGCGGGCGCTTGTCCAGGGCGAGATTCCGCACCTGCCGGCCTGTCTGCCGCCGGCCAAGCCGCTGGCGATTGAGGCGCAGCTGGCGACGTTTTTGGACCGCATGGCGCGGCGGCTGCCGGGTCCGCTGGGGCTGGCGCTGCTGGGCGCACACGCGCGCGAAGCGATCGAGCGCGGCGCGCACCTGCACACGACGCGGTTTGCCCAGCCGGCGGCGGACGTGCTGGCGGATGTCCAAGCGCTGCTGGCGATCGAGCAGGTCGCCGTCGGGCACGCGCAGCGGCTGCGGCTGGCGGAGTGGGCGTGGGACGCGCGGGCGCCAATCGACCGCGTGCTGCCGATTTGGCTGGATCGCCTCCCGGCGCTGGCGACGCCGACGGACCTGCTGCGGCGCGATTCGCGGGTGGTGGCGGTGATCGCGCGCAAGAAGCTCGGCTATCACGGCGATTGACCGGCTGCGGGCCTGCGACTACCCTGAGACTCCCTTGCCGCATGGACGAGGCGTGAGGCGCGTGTGTTCGGCATCGGCGGACCAGAAGTTTTCGTCATCCTCATCATCGCGCTGCTGTTCGTTGGCCCGGACAAGCTGCCGCAGGTGGCCAAGACCGTTGGCACCGGGCTGCGCGATCTGCGGCGGATGGCGAACCTGACGCAAGCCGAGCTGACCTCGGCGATGAACGACCTGGCGCGCGAGGTCGAGCGGATGCCGGAAGCGCAGACCAAGGCCGATCTGAACGCCAAGCTGGCGACGCTGCCGACGCCGCCTGCCGCCGACCCGGATTCGCTGGACAAGCCGCCGCCCAAGCCGTCGCAAGTGCCGGTGCCGGTGGACGGCGAGACGCTCGCGGTCGTGGCCAAGCGCCCGCCGCCACCGGAAGCGCAGCGGGTGCCGGGTCCGCCGGCGCCGCATTACGTTGTCAAGCCAGCGGAAGGGGCGCGTGCCCGCGATGCGCTGACCGCGGACTTGGACTACGTAGCGCCCGCACCGCCGGAGCCCGTCGCCGTGGCTGAACCTGCAACGCCCGAGGAAGTGCCGCCGGCATGAGTGAAGTAGCGGCCAGCATGACCTTTCGCGAGCACCTGATCGAGCTCAGGTCCCGCGTGTTCAAGGCGACCGTGGCGATCTTCGCCGGGTTCTTCGTCGCGTGGGCCTGGCACATCGAGCTCTACGCGATCCTGACAGCGCCGTTGCGCGACGCCATGGCCGCCAACAATCTTTTTGTTATCAAGGCATTGGCGATCACCGAGTCGATCGAAGTCTACATGAAGCTGTCGCTGATCGGCGGCGTCTTCATCGCCAGCCCGTTCGTCTTCTGGCAGATCTGGGCGTTCATCGCCCCTGGCTTGCTCGGCAAGGAAAAGCGCCTGATTTTGCCGGTTGTCGTCGCCAGCGTCGGCTGTTTCGCCCTCGGCGCGCTGTTTTGCTACCTCGTCGCGCTGCCGTTCATGGCGGACTTCCTGATTCGCATGACGCTCGAGGCGCCCGGGCTGCTGCTCGAACCGACCATCGAGGGCTCCGTCAGCTTCGTGCTGTTTTTGCTCGTCGGCTTCGGCGTCGTGTTCGAGCTGCCGCTGTTCATGTACGTCATGTCGGCGCTGCAGATGGTCACCTGGCGCGGCTTTTTGGGCTTTTACCGCTACTGGGTCGTCATCGCCTTCATCATCGGCGCGGTGCTGACGCCGACGCCCGACCCGATCAACCAGACAATCATGTCCGCGCCGCTCGTGCTGCTCTACGGCGTCGGCGTGTGCGTGGCGTGGTTTGTCGACAACCGCGGTAAGCCCGGCGCGTCCAAGCGCGCGCTGGTGCCGATCGCGATTGTCCTGACGCTCGTCGCGGTGGCGGCGGTGGTGTTTGTGTTCCGCCAGCACGAACAGCCGGTGATCGACGACGTGCCGGCGGACGCGCACGAGCTCATCGGGATGCGCATGAACGTCGCCGAGCAGATGCAGTCCGTGGCGGACGCGCAGACGTCGCGGCTGCTGGCGCCGATTCGCCTGGCGCGCGCCCAGGGCTGGCAGCCGGCCGATGGCCAGTGGCTGCTGCTGCGCGACGGCGAGCAGGCGGCCCTGCTGCTGGAGACGACGAACGCGCAGAACAAGCTGGACGCGCTCGGCGCCAAGCTACACGCCACGGTGTCGCTGACTGGGCCAGCGCGGACGCTGACTTTCGCCGATGGCGGCGTGCGGTGGCAGGTCATGGCGCTGGGCAAGCGGACGCTGTGGCTGGGTCGCGAGGCGGTGCTGGCGCGGCTGATGGCGGTGCGGACGGGCAAGACGCCGCACCTGACGGCGGACGCGGTGATGGCGGAGCGGCTGCAGACGCTGCAGGGCTCCGGGCCGGTGTGGGCGCTGACGGCGGACAAGCGCGGCACGGCGCACTGGCTGCCGGGCGGGGCGCTGGCGCAGCACGTCAAGCTGGGGCTGGCGGTGTGGAACGAGAAAGACCTGACGTTGCGTCTGGAATGCCGCGGCCCGGAAGCGGCGACGGCGCTGCGCGATCGGCTGGAGACGTGGCTGGCGGACATCCGGGCGCGCGACACGCAGCGCGACTCGGCCGTGGCGCGGCGCATGGGCCGGCTGGCGGGGATGATGGCCCAAGCCTGGCAGCTGCAGGCGCGCGCGGGCGGCGTGACCAACCCGGACACGGCGCAGTGGAACGCCCTGGCGCGCGAGGCGAACGCGCTCTCGCAGGAGGTCAACCTCGCGACCGGGCCGACGGCGACGAGCGATCCGCTTGTGCAGCTTGTGCAGCCGCCGACGACGTCGCGCGTCGAGCTGGAAGGCGCCGTTGTCGTGTGGCACCTGCAGGTGGACGTGGCGCGGATGCTGGGCGTTGTGCTGGCCGGCGCGTTGCAGGCGCCCTAGCGCATTTGCCGCTCCGTCGCGCGGCGTGCTAGGCTTTTTCCAACACAACGGGGAGGCCGACATGCACGCACGGATTTGGACGTACGCAACGGCGGTCGCGCTGGTGCTGCTGTGGGCGTTGCCGGTGCTGGCCGTCGAGTCGCTGCCGGCGGACCCGACAGCGAGCGACGCGGTCAAGCAAAAAACCACGGTGGACGATGACGGCCCGCGGCCGTTTCGCGACGTCGACCTGTTTTCCGGCCACTCGCTGCGGCAATCGTCCAAGGATCGGCGCATCGCCGCCGGCGTGAATTTCCACGCCGCGCCGGTGCCGTTTGTTGCCGCCAAAGCGATGGACGCCGCCGCAGACAAGGTCTCGGCACAGTATCCGGACGCCAAGGCGCTGATTACCGTGCTGAAGAACGCGAATTCGCAGCGCGTTTTGGACCTGGCCACCGCCAAGAACGTCGACCAGACCAAGGCGCAGCTCACCGCCGACCTCAAGGCCGCGGGCATCACGCCGACGCCGGACCAGCAAAAGGCGATCGACAACATCAACGCCAGCAATATCCAGTCGGTAGCTGATCTGGCGCAGGTCGCGGCGACGCCGTCCAACGCGCTGGCGTTCGGCGTCGAGCCGTGGCTGGAATACAATTTTGGCACCTGGGACATCACCGCGTACGTGCCGCTCGCTGCGTTCTACTCGCAGGGCAGCGCCTCGATGGAACTGGGCAATATCAATCTGGATTTGCGCGTTGGCTCGCGCAAGGGCTACACCGCCGCGGTTGGCTACACCGGCGGCTTGTCGCTGTACTTGCCGACCGGCACCAAGGAGGCGAACGTCCTGGCGCTTTCCAACGTGCTCGTGCTGCCCAAATACCTCCATGAATACGCGTCGATCCAGCCGTACGGCATCATCGGTGGCCAGCTGTCGTTTCTGACGTTGATGCTCCGCGCCGAATTCACGCACATGCAGGCGGTGCGCGACAATCCGCTTTATTCATCCGTGGGTTACGCGAACTGGGGCGCGTCGATGGTGATCCGCGCGGTGATCCTCGACCTTGTCGGCGAGATCGACGGCCTCGTGAATCTCTATAACGCCCCGGCCATGCAGGACATTTTGGCGACAGCGGGCATTCGCCTCCACGCCGGTCCGGTGCGGCTGGGCATGGCGGCGCGGATGCCGATCACGTCGAACCCGTCATCGCTGTACGCGCAGTCGTTTGGTACGGCGTTCGGCAACGTCGCCAAGATCAACGTGCTGCTGCAGGCGTTCATGACTTTTTAGCGGCAATACGCAGCGAATTCGCAGTCTTGCGCACCACGCCGGCGGCTTGGACGCGCTTGGCGCCATCGACGACTTCGCACTTGGCGCACACGCGCTTCTCGCGGCGCATCTGCCACACCAGCACCGCGACGGCACCGGCGACGACGGCCAGCGCGGCCAGCGCGTCCCAGGTCATGAAAACCCCAGACGCGTGCCGAGCTGGAACACCGCGAAGCTCGCCAGCCACGCGAGACTGT
>CAIPXZ010000588.1 GCA_903869075.1 uncultured Myxococcales bacterium | reverse complement strand
GGCCAGATTCGACGTTGGTTGGACTCTGGTGCGCGGACTGCCGGCAGAAGTTTCAAGGATTTGCGGGCACCACCCGATGCCAAGAATGCCGCAAGAGGCGCGGGGGTTAGCCGGAACTCGATTAGATCTGCGGGCGTTTCAGCCCGCTGGGAGCATGTTTGCCCGAGAGACCTTGAGGTGTTGACGGCTTCGCTGGACGATTGCTCGGCTACGCCGTCGCAAAAGGGACATTTCCAATTGTCGCGCAGGGCGCTTTGTACTTGGCTCGCCGGAGCAGAGGGCCGCACGCCACGTGGCGTTTGTCAGAGTCATTCGGGCGACGGTAGAGGCTGAAACGGCCTTTGCGATAGCCTCCAACGACGACCTCCACAGCTGCGTTTAGACCTGGCCTTCGCACCTGCAAGTTGGAGTCGCCCCGTGTCTCGTGCGAGCAGTCGCAATGTCGGTTTCATCACCGCGGGCAATGCGTTGAAAAATCGGGCGAGCCGATCAAGCGTGGGTTGACCGTCCCGAAGCAAGACCACCTGTATTTATTGGCATAAGAACGATGTGCTGGCGGAGTTCGCCGTCACGCAGTGTCTTTCATCCTCAATTTCAGGAGCTTTCCACCATGAACATCAAAATCCTCCGCCTCGGTCACTCCGCCCGCCACCACGAAGCCGCTGCCGGCGCCACCGTCGGCGAAGTTCTCGACGCCGTCGACCTCCCCGCCGCCGGCCACGCCATCTCGGTCAACGGCCTCGGCGCCTCCACCACCACCGGCCTCAGCGACGGCGACGTCGTCACGCTGGTCCCGAAGGTCGAGGGCGGCAGCAAGTAAGCAGTCCCGCAACACGATTCGCCCGCTGAGCCGCTACCCGGTCATCGGGGGCGGCTCGGCCGGCGGGGAGGCAACATGCACCACTGTGACCAGACTATGGCCGCCTATCTGCTGGATTGGCAAGCCAAATTGAACCTGAACATCCGCTACCAGCGCTGGAGCGCGCGCTACACGGACCCGGCGCCGTTTCGTCGGGAAATTGAACTGCTGGGCCCGATCGCGGGTACGGCTGACGAATGCAGGCTGCCCTACCGGGACGGCGTGCAGACCGTCCAGGTCGTGCATGGCCGGCCGCACACGGGCGAGCCGGTGGAGCTGACGATCGATGCCGAGACCTTCGTGGTCGCGTCTGTCGAGGGCCGGCGCGTGCGCTTGGCGTTCGATCTCGAACGGCTCTTTGAAGTGCCGGGCGAGATCCAGCCCGGCCTGATCCTCGAAGCGGTCGTGGGCGCGGCGTTGCCAAAAGCAGCGGCGTATATCCAGGGCTACGACTGGGAGCGTGAGAAGACGGAGTTCTCGATGTGGATGGTGTCGTCGGTCGACGGTATGGTCCGCAACTGGAAAAATGCCATTCGGGACAACGAATACGAGGCCAACCGGCTGACCTCGCAAATCAGCGGCCTGGTGCGCAAGAACGGCGAGTTGCGCGAGCAGATTGTGGCGCTTGAAGCCACGACGCGTCCGGCGCAGGAGCAGAAGGCCGCGGAAGAGTTCGCCGCGCTGGTCAAGATGATGCCGTCGCCGGTGGTTTCGGTGGAAGTGGACTACGGCAAGCTGAGCATCGTGCTCGAGCCGCTCACGTTGGAGCACGACAGCACGGACTACCAGATGGGCAGCTACACGTTGACCGTCACGGCGGACAAGGTGCACATCTGGAGCGACGCCGGCTTCAGCTACCCGCACCCGCACGTCAGCAGCGACGGCGTTCCGTGCTGGGGCAATCTCGGCCCCGGCATCGGCAAGCTGCTGGGCGAAGGCCAGTACGCGGCGTTGGTCAGCGTGATTCTGGAATTCCTCCACAGTTACAATGAGCGCGACGCGTATCGCCACGTGGAGACATGGTCGCCGGACTATAACAGCGACGACGATTAACGCCGGCGCGACAACCTGCGGCCTCGCGAACACTCCACGGTTGAGTGTTCTCGGGGTCGGCGGGCGAACAAGACAGCCTTGGCTGCGCACGAAGGACGTGCGCGGCCGGGGCTTTGTCGTTCTTGGAGGCAGCATGAAAGTGAAGCAAAACCTGCGGGTACGCATCGATGCGGACGCAATGGAACGGATCTGGCACTGGACCGACTTGGCGGCGGGCGAGTTCTCCTGTCTCGGCACCGTGACGGATGACATCCTGGTCGGCGACGTACAGCTGTTCGACCAGATCTGCACGGCGGCGAGCACGGAGCTCGACCAGGAAGCGCTGGCGACGTTTCTCGTGACGCACCCGGCGCCGCAGAACGTGCGCGCTTGGGTCCATTCGCATGCGCGTCTTGGCGTTTTTTGGTCGCAGCAAGACGAAGCGTGCATCGAGGGCCTGGCGAACGACCAGTGTCTCGTCAGCATCGTGGTGAACAAGAAGCGCGAGTTCAAGGCGCGGATCGACGTGTGGCAGCCGTTTCGGCTGACCTTCGACGACCTGCCGCTGGAGATCCGCTTGCCCGACCAGAACCTACGCGGCGAGTGCGAGCGCCTGTTCAACGCGCACGTCGTGGAGATGGCGCCGGTGCTCATGCCGGATTGGCGCGGGGGCGTTCGGCCGCAGCAGCAACAGGGCCAGCCGTACCGTGGCGGCTGGCCGGATTTCGACGACGACTTGGCGGATTGGAGGTAGCTGATGAATTTCCATCGACAACTGGATGTGCTGGATGTGCCGCGGCTCGCGCGGACGCCCATCACGGTCATTGGCGCCGGCGCGGTGGGCAGCTTCACCGTGCTGGCGTTGGCGAAGAGCGGCGCGGAGTGCATCACGGTGTACGACGACGATCTGATTGAGGCGCACAATTTGCCGAACCAGTGGTACCGCTTGACGGATCTGGGCCGGCCGAAGGTGCAGGCGCTCAAGGCGCTGGTGCTGGAGATGACCGGTGTCGACATCAAGGTTGTGCAGGAGCGCTTCCGGGGCGACGGTGCCTCGGAGGTGACGATCTGCGCCGTCGACAGCATGGACGTCAGGATCGCGCTTTGGAGGGCGCTTCATCCGCGGCCCGCCATGTGGGTCGACGCCAGGATGGGCGCCGAGGTCGGCAAGGTCATGTGCGTCGGCGCGTTTGGCAGCTGGTATGAGGAGACCTTGCATCCCAGCAGCGAAGCCTACCGTGCGCCCTGCACGGCGCGCGCCACGATGTACTGCGCCAGTGGCCTCGCGGCCTTCATCGCCGGCCAGGTGGCGAACTACGCCAGCGACCGGCCCACCCGGCAGGACATCACCGTCGACTTCAGGAACGCGTTGATTCTCTGACGGAAGAGGTTCCCATGGGCTGGATTTTTGACGTCGTCTGGGTGGTCGCGCAGGTCGTGATCGCGCTGTCGACGAGGCCGCCGCGGCCCAAGCCGTAGGCAGAGCGGAAAGTCCGGGGCGGTCAAGTTGGCCGCTCCGGGCTTTTTGCGAAGGAACGTCATGAAACCATTGGCAAAGGCGTCGGGCGATGTGCTGGACGCGCTCACGGCGGGGCTGGACGTTGGCGGCGCGCGCAAGGTCGACAACGGCAGCTACATGGCGGTGCATGTCGACCGGCTGAGCGACGCGACCCACAGCATCGCGCACTACTTCAAGCAGAACGGCGACCTGGTGTGCGACCCGGACGGCGTGTTCCTCAAGACCACGATGGGCTGGCTGCCGGTGACGCTGCAGCTGGCGACAGGTCACTACACGGTCGCGGTCGAGCTGGACGGCGATGACAAGCCGACGGGTTGGCGGCCGCGCCAATACCGGGAACTCAGCAGTTTCGCGGCTATGTGGCTGCGCAACATCGTGCAACAACAAGGCGGGCTGGCACGCATCCGCCAGATCAGTGACTGATAGACGTCACAGGAGGACGACATGGACAACGACAAGATGCGGCTGCTCACGCGGCCGTTCAGCGACATCAAGAGCCGGCCGGGGCGCAACGGCCAGAGCATCAGCTACGTGGAGGCGCACTCGATCGTGCAGCGGCTCAACGACGCGCTGGCGGGCGACTGGAGCTTTCGCGTGCTGGAGCACGACGTGCGCGAGGGCGAGGTCATCGTGCTGGGCGAGCTGCGCACGGGCGAGGTGGTGAAACAAGCGTTCGGCGGGTCGGAGGTGACGAAGACCCGCGACGGCAAGGTGGTCAGCCTGGCGGACGACCTGAAGAGCGCCGCCACCGACGCGCTGAAGAAAGCGGCGACGCTGCTGGGCGTCGCGTTGCAGCTGTACGGCGTGGAAGAGCCCGTCACGCCCAGTGCGCCGCGGCTGGTGCCACCTGTGCAGGACGGCGATGAACCCGACGTGCCACCGGGCAACCGGCTGACGCGCAGGCAGGCCGAGTTCATCGGCAAGCTGGCGCGGGGCGGCGGCATGGACAAGCGTGCGCTCGATGAGCTGGCGAAGCAGCAGTTCGGCAAGAGTTCCGCGTTCTTGACGGTCGAGGAAGCGAGCGAATTCATTCGGACGCTGTCGACGGCGGCGTAGGAGGTCGCGATGGAGTTCTTGAAAAGTGCGCCCAGGACGGACCTGCATGTGTCGGTGAGTCAGGTGAAGGGGTACCTCGCCTGCGCCCACCGCTACTACCTGAGGCACGTCCTGGGCACAGAGGCTGAGCACCGCTCAGCCAACCTGGTCCTGGGCAGCGCGGTGCACGAGGCGCTGGCGAGCTACTACAACAGCATCCGCAACGGCCGTGTGCCGGTCGCGGAAGGCGTGCTACAGGCGTTCAGCGACGCGTTTGACGAGGAGGCGGAGAAGGAGCCCGCCATCTTGCTGGACGACGGTCAGACGGCCGGCGATCTGAAGGATGAAGGGATCCGGCTGGTTGAGGCGTTTCTGCGCGACGTGAAGCCGCCGGACCGGGTCTTCTCGGTGGAAAGCGCTTTCGGCATGGACGTAACGAATCCCGTCACGGGGGAAATCCTTGAGGAGCAGCTGGTTGGATATCTGGATGCCGTCGTGGAGGACGCTGGCAAGTTGGTCGTGCTGGAGCACAAGACGGCGGCGCGGGCCTGGTCGGCGGACCAACTGGAGCATGACCTGCAGGTCAGCCTGTACGCGGCGGTGACGGGCGCGGACTTGGTGCGGCTGCAGGTGCTGACCAAGACGCGGGTGGCGCGGCTCCTGGTGCATGACCTGACGCGGACCGAGAAGGCGCAGGTGGAGGCCGTCAGCGTCGTGTGCCAGGTGCTGAAGGCGATCCGCGCGGGGGCGTTTTGGCATTCGCGCGGGTGGCAGTGCAAGGAGTGCGAGTTCAGGGCGCGGTGTGCGGGGTGAAAAGGGACAACGGTCGCGCGGCGACCGCTGTTTCTTAGCCCGACGCTGCGAGGGTGCAGCCTGTGCAACCACTGATTGTGAAGTCAGATCGGCTTACCCCATGTTCCACGCAAACTCGGAAAGCGAAGGCCAACGCGGCGTTCGAAATTCTAACGGACGCACCTCACCCAACCGCCGGCGCGGACAAATCCGCCCGAGTTGGCTCGTCCGCTTGAGAAATCGACCATCCACCGTATGCGGTCCGCATACTCGTTCGGCGTCCTCGTTGAAAAGATGGTGTCGATTCCTTCTTGCGGGAACGCAACGTGGTCGATTGCCGGTCGTCGTCCCGGGCGCAGGAGGCTCTTCAGTTCGTCCAACTCGGGCAAACGCCACCCAGTTTTGCCGTCGATCGTTAGGCCGGCACAGTAGCTTGTTTCGTCTTCCAGCGACATTCCCGAGCCGGTCTTCGGGCAGACCGTTCTCTGCCAAGTGAGGTTAGTCGAAGAATCGACGACAGTATCACCGACGACGGTCAATCGGCCGGTCGGCGTGTGCTGTTCTTCACCCGTGCGTGCGGCAACGGCCGCAGCTACTGGCGTGCCGCCAGTTGGCGCGGAAGGGATCGTCCTCGCCGGAACCTTTGTGTCGCTCCTCACGCACCGCACGTAGACCGAACTGTCTTTGCCTTCAAGCTTGTCGGGATAAGCCGCATTGAGAGACGCCGCCCAGGCGGTGCACGCAGTTTCTTCGTTTGAAGTCCAGTTCAAAGGCCAGTCGGGAGTTGCGTCTCCTTCAACACGCATCGCCTGTCCGTACGAACTCAATTCTTGGCGGTCAGGAAGCCTCCAATCTGTCTGGCCGTCGAGGCTGAGCGCCGTGCAATAGGCGTTCGCCCAGTACCAGTGCAGGGCATTGGCGCGATGATCCCAGTCCTGTTTGTCATACGGGGTGGAATTCTGCCAAGTCAGCTTGGTTTGCCGGTCGTAAACAGTCCGGCCCCGCTTGATGAGTCGTTTGGCCGCCGCAGTCGGATCCGGCGGAACCCGTTCAGCCATCGAATCCCAATCAGCGTCAACGAGGCTGTATTCGATTCCGGCGTCAGTGTCGTCACGGAATTGGCTGCAAGTGAATAATTTCAGGTCGTTTGCAACCAACTTCTCCCCCGTCAGCCCCTCGGCCGACGCATTCGCCCCGAGGCGCGCGAGGCAGGATGCGTAGCGGAGTTCGCCCGTCGTGGATTGGGCTGCAACCGAGACCCGACAGTCAGAGCACCCGCGGCCGGCGCGGCTGGCTGATCTGAAATCGTCGCACAGCGCCCGGTCTTCTGGGCGAACGGCGGGATTGCACGACGCCTCCGTCCGCCACCAGTACCTGCACGCGAGCGAGTCATCGCAGTTCGAGTAACCGCATTTCCCAGAACGAAACGAGCAAGCACCAACACGCGAACAAACGAGCGCCCGCGCACAATCGGCGTCGTTCGAGGCTTGGCAGCGGCCCCCGATCGCGGCGCACCGCCCCCACACAGCACAGGCTTCCGAATGCGCACAATCGGCGTTCGAGGCCGCGGCGCATTGGGGCCCGCTTCTGCCCGAGTCGACGATGCTGCAGTCGCCGGAAACCTTGCAGTCCTCGCTCGCTTGGCAGTCCTGTACTTTTGAGACCACGCACTTTCCGCCGTCGGCACCGCAGTCACCATGCGCCATGCAGGCGGACTTCGCCCGGCAATGCGGTTCACACAAGTAACCGGGACCCGCCGTGCAGACGCCGGCGCTCTTGTCGCAGGCGAGCCCACGCCCGCAGTCGTCGTCTTTGGCGCAGTGCTCGCACGTACCGGCTTTGCACGACGTCATACCAAACACCACGACCGCTGAGAGCAGCGCGGTCGCAAGCGCGCGAACCCACATCCGCGCGCCGAAGCGACCAATCTGGCATCCCGCCGCGGCGGCCGATCGCGTTGCCAAGTCAGTGCCGAACACCCGCTTGCCCAACCTCGGTGTTTTCCATTCTCTTTCGCTGCACCGCATCGCAAGCCTCCAATCGTCCTATTTTTGCCGTGTGAGCACAAACCATCCGGTCAACGTGAGCGCGATGAACACTGGAATCGACCACAACGTCGCCTGCGCGCTCGAATCGCCACCGACCACACCCGTGCGCACGAATTCCCGTTCGATCTGCACATTGAACACGCCGCGCAAGAAGGGCTGCACCATCAGGTAGCACACGACTAGCGACACGATGGCGGCGCCGACGAGTTTGAGGCAGGAACCGAGAATTGCCTGGGAGCCTTCCACTGGGCTGGAGATGTCCCGCACGGGCCGTTGCGACATGGTGGCCGCGGTCAGGGGCGTCACGGCTGACTGGCAAGAACGGCACTTGACCGCTGCAGGCTGGATCATTTCGGCGCAGAAAGGGCATGCGCGTAACATCTCAACCGCCTGAGCCGTCGACCTATCGCGGCCTGAAGGGTGACGATACTACCGTTCAAATCTAATTCGCAACCGTCGATCGAAGGTTCAACCCGAACGATAGCCGTCCGACACTTCCGCCATGGCGACCACCGACGACCTCAAGCACTTCGGCCACAACCTCAAGCAGCTACGCAACGCCCGCTCGTGGACACAGGACCACCTCGGCGAGGCCGCCGACGTGAACCCGAAGTACGTCGGCGAGATGTGGCGTGGGGAGCGCAACCCGTCGCTGGACGTGCTGTGGCGGCTGGCACGGGCGCTGGGTGTAGATGCGGCCGAGCTGGTGGGCGACGAGCTGACGCGTCTCGATCGCGCCGACCTGCTGGCGCGGGTCGCCACGGAGCTATCGCGGCAATCCAGTGAAGAGTTACGCACTTGGCTGCGTGTGGCGCGCTCACGCGTGCAGTAGCGCATACTGGCACCCGACGCCGCACCGGTCCTTGCCCTGGAACTGCCCGCCGGTGCAGCACTGGTAGCCATCCACGGCGCGGCAGTCGCCGGTGTGCGTGGTGGGGCGCGCCTTCAGTTGGTTTATCCTTGCGGGAACCCCAAACTGACCACCACACGCACCGGCCCGGGTAGCATCGGCCCGAGGTTCGACGGTGTCAAGGACAGGTCGGCGCCGGCGTGCGGCCAACTAATGACCTTTCGCGATGCCGCCGATGACGCCGCGGAGGCGCTGCCACGCAGTGAAAATGAGCAACGTGTGGCGCGGCAGATCGGCCACGGGTGACGGCGTTTGATTCTGACGTCAGAAAGAATCGCCGCTCACACCCCGCTCTGCCGCTGGCACCGAGTACGTCTCCAGCGCCTCCAGCCACGCGTCAACCGCCTGCCGAAGCTGCTCCACTTCCGCGCGCCGCAGCCGCGCACCGTCCTCCAGCGAATCGCCCTGCATCGCCTGCGCCGTCACCACCGGCAACTGCGCGACCACCCGCCGCAACTCGTGGAACGCTTTCACGGCCGGTGCCATCGCGGGCCTGCCGCGCAAGCGCTTGCCCGCCAACACCACCTGCCGCGGCGGGATGAGCGCCTCCAACTGCTTGACGGTGCAGCGGTCGGCGATGGTGCGCCGCGCAAGCTGCTTGCGCTGCTCCGTGTCGCGCACGTGCACGAGCATCCGGTGCTGGCTGAGCGGAATCCGTTGCGCGTCGTCCTGGCCGAGCAACAGCACGTTCTCGTGCAGCGCGACCGCGTACCACAGGCTGCTGGCCGAGATGCCGATGTCGCGCCGTGCCGCGAGCGCGCGGAACGACGCGTGCGTGCGACCGACGGCCGCGAAGTTGTCGTAGCTGCCACGGTAGAGCGCGTCCAGCACGACCTTGCCTACCGTGAGCAGCGTCGCGAGCCCGCCGGCGGTGTAGGTGCGGCGCACTTCGGTGGCGACCGCATCGACTAGTTCCATGTCCGGCATGACCTGGCCCGGCAGAGGCTTACCGTCGACCACCGTGAGCGTCATTCGTGTGTGGTTCCGCGTCGTCATCGGCCGATCCAGCGGGGCAAGTGGCCCCCGTGGCGTGGTAGGCGATCGCGTCGAGAAATGCAATCGGCGGAAATGAAGGGCTGCGTGTTGTGGGCGTCGTTTTTTTCGATCTACGTTATTACTACTGATACGACGGTCAAAAATTGATACCGCCTGGGCGGGTCGTCACGTCGGCGCCCTGCAGCGCGACAGCTTGAAACGTAGGAAGACGGGTCAGCCGTTCACTGTCCAACTTGGACGGTGCTCGGTGGGCCGGTCGCCTGGTGCTGCGGCGACTTACGACGCCACCGGTTGCTGCGCCTGCACCGTTACGGGCACTTCGCACTGCGGACTCCCGATGATGACGGTGGTGTCAACGGGCATTTGTCCAGCGCGGGAAAAGTGCGCAGCACGCCGCGGCAAAAGGCTGAGATCCCCGAATACCGGGGAGGATGCGGACCTCCGCGCGCCAGCCACAGCCCGCCATGAGCTACCGCCGCCGCGAGCCCGAGGCCGGCGCGCTGCACCGCTTCATTTGCGCGAATCGTGAGTAATTTCTCGCATAAATCCGCGAAACGCACGAAGGCTCAAGCTGCTGGAAGTGAGCCCGGCGGGCCCGGAAGCGGCGCGGTTCTTGCGGCACCTGAAGCAGTCGGCGGAGCCGAACGACATTGCGAAGATGCTTGGACCGCCGGAAGTGATTGATCTGCCTGAGGATCAGGGCGATCTTGACCCGGATCCAGGCGAGGACATCGACCTGCCGTTCTTCGTTGAGTTCGAGGCGGCGGCATAGGCCAGACGAACGTGGGGCACAGGCGCTGCGGTGGACAGGCGCGTCCGAAGTACGGAAATGCACGCAAATTCAGGAACAAACGAGCGCTTGACGTGCCGATCTGGCGGGGTCAGACTGGCCGGGAAGGCTGGTTTGCGAGCGGGAGGGCCGGGCGTGGGCGGAGGCTGAGCAGGTGCGCGGGGCGGACATGTGGTTTGCTTCTCCGACACGCACCTGCTGATTCTTGGGTTTCAGGCTCAACGGCACGGCGTACTTGTAGCCGCTGCGGGGACGCCGCCGGCCGCCAGCCGCCTTGGGCAGCGGATGTGCAGTAATTCAACGAACGGAGGTCCTATCGTGTATCGACAATTCACCGTTGCAGTGCTTCTTTCTGTCGTTGGCCTCGCTTCGGCATGCAACGAGAAGGGCGCCCAAGAAGCCCAATTGGCGCGTGCGGCAGCGGAACGGCAGCAGGCCAAGCAGGAGTTGGCGCAGCTACAAGCAGTGGACGCGCAGAAGGCAGCGCAAGAGCAACAGGTCCAACTGGCGCGCGACTCACTGGCGAAGGTCGTAGTCAATCCGGTTGCAACGACCTGCACATGCGCGCCGGGCGCCAAGGCCATCGTGCGGTGTCACCTGCGCAGCGACGCGACCGTCGCGGTGAAGGCAACGGTCACAGGCTCGGCGAACGTCAACTTCGATACGGGTTTACTCGGGCCGAATGGCGATAGGACCGCGGCCGGCAAGCAAGCTGTCGTGATTCAGCCGAGCACAGAACAGGATATCGAGGTGCCGGCTTCGATTGGAAAACCTCCTGGCAATGCCTGCCGCAGCACGTCGAATTGCGCTTGCGCGGTGTCGTCTGTAAAGCTTCTGTAGCGGATTTCCGGCTGACTGGTAACCGACAGCTCGGCCAGTGCATCACTGTGCACGCGGAGGTCGCCCGGTTGCCCGCAAATTGTCGTTCACGCTGCTCGGAACTGCTGCTGCGCCATCGTCCCGCGGGCACCGGCACGATCGTCGGCACTTCGCACTGCGGGCACCAGACGACCAGGCTGGTGTCAACATCCACTTGTCCATAATGAACATGAAGTCCGCTGGCCGTCCCCGCAGCCAAAGTCATGGACCCGCAAGTGCCGGCCGCGGGTGCGGGCGCGTCTGAACACGCGAAGATGACGCGATTCCGGTCGTTGACAGCCGCGCTGCCCTGCCGGAGACTGTCCGTCAGGTGCCGTCGGAGACGGTCCCCATCGCCGGCGGGCGGCGTGGAAGTGGCGAATGGCGAATCCGGACACGTACGGCAAGAGTGCGCCAACAACGCTGTTCGTGCAGGCTGCTGAGATCGCAGGAGGTGGTAATGGACCAGTTGGAAGCCTTTGCTGCGTTCTTGGCCTTCGGTGCAGGCATTGACTGGGCCGACGAACTGCACGGTTACGATTGGAACGGCAATTGGCGGGCTGGGATCGACAAACGCTTTGAACATCATGCAATGATTTCGGCTGCGCTCGGACCTGCCGCTCACCCGGACGAGTTTGCTGCCGCCGCCGAAACCATCAGGACTTGGGGCGGAATCAGGGCGCGGATTCAGCTACCCGATCTCGTGGCATTCCGAAATTCATCAGTCGTGCTCGCGGGGGGCCCAGCGGGAATCGGTTTGGACGATGCGCGGGTTGCCGGCGTACGTATCGCGACGGCATCCAAGATCTACGGCGCTGTCGATCCGCGGGTTTGGTCTATCTACGACTCGCGGGTCGGTCGCGAGCTGCAGCGTCGTGTCCGCCAGCACGTTCAGTTGCCCGCCGACATTGCGCCACCTGCCGCCCTGCAGTTCAAGATGCCTCCTCCTCAGGGAAATCCGCCCCCTCCCGCCCCGGATCCAACGGTCCGCGTAATGACTACCCCCGCCCAGGGCCGTAGGGGCTTTTTACGCGCCAGCCATGTCTTTCGGCGAGTGGCATCGATGTTGCGGGGCAACGGCGGGCTGCCGATCGGACTGCATCACGTCGATCAGACTTGGCAGGCCTATCACATCGAGATGGCCATGTTTGCGATGGGCGTTCCATGACTGCCGCGTACTGAACTCGCTTCATCAAGGTCGATCTCTGCGCCAGAAGCCGACCTCGACGCCTTGGCGGCAGCGGTGCCGACGAGGTGCACAACCCCGACTCCGAACGCTGCGCCCTGAACCTTGACGGGCTCGCCGGCCCCGGCATGCTGCTCGTCGGGGCGGCTCCGGACGCTACAGTGTCGGCATAGCGCTCAATGACGGTGGCGCGTCCCGTGTCCGGCCAAAATTGACGCCGCCTGGCCTCGGGATCACCTTCATGCTCCACGACCGGTTTGAAGTCCTCCGCCGCATCCATCTCGGCCCGGTCACGGAGACCGTCGAGGCCCGCGACACGTCGTCCGGCGAGCGCGTCCTGCTTTGCACGCTCCACTCGCATCTCGCCGATCGGCATATGCCGGCCCGTCTGTTCCGCGACCAGGTCGCCGTTGCCCGGCAACGCCAACACCATCGACTTCTGCCGATTCTTGCCGCCGAAACGGAGAAGGCCGCGTGGTTCACGATGCCGTCGCTGCCAGGAAGATTCCTCGCGGAGCTGATGGCGGAGCCACACGTGAGGAACTCGTTCACTTCCGCACGCTCGGTTCAGGCTGTGGTCGGTCAGCTACTGGAGCTGCTCGTGTACCTCGAAACCGCCGCCGACTTGGCCACCCGCGGCCGCACGCGACCGGTCGCTTACCGAGGGCTGGCCCCATCGAAAATCCACTGGGGATACGACGACCAAGTGCGCGTTGTGCCGGTAGCCGGCATGCCGCAATTCGCGCCCGACGACGTCACAGGGTTGGGCTTGGTCGACGACGCGGTGGACTACCTGGTGCCTGACGCGGAGGATCTTGTGGCAGCGGACCGTCACGCTGTGGCGGCGATGACGTTTGAACTCGTCACGGGGCGTCGATGGCGAGACGTGCGCGGCAACGGAACCGGCGACCTGGACGTGGAAGGAATCCAACCTGACCTTGTACGGTGGCTTCGCGATGGATTGGCGACGGTTCACGCCGGTGGCTTTGGCTCTGCAGTGGAAATGGCTGGCGCGTGGGCAAGCCTGCATCCCGCTCGACAGTGACGCCTGGCAGTCATCCCGACGGCGTTAGGTTTGAGCTGAATCAGTCTCCTTGTTCATTTCGATTTGCCCGGACATTTCCGCTTCGTCGAACACCGCAATCGCATCAGCGTCGACGTCTTGCGCTCCCGTGGGCGCACCCTTGGTCTTGAGCCATGCCGCGCCTCGACGTGTGAATACTTCTCCGGCGCACAGCAAATAGAGGCGACGCAGCAGGCCGTTTTGGAAGATGGCGCTCACCTGCCCGCCAACGACCGCCGTCGGCACGATGTCCACAGCGCTGAGACCGACGGTCGGAGGCAGAACTGCGCTTCTGCCAGCTGTCACTGTCAGAAGTGCCAAGCGCTTCAGATCGTCCGCCTTGGCGTCCGGCCATCCGTGGATCTTTGTCAACCACGCCTGCGGCAGCGCACTCGCTCCCCATCGGGCACCGGCGAGCGCACCGGCGATGGCACCAACAGTGTCCGTGTCGCCACCGCATCGGACGGCGCGCTCGATCGCGTGGGGCGCGTGTTGCGCGGGACAAAATCCCAGTTCAGGGCGATCGACCGGCTCCGCTGTGTGGACAATTGCCGACCAAGCTGCTTGCAGGGCTGCGACTGTCCAGCCGTTGTTTGGAAATTGCCACGACTGTTTGCGCTCGGCCTCATCCAACCGCTCGGTCCACAACGCACGCCGCTCTGCATTCAGGCGCTCCAGCGAGAGGCGTAGACCGTCGAAGGTGCCAAACAGAACCGCGCGCCGAATGGCCACGCACCAGAGCGCGCAGGCTTCCTGAGCGTCTCGCTCAAAGTGCGTCAATGCCGCAATCTCTTGGGCTGCCTGCCACAACGTCGCTTCGTCGTCGTCGCCGAGATAGGCCAGCGCGACGGGAGCGGTCCGCATCAGGGCGCCGTTTCCGGCACTGCGCTGCCCATTGTCCTCGTGGAAGTGCACGGCCGCAGTCCGCATCGCGTGGGCAGTGCCCCCTTCCTCGGCCGCACCCAAGACGGCGCTGATTTGCCGGCCCATGTCCACTGGACCGTCGGACCATGCCAACCAATTGCGCGCGATCTGGTCCTGCGCCAACACGCTGCGCAAGTCGATTCCCGTCGCCGCCACAGATGCGATGCCGTGCGCCATAGCGGTGTCGTCGGTCCACTCGCCGGGGGCCCAACGCATGCGGTTGCCGCCGACCATGCCGATTGGCCTCGTATAAGGAACCCGTGGCAGAAACTCGTACGGGGCGCCGAGCGCGTCGCCGCACGCGAGGCCAAGCAGCGCGCCCATGGCCCGGTCAAGCTGGATCTCGGTTAACTGTTTGTCAGGCATGGAGATTTCGGCTCCTGTCATTCGTCCACAGCCGCCTGCGCGGATTGTTCGAGACTATAGTGTTTACTAGGTTGTGCGGCCGCGGGCAAACGCCTACCTTCGGCTTGTCACTCCGACAGTCACCATCACTTCTCAATCTAAACCACGAAGGACAGAACCAATGCTCGACGCAATTGCGCACCTCGCCCAGCCCACTCCCGACTGGCTCGCCGCGCTCACGCCCGACGGCATCCAGGCGGGGCCCCTTCTGTGGCGGCGCCAACTGCTTGAAGGCGCGCTGGTCTACCCGGGTAGCGGCGACGACGGTTCGCCCATCCGGCAGTTGAGCGGCATTGTGCGCTCCTTCATATTCCTCGACCTCGACGTGAGCAAGGACACCTTTGTGGCTGCGATGACCAAAAAGCATCGCAATGGCGAGGGCTTCGCGCACCATCGGCTTCTCGGCCTCACCGAGTTCGATGCTGAGGAGTTCATCGGTCCGAGCCTGTGGCTGTTGCCGTCGGAAACGATGCCGATCGACGACGTGACACCTGGCTTCGGCCTGTGGGGCGTGTATGAGACGACGATGCGCGGCGCGCCGGAACGGTTCAGTCTGCTGATTCTCAACGTCGAGGCGCTTTCGGCGTTGATTGCGCTGTACCCGTGGATGGCGCCTTTCGCCATCGTCGCGCAGGACCACGGGTTTGGAACGCGTCATTGGCGGTCGTTCAGCGACAGAATCCGTCGCTTTTCAAGGTGTTGGATCTACTTGCCGACACTGCTTGTCGTTGGCAACAACAATGAGCTCTGTGAATGGACGGCGCGCGGGCACCTCTTGTGCGAGGACCGAGCCGACGAGAGCGTGCACAAGCAAAACCGCCTATTCTATGAGTTGCCAGCGAACACAGAGCCAGAACGACTGATGGAGGATGTGGCCGAACCTCCAGAAGACGCGGTGATCGCCACGATGAAGTGGACGCTTATCGACCGGTCGGCGTCACCCGAATTGCTTCGGGAGATCATCGCGTTGCTGGTCGACCGCCCCGTGCCCCTGGAACTCGTCCCGCGCATCGTCGTGGCGTATGACCGCCTCATCTGGGCCAACGAGGCAGACGAGGCAGTCCTGACCGCGTGGCCGATGATGGTCTCGTCTGTTGACTCGTCGACCATCCGCGCACTCGCAGCGGCGCCACAGCTTGAAGGTAGCGCTCCATTGCTCCGGGCGTGGACGATGAACCGTGTGGCCGCACGCACGGTGCTCGATTCGCCGGCGTGGCAAAAACACCTTAGCGACGAGGTGTTTGTTGCGTTGCGAGAGATCGCCGACCGCGACCCCGAGGACGTATGGCGCGAACTGCTGGAGAGCGCGAACCTGCGAGTTTCTGAGGCCCAAATGGCCGCGTGGGCTGCGGCGGACACGCCCGAGCGCCGGTGGGCGGAGCGGAGCCGGTTGCGGAGGCCGCGGCGAGGCGCCGAGCCGGATTCCACCGCGGCGCCGGTACTCAGCGAGGCTGAGCGCGAAGCGCTGATGGAGACGCCGCCGGCCATTCGAGGCCGTGGAAGGCGGTGTCCGGACTGTCGGACTGAGGACCACGTGCGCTGGATTCTTGTCTCGCGGGCGCCTGAGGAAACGGCGGATGGCCAAGGCCGGGCGACGTGGATGTCGGTGTGTACGCGGTGCCGTGTGCGGTTGATGGCGCTGGATGCCCGGCCAAAGACGCGGCCAGCGGTGCGGCCATCTGGCCTATTGGACGAGGTGCCGTGAGCCCTGAACTTCAAGAAGTGCTGTTCGTGCGTCACAGCCGTATTCTCGGTCGCATGCGGGAGTCCGGCACCGACATTGAGTGCGGCGACGGCTGGTTTGACCTCCTGGACACGCTGTGCGGCCGCCTCCAGTTCCACACGGACCTCGATGGCGCGCCGCGGGTCGTCGCGCTGCAGATCAGGGAGAAGTTCGGTACGTTGCGGTTTTACGCCGAGGGCGCGGACGAGATGCACGGCGGCATGATTGACGTCGCGCAAGCGATGTCCGAGCGCATCTGCCGAGGCTGCGGCGGGCGGTTACCGTGCTTGGCATGCAGCCGAACTTTGGCGGCACTTCGCACTGCGGGCACCCGTTGACCAGGCTGGTGTCAACACCGACTTGTCCGAAAGCAACACGAAGTCCGCCGCCGCTGCCGACGAGAAGGTAATCGACCGTCGGATGCCTTTCGCGACTGCGCGGCTAAGCCGCTACGCCAGAACACCCGAAAACGACGACACTCCGGACCTGAGACCTGACCATTCCGGACCTGGGCCTTGACGGGCTCGTTGGACCGGTCAAACTGGGCTTCGGGCGCGGTTATGGACGGTTCGGCGCTGCCGGGAGGCTGGATGCAGCTGGAAGGTGGCGAAGCGGAGATCTGGTCGCACGTCCTATCGGCGGATACCACCGGGTTGGAATCGAATGACGCTATCCGGATGGGATGCCGTCACGCCAAGAATTCAGCCGAGTCAAATGGAGGCCTTGGATGTCGCAGTGGGATAGAAGATTCGTTCAGACAGGATTAGCCGTCCCGGACGGGAACAAGGTGAAGGTCTTCTATGGCTCGGGTTCGGCTGAGTATGTCGCGTTCGATTGTGGCGCGAAGGTGCTTGGGGCGAATTGGGCCGGTGGGTACCTGAACGTTGTCCTATCCGACGGAAAAGCGCGTCGTTACTATGGCAACGGTTCAGCGATGTACACCGTGATGTAGGCTGTCCACGTGCGACGCCAGTGCAACCGGCGTGAAGACGATGCCGGTTGCTGCAGTCGAGACTCGCGTCCTTCAACGTATGGCTGCATCTCAACGCATCTTCCAGACCGATACCGTTGAACCCTCGAAGGAATAATCGTGACGATCAGCGCCGATGATGAATTGGACAGGTGGAGGGCGATAGTCAACGCTCCCCGTCCGCAACTGACCTGTGTGATGCCGTGACGGCCGCGATCGAAGCTCGGGAGTCGCTGGACCATTACGTCGGGCGGTTGCCCAAAGAGGAGGCAGCCAACGCGATCGACGCTTCCCAGGTGGCCCGGCTACGCCTGCGCTACGAAGCCGCTCGCGCGCGTGCGGCGGAAATGATTATGGCATCTCGGGGCTCTTGAATTGGCTCGACGATTCGCGATATGGCAGCCTGTTTGGCCTCGCATTGAGAACTTTCAACTCGGGGATGGGAGAACACTTCACATGTTGATCAGAAGAGTTACGTGGCAGGGGGTGTTCGCCGTCGGCGCCATCGCGCTTAGTCCGGGATGCAAAGAGGCGAAGGATCACATCGCTGGTGTTGACCGAGCCACGCCGGTCGCTTCCGTGAATGTCGCGAAAGGGAAGGTTGACGAGTTGGCAGCGTACTATCGTGGCAAGGTTGAAGAAGTCAGGCGCGCCGGACATGACCATGACAAGGTTCATCAAATCGCGGTGAGCGCTCGGTTGGAGACGATTTCGGACGACCTGAGCGAGGTCAAGGAGCGACTGTCCGAAGCCGACCAGAACGAGGTTCAAGAGTACTGGCTCCAGCAAGTCGGACCGGTGATGGGCGAGTGGATCGACGCTGTGAAGGAGAGCCTCGAATAGCCGTTCGTTCCAGGCTTGCATCGAGTCCGCGGGCGGTTGGCATGGGACAGGTCCAAGCAAGATTGCGCTCAGGTTCCGGTTGACGAATCACCGAATGCCCGGCACCGGGTCACCAGAAACACGGAGGAGGCGGAATGTTCAAACCCAGAATCGCAAGTTCGCTGGTCATGGTCATCCTGCAGTTCGTCGCTGCCGTGTCCGCCAACGCCGCCGACAAGATCATCTACCTCCAGCCTTTGCAACCCGCGCCCGCCGCGGCCGCGGTGCAGGGTGTCGTCGTTGCGTTGCGCGCGTTCTATCCGGTCGAAGTCCGCATCTTGCCCACAGCGTCGATGCCTCCCACCGCATGGTACGCCCCGCGGAAGCGCTGGCGCGCAGACCGCCTGCTCACCTGGCTCGAATCGAAACTGCCCGCCGTCGGTGCCAAGGTGATGGGCCTCACGACCGCGGACATTTCCACGACCAAAGCCGGCGTCAACGACTGGGGTGTCCTTGGCCTCGGCACGCTGGACGGCACGAGTTGCGTGATTTCGACGTTTCGGACGCTCCGCGGCGTCTCCGCCGCCATGGCGCGCGAGCGACTGGCGAAAGTCGCCGTGCACGAGGTCGGGCACACGTTCGACCTCGATCACTGCCCAACCGCGAAATATCTCATGGAAGACGCAAGGGCCAAGGTGGCGACAGTGGACGGCGAGGTGGACCTGTGTCCGGTTTGTCGGCAGAAACTGACTTCGGAGGGGGTGGAAGTTCCGGCCAATGTGAAGTCGTGCTGGCGCGCTTCGCGCCTCTGAAGGCGCTCTGTCCGCTGCAGCCGCCCGTCGGCGGCGATGGCTGACACGGGCCGGGAGGTGCGCCGCCTCCCGTTCGCGGGTCCCCCACAACCAGTTGAAGTAGAGGTATTCATGGCAAACACGCTGATCTCCTCGACGGCCGACCACGTTGTCGTTCGAAAAGCAGCGAGCGCACTGGCGAAGGCCCCGGGCTTCGTTGTCGCTGTTGTGGGGATTATTCCCATGTTCGCGACGACGACGGCAGCGGGCCCGAACGTGCCAGTGCTACTTTCAGTGATCGTCTCGGTGGTGATCGCGACTACAGCCGGCTACATCTACTTCATCCCGTCTCGTCTCGCCGCCGGGCGGGAGCATCCAGCTTGTTTGCAGATCCTCGCTCTGAACCTGTTCTTGGGCTGGACTCTACTCGGTTGGGTCGGTGCCCTTGTCTGGTCCTCGGGGAAAGTGGGAAAGCTGGATAACCGGCCTGGCGCCTCGGGATTAGGTTAGTCGACGCGGACACGTCTTAGGCGACGCTGGCGCTGCGGCATACTACGACTGGCTGAGTGGGCGGTGGATGCCGCGAAATAGTCGGGCAACAAGACGCATCTGGGCCGTCCGGGGTGAGCACCCGCCGCCGCCGAAGAGCTACGATCGGTGCAGTCGCCAGAAACGGGAGAACGCCTCGCAATGCCTACGATCCTGCTGTGGCCCATCACCATCATCCTCTCGACCGCAGTTCAGGCAGCGCCGCAGCTTGACTCTGCCACCGAGACCACCGCCTTCGCGGGCTGGCTTGCGGGCCAAGACGCCGTCGCACTCACTCGTTACCAGCGATTCATCGACGCTCGCGTACCGCGACCGCCCAGCCTCCTGGACCTGACCATCAACCGTCACCCGGTGAAGCCAGGCTGCCCGCGGCCAATGTTTGCGGTGCCGCCGCGCGCACAGTGGCCGCGTTTGGTCCCGGCTCTGCGCTTGGTCGAGCGGTTGTGGCGTGAGGGCGTCATCTCGGATTACCACTTCACTTCGCTCTACCACTCAGCCGCCGAGAACGGGTGCGTGGGCGGCGCGAGCGGCAGCAAGCATCTTCAGAACGCCGCGGTGGATTTCGACGTCGTGGAGACCGCCGTCGCGGCGCGCGCGGCAATGGCTTTACGCCTATGTCGGTTTTGGACGCGAAACGGAAGTGCGCTCCGATTTGGCTTTGGCGCCTACGGCGACGGGCGGTTCCACGCGGACGTCGAAGGTTACCGCGCCTGGGGACCTGACTTCAAACGCGCGACTTCGCCGTGTCTCCCAGTGAGGCTCCGATGAGATTGGCATTGGCGTGGGGTGGAAGCGTCGACAAAACCTTGGGGCGCACACCCGCCGGCTTGCAGTTCGCGCGCGTCCTACTTAACGCCATAACCCTGTTGCTGGTGGCTTGCTCGCGCGAATCGGCACCATCGCCCACGGCGGCGAAGCGGCCCACTGCCGCGCGCCCCTTGCCCAAGACGCCAGCGCGACCGTCCGGGGAACTGGTTGCAAGGGCCAAGGCTTCGCAGACCGCGCACAAGCGTTCCGTGCGGCGGAGCGACATCATCACCGTCATCGACCTGAATCGGCCCTCAGCCGAGGAGCGCCTTTGGGTCATCGACTGCGCGCACGGCGACCGCGTGCTATTCCAGTCGCGCACGAGCCATGCCGCTCTCTCCGATGACCCGAAGACGCACACCGCGACCACGTGCGGCAACGCGATCGACTCGAAGCTGTCGTCACCCGGGGCGTACGTGACGGGCAAGAATCTGCGCGAAGGGAAGTTCGGACTCAGTCTGGAGGTCGACGGTCTCAACAGGGGCGTAAACGACAACGCGCGGAAACGCGCGATTCTCTTTCACACCAACCGAATGCCTGATGGCGGCACGATGGGCCTGAGCTGGGGCTGCTTTACAGTACCGGTGGAACGCGCTGGCGAGGTCCTGAACCTCATCGCCGGCCAGACGTTTGTGTACGTCGCCGCCTGTGAAAAGTCGGACGGCACGGCAACCGCACCCTGAGGTCGGTCATGCGAACGATCGTTCGCCGCGCTCACTAATCGAGCAGCACAAGCCCCCAGTACGCCACTGCGCCAGTGCCTTCCAGGACGTCCTGGATGACGTCAGCGGTGCTGACGCGCGAGCGGATGCGCAACGTGTGGACTGGCAGCTTGGGACCGGCACTTCACACTGCGGACACCAGACGACGGCGATGGTGTCAATGTTCACATGACCAAATCCACGTGAAGTGCCCCGCCAGCTATGACGGGCACACGGTTCCGACATTCCGTGGGGCTTGTAACGGCGCTGAGTGAACTCGCTCGGATGGGCGGTTCGATGCCGGCGGTGAATGGCGAGGCCAGACGGGAGCGGTGCGCCCTCCGTCCGCACCGGGGCACCTCCGCGTGTTCGGCGTTGCAGGCCACAGGCCCGCATGCTAGCGTCCTGACGGCCGAAACGCGGCTTTGCGCCGGAGTCTGAATGTACCGGGTCGTCGCCCAACTGCTGACGCTTACACTGCTCCTGGCGGGCCTCTCCGTGGTCGTACCGTCAATTGCGGTCGCGCTGGATGTGCACAAGACTGCGGAAGCGCTTGCGTCCCGCGCCGCCAAGGCGTTTGAAGCTGGCAACATGACTGAGGCGGCCACGCTGTATCGCGAGGCGTATCACATCGACGGTTCGCAGTCCGCGTATCTCTACGGCGCGGCGCGCGCTGCACACACCGGGCGCGACCTGGAGCACGCTGAGCAGGACTACGTGGCGTTCCTGGCCATCCCGGATACCGACCCGGCGCGGGCCCAGAAAGCCAAGGGCTATCTGGAGAGCCTGCGGGCCGAGTTGTCCGGCCAGAAGGCGTTGGAGGCCAAGAAGGCGGAGTCGGCTGGCGATGCACTGCTCGCGGCAACGCTCTACTTGGAGGCCTGGCGCATGGCGCCGGACCGCGCCGATCCGCTGCTGAAAGCCGCGATCCTCGAGCGGCAGCTGGGCGACAAAAAGGCGACGATTGGCCATCTGCAGCGCTATTTGCAGCTGGCACCAGCGGATTCTGCCGGGTGCGGCACTGCCGAGACGCTGCTGAAACAGCTGGGCGGCGTGCCGCTGGTCGAGAAGCCGGTGCCGCCGCCCAAGCCGGTGCTCATCGAGCCGGCGAAGCCTGTCGTCAAGCCCGTTGTGCCGCCGGAGCCGGGCGTCGTGGTG